>CALXJA010000198.1 GCA_944388465.1 uncultured Emergencia sp.
TGGAAACGGCAGAACGCAGCGGATGCCGAACCATTGCCTTTCCTGCGATCAGCACGGGGGTCTACGGTTATCCCAAGGAAAAGGCGGCAGAAATCGCAGTAAAAGAAATTCGGCGGTATTTTGAACAGAAAAAGGACAGCCGGATAGAAGAAGTTATTCTGGTCTGTTTTGACGAAGCAAATGAAGAGGCATACAGGCACTGGCTCTAAACAGAAAACGGGGGCGGATCGCAGAAGGAAAATCGATCCGCCCCCGTTTTCTGTTTTTGAGCAGGAGACTTTACACAGCTTTTACATAAACATGATTACACACTTTACAAAATTTCGGTATAGTATTCCCGTAATCAAGAGAAAAATAAATGAAATAAATCAAAGGAGAAGAAAGAAATGAAAAAGTTGAAAAAGATTTTAGCGATTTGTTTGGCAATGGTTCTGATCGGCAGCGCATTTACCGCATGCGGCAGCGATGAAGAAGGCGGAGAGGCTGCAGGAGGCGAAAGCGAAAGCAAGGCGATCAGTGTTCTGACCAGAGAAGAAGGATCCGGCACAAGAGGCGCGTTCATCGAGCTTTTCGGTATCGAACAGGACGATGAAGACAAGACCATCAGCAGCGCAGAGGTGACCAACAGCACTTCCGTTATGATGCAGACGGTTGCAGGAAACGAAGCGGCTATCGGCTATATCTCCCTGGGTTCCCTGGACGATTCAGTAAAGGCGCTGAAGGTTGACGGCGTAGAGGCTTCCGTTGACAACGTAAAGAGCGGAGATTACAAAGTATCCAGACCGTTCAATATCGTAACGAAGGAAGACGTCAGCGAAGCAGCACAGGATTTCATCAACTATATCATGAGCGACGAAGGACAGGCAGTCATTGAAGAAGAAGGCTACATCAGCGAAGGCAGCGAGGGCGCTTTTGAAGGTGCGGATGTCAAAGGCACGGTAACAGTAAGCGGTTCTTCTTCGGTAACTCCGGTCATGCAGAAGCTGGCAGAAGAATATATGGCGCTCAACAGCAACGTAACGATCGAAGTTCAGCAGTCCGATTCCACGACAGGCGTTACTGACGCGATCAACGGCGTAAGCGATATCGGTATGGCTTCCAGAGAAGTAAGTGACGACGAGCTGAGCCAGGGAATAAAAGCTACGGTTATCGCTCTTGACGGTATCGCCGTAATCGTAAACAGCAACAATGCTCTTGACGAGATCACTTCGGATTCCGTACTCAAGATCTATACCGGAGAAATCACTGATTGGTCGGAAGTAGAGTAAAATGGACAAAAACTTTAAAGAAAAAGCCATGCAGCTGGTATTCTTACTGGCTGCATGTGCTTCCATAATTGCCGTCATTTTGATCTGTGTTTTCATGTTCGGCAACGGTATACCGGCTATGCTGAAGATCGGCGTGAAGGAATTTCTTACCGGAACAGAATGGAAACCATTAAATGACATATACGGAATTTTGCCGATGATCATCGGCAGTATTTATGTAACGATAGGAGCGATCATTATCGGCGTGCCTATTGGTTTGCTTTGTGCCACCTATATGGCCAGATTCTGTCCGCCGAAGCTGTACAGGCTGATGAAACCGGCGGTGGATCTGCTGGCGGGCATCCCGTCTATCGTATACGGCTTTTTCGGTCTGGTGGTCATTGTGCCGATCATGCAGGATCTTACCGGAGGGGGAGGAAAAGGCATCCTGACCGCCTCGATCATGCTGGGGATCATGATTCTGCCGACCATTATCAGCGTATCAGAAAGCTCTATTCGCGCGGTTCCGGAAAGCTACTATGAAGGTTCTCTGGCTTTGGGCGCGACCCACGAGAGAAGCGTGTTTTTTACCATACTGCCGGCAGCTAAATCCGGCATTACGGCAGCGGTGATCCTGGGCGTGGGAAGAGCCATTGGCGAGACTCTGGCGGTATCCATGATCGTGGGAAACCAGGCGATCATACCGGAAAGCCTGATCAGCGGAGCGAGAACCATGACGACCAATATCGTACTGGAAATGGGATATGCGACGGGGCTTCACCGTGAAGCACTGATTGCTACGGCAGTTGTACTCTTTGTCTTTATTCTGATTATCAATCTGCTGTTCTCATTGGTTAAGAAGAAAGGAGAGCGGGACTTTTGAAGCTGAAAAGATACAAGGGTCATACCTCGTCGCTGGTTCTGCGGATTCTCGTGGATCTTTCCGCGCTGATTACCGTCGTGGTGCTGATGGCCGTAATCCTCTATATCCTGATCAAGGGTATACCGAACCTGAATCCCGGCCTCTTTGAATGGGAATACACAACAGACAACGCATCGATGATGCCGGCTATTATCAATACCTTATTGATCACGGCGCTTTCTTTGCTCATTGCCGTACCGTTCGGGATATTTTCTGCGATCTATCTGGTGGAATATGCAAAACGGGGAAGCAAGCTGGTCGAACTGGTGAGACTGACCACGGAAACGCTTTCCGGTATACCGTCCATCGTTTACGGTCTGTTCGGTTATCTGATGTTCGTTATCGCGCTGGAGTGGGGCTATTCGCTCCTGGCAGGGACGCTGACCCTGTCGATCATGATCCTGCCGCTGATCATGCGGACAACAGAAGAAGCACTGAAAGCCGTTCCGGATTCCTATCGTGAAGGAAGCTTTGGTCTTGGCGCAGGAAAGCTGCGGACTGTTTTTCGGATCATTCTGCCGTCAGCCGTTCCCGGCATTCTCTCCGGAGTAATACTGGGAATCGGCAGAATCGTTGGAGAGACAGCAGCTTTAATATATACAGCAGGTACAGTTACAGGTGTTGCATCAGGCCTCTTCTCCTCAGGAAGAACCCTTTCTGTGCACATGTACGCACTTCTCTCTGAAGGGCTCTATACCAACCAGGCCTATGCAACGGCTGTAATTCTGCTGATCGTGGTCATCATTATCAACGCCATTTCCGGCTTGATCGCAAGAAAAGTAGCAAAGAAGTGAGAAGGGAATATTGATGGATAAATTTACAATAAAGGATCTGAACCTGTACTATGGTGATTTCCACGGATTGAAGAATATCGAGCTTAACCTTCCGGCTAATGAGATTACGGCATTTATCGGACCGTCCGGCTGTGGAAAATCCACGCTGATCAAAACGCTGAACCGGATGAACGATCTGGTGGAAGGCTGCCGCATCGAGGGCGAGGTTCGTCTCGACGGCGAGGATATTTACGGGGATATCGATGTGAATAATCTGCGGAAAAGAGTGGGAATGGTGTTCCAGAAGCCTAACCCGTTTCCGATGAGCGTTTACGACAATATTGCTTACGGTCCGCGGACGCACGGGATCAAGAATAAAACGCAGCTTGATGAAATTGTGGAAACATCGCTGAAGAATGCGGCGATCTGGGAAGAATTGAAGGACAGACTGAAAAAGAGCGCACTGGGGCTTTCCGGCGGTCAGCAGCAGAGACATTGCATTGCCAGAGCTCTGGCTGTGGATCCGGAGGTGCTTCTGATGGATGAGCCGACCAGCGCGCTGGATCCGATCTCTACGGCAAAAATTGAGGATCTGGCATTGGAACTCAAGGACAGATACACGATCATCATGGTAACACATAACATGCAGCAGGCTCTCCGTGTATCGGACAATACGGCCTTTTTCCTCCTGGGTGAGGTCATCGAATATGATAAGACGGAAAAACTGTTCTCTGTTCCGTCCAATAAGAAAACAGAGGAATACATTACAGGGAGGTTTGGCTGATGAGAAGCAGATTCGACGAGCAGCTGGCGCTGCTCAATGTAGAGCTGATCAAGATGGGAAGTCTGTGCGAACTGGCGATTTCCAATGTTATCAAAGGGCTGTTGGACGAAAACAACGAGCTGCTTAAGCTGGTTCGGGATGCGGACAGTGAGATTGATGAGAAGGAAAGGGAAATCGAGTCCATGTGTCTGAAGCTGCTTTTGCAGCAGCAGCCGGTGGCTCGGGATCTGCGGACGATTTCTTCGGCGCTGAAGATGATCAGTGATATGGAACGTATCGGCGACCAGGCTTCTGACATTGCGGAAATCGCCGGTTATATCCGTGGAGAGAACCTGGTCAATCACACCCATCTGAAGTGTATGGCCGAAGCAGCCACACAGATGGTCGTTGAGGCGATCAAATCCTTTGTCAACAGGGATCTGGAGCTGGCGCACAAAGTAATGGCAGATGACGATATCGTTGACGATCATTTTGACGAGATGAAAAAAGACATCATCGAATTGATCCGCAAAGGCGAGACCGGAGCGGAGGTGTGTCTGGATCTGCTGATGATCGCCAAGTACCTGGAGCGTATCGGCGACCACGCCGTAAATATCGCAGAATGGGTGGAATTTTCCATCACCGGCGAACATCTCAGCGAAGAGTTAAGATACAACAAGTGATCAGCCGGGATACAATTTGTCCTGTCATCAACAGAAAAAGAAACGGTTCTGCCGGTGTTCCCACCGACAGAACCGTTTCTTTTTGTGAAATATTAAGAAGAAGAAATTATGTGCGATCAGGCGATATCTCTGTTTTTGAGATTTTTCTTCAGCTGTACTTCCGGCTCTCTCGGAAGTCTGAACAGCGGAATGAACTTATCCGCACCGGTCAGCGTCAGCAGAAGCAGTGAGGCTACGGCGATCATAGCCATGAAGTTGAACATGATAAAATGTGTATTTTTAAAGACGAACAGCGGATAAACGTTGGCCGCGATACCGACATAGAAGCCAAGATATACGTGCCATGGAATCAGCTGAGAGCCAAATACACCCATGGCGTCACCGAAGGTGGCATTTCTCAGCTTGATCTTGTACATATCTTCTTCGGAGCCTTCTATATTTTCCTCAGAGATATCCTTGATGATCGGACCGACGGTAACGATCTGTGCCATCTCATCAGACAGAATCGCGTTGCCCAGACAGCAGAGCAGACCGTTGCAGAACATCAGCTGCCTTACGTTGCGGGAAATGGTGACGATCAGCCTGGAAAGCGGTTCGAAAGCTTTCATCTTGCCCATGATGCCGCCGAAGGCCGCTACCCACATCATCATGACGATGACCCAGGAACCGGCGTCGGCAAAACCGGCCATACACATATCCAGGTATTCCTGCAGACCGCCTCCGGCAAAAGAGGTCGTGCCGGCCGGGATACCGAGAAGGTAAGCGGAAACGATACCGGATCCGATGCAGGCGAAGGTGTTTACTCCGGCTACGGCCAGAGCGATAACCAGAAGCAGCGGAATGATCATATAATAAGCTACGCCGTTCTGTACCTGATTCAACAGATCGATGGCTTCCGGCCTTTCTTTGGCCAGGTAATCCAGTGCGCTCTGCGGTACGGAGTCCATAACGCCGGTAGCGACGACCGATTCGCTTGGCAGATCCATGACCATGCCGGCGATAAAGAAGCAGATAGCAGCCAGAATCAGGCACATTACAGACCAGACACCCTGCGTACGGATACGGTCGATAACTTCAACTCCCTGTATACCGGAAGAAACGATGGTCGTATCGGAGATCAGACCGATGTTGTCGCCGAAGCAGGCTCCGCCGGCGATCGCACAGGTGGTCAGAAGCAGGCTTCCGGTTTCGGCGCTGTTAGGGTCTACGATATGTACCAGCCAGAGGAAGATCGGGGCGCAGGCAGCGAAGGTTCCCCAGGAGGTACCGGTCGCTACAGAAAGAATAGCGGTGACCAGCAGACCGATGACGGCGGTCGTTCTGGCTGTGATCCCCAGAGAAAGCGCCATATTGACTACGGATGCACCGACGCCGGTCGACATGAAGGCGCTGGCCATAGCGTAAGCGAACATTAAAATAAAAAGTGCAACGATAATGTTGCTCACACTGGCGATAGATGCGTCGATGCAGTCTTTAAACGTGAGCTTTTCTGTGATTCTTGCAACGATAACAGCAGAAATGGCGGCAATCGGCGCTGCCAGCAGAGCATCTTGTCCGGATATCATCAGGCCGGCAAGAATGACCACAGGCAGAAATTTAACTGCGGCTTTGATAAAATTCATTCGTTCTTGTCTCCTTTTCGTGTTCTCTGCCGCAAGGCAGAGGGATAATTGATAATTGCAGTAGTTCCTACTTTAGTCTTAGATAAAGCAAATGCCGTGCCAAATGAAGACGGATCGGCGAAAACGATGTGATCTGCGTGAAAAAGCGGTTTTTCGGCAGGACTTCGGGGATCCTTGGCTGAGGCTGACCCAAAAACGGGATATTTTTGTCTGAGTGTGCACCAAAAATGGGTCAAACAGTTGACTTTAGGACGAGTTTCGAATAGGATGAAAAAAAGGTATTGTGAAAGCAAAATCAGTGGTAAACGGTACGACTT
>CALXJA010000199.1 GCA_944388465.1 uncultured Emergencia sp.
CCCTCTTCTGCCGGATCGCTTTTTGCATCTGCTTCCCTATCGCGCTCCGGCTCTTCACCATTTTTGATTTTTTCGTATTCCCGATCGAGAAGCTGCTGAAATTCCTCGTTTTTCTTGTTAAACGTAAAGAATCTGTCGATCCTGCCGGTCTGCTCTCCGCTTGCCGCTGTCGAATGACGATCCCCATTCTCTGATGCGGCAGAGACGTCAGTCTCTTCGGAAATTCCCGAAGCCGCATCCGCCGACGGCTGGTTCTCGAAGAAAAAGGACTCTTCCTCTTTTTCCTGCGGTTCCTCGCCTCTGCGCAGCTTCTGCCGGTCATCCAAGACAGATTCCCAGTTGAAATTCACATCTTCCGTCTTTTTTCTATCTGTAGGGTAGCCTTCTAAATCCCAGTTAAATTCTTCAATATGAACGTTTCTTCTCGGTCTTTCTTCCGGTTCTGTATCTTTTGCCTGCTGCGTCTCTTGCGGATACTCCTGCTGTCTCTTTTTAAAATCGGGGATAAATTCCGTCTCTACTTTCGTACCGCAGTTGCTGCAGAATTTATCGCCTTCGCCGAGTAGTTTCCCACAATTTTTACAATACATAAACTGCCTCCCGCAAAATCTATTCCCTGATCTGACTGCTCAGTCCCTCTCTTGTATAGACAGTTCCGTCTTTTGCCACAGCGCAGTCCCGTGAGAAGTATTTGAGCGGCGCCTTTTGCTCCGGCTGTTCTGCCTCCGCAGCAGCCATGTACGCCTGCGTCTTTTCCTCCTTTGGATCTTCCTCCTCCGAAGAGCCGGCACTGCCTGTGCCCGCAGCTTCTCCATTCTGTGAAAAAAGATCCGCCTGCGCCTCTGTCTTCCTCTGAGAGTCTCCGTCTTCCGCAGAAACGGCGTTTCGCTGATCCGCCATGCGGTTATCGATATAGATCAGCTCCGGTTTTTTCTCTCCGAACTGGTTTACCGCGGAATTGATCTCCGAAACCGTATCGTTGATCTGTGAAAGAATGGCGTTTTTTCTCCTGGCATGAATGAACAGTCTTGCAGCAAGGATCACAAGAATTACCGCTAAAAACAGCAACAGACCGATGAGAATCGGATCCTGATATTCGATGATGAAACTGCCGAATCTTCCTATCGCATTCATTTCATTTTCCTCCTGGCTGCATTTCATAATATTATACAATAAATATCGGCTGATGGCAAATCGAAAACCCTGCTTTTTCTGTTTTTCCCCTATAATAAAGAGACGCGAACCTCTTTTTTTAAAATGGTCCGCGCCTCTCTGCCTGTCGTCTGTATTCCTACTCGTTCTGATCGTTTTCGCTGGTCTTTTTCTGGCTCTTCTGGTTCTTTTTCTGGCTGTTTTTCTTCTGATTTTTATTTTCCATGTTCATCCCCTCCTCGTCTCTTAGTCTGTCCGCCGCAGAAAATGTTACAGCTGGAAATTTTTTCTTTCTTTTTTCGCCGTATGGGTTAAAATAGATACCAGACAACAGAGGAGGTTCGATCATGCTTGAAAATCTGCAGTTCTGTCTCAGCGCCACCCTTCCGGTATTTATCCTGATGCTTCTGGGCGCCGCTTTTATGCGGCTTCATCTTTTCAATGAAGCTTTTGTTCAAAAGCTCAATGACTTTGTCTTCAAGGTTCCCCTGCCGGTACTGGTCTTTTCCGATCTCTGCACCGAAGACTTCTACAGCGTTTGGGACACAAAATATGTTCTCTTCTGTTTTCTGGCCACGCTTTCCGCCATTGTCCTGGTCTGGCTTTTCTCTCTGCGCCTCAGCAACCGGACGCTGCAGGGAGAGTTTATCCAGGCCTCTTATCGCAGCAGCGCTGCCCTGCTGGGCGTAACGCTGATGCAAAATCTCTACGGAGACGCCGGTATGGCGCCGCTGATGATCATCGGATGCGTACCGCTTTACAATATCGTTGCCGTCATTGTTCTGACCTGTTTTAAACCTCAGCGCCGTCCGCCGGATAAAGCGCTCCTCCTTTCCACATTAAAAGGGATCGCCGCCAATCCGATCATTATCGGTATCGTCTGCGGTCTCGCCTGGGCTCTGCTGCGTCTGCCGATGCCGGAACTGCTCCATAAGACGGTGTCGGACGTGTCCGGTCTCGCTACGCCTCTGGGGCTGATGGCCATGGGCGCTGCCTTCGATACCCGAAAAGCGTTCCACAGCGCAAAAGAAGCAGGCCTTGCGGCCTGCTTCAAGCTCGTCTTTCTCTGCGCACTGACCATACCTGTCGCCGCAGCCTTCGGTTTTCGCCAGGAACAGCTGGCGGCGATCCTGATCATGTGCGGCTCTCCAACGACTATCAGCAGCTATGTCATGGCAAAAAGCATGGGGCATGACGGTACGCTGACCGGCAGCACGGTCATGCTGACCACCTTATTCTGCGCCCTGACGCTGACATGCTGTCTCTTTCTGCTGCGCTCTCTCGGACTGCTCTGAGGCGGCTGTCGTCCTGCCATCTTTATCCTTCGGCTTTACCGGTAATGATCCACGGCGCCGGCTGCACCTCAAATGCGTTTTTACTGTTGAGCTTGGATACGGAGATCTGGATAACCTCGGCTTCTTTGATCCCGTATTTTTCCATAATGCTGCGCATCGCTCCCGCCACACTGAAATCCAGCGTATAGACCACCAGATTGATCAGCGGATTCAATTCGATCAGACAGCGGATCTCCTGCTCCATGCTGGCAGAAGCGGCCAGAAATGCCACTGCCGGAGTCGGGCTGTCCTTGAGGCTCTCTGCATCGACATGATCGATGATCCGCACATTGCGCAGATCAAAATAGCCGATGTTTTCCTCCATAGCCTCTCTTTCCTTGCGGTTGTATTCCACCGCAGTAACCGTACCCTCGCTGGCCATAAACGCAGCTTCTGCCGCTATACTGCCACCGCCAATAACGCAGACAGAGTCTTCCCTGCCGATCCCCATCTTGTTGAGAATGATCGAACGGATCTCGCTGCCGACACGGCCATAATCCTTACGGAAATTCAAATTGTCCAGTCCCATTTTGTAGGTGTTGCGGGAGTTGGGGTTTACGACCAGCATGCCGGCAGAAGCGTTGATGCCCCGGTTGATCATGTTGCTGACCTTGTCATGCTTGATCTCACCGGCCGGTTCTGAACCTTCGTTGTACCAGACCTCGCACTCGCCCAGTCCCGCATTCCACATATGGTAGAAGATATCCGGATCGCCGGCTTCCATAAAAGCAAGAACGGCTTTGTGGGATTCTACCGTCGGGATCAGGTTCTTATTTTTTTTCGTTATATCCATCATCTTGATCTGTTCCAGATCGATAGGCGTATTATCCGCATAATACTGGAGCCAGGAAAGGATGATCTCATTGGTAAAAAGTTCCTTTTTCATTCTGTTACCGCCTTTCTGATTCAAGCTGTATATCCAAATTATACACAAAGTTCTGAAACTTGTTAAGATGAAATTTTGTACTTCTCTTCCTTTTTCCCTTTCGCCTTTCGCCGCCGCAGACATTTTTCTCTGTTATGCCGTTTTGCAAAAAGAGGACGAAAAAAGATCCCAGTCTGACTGCGATCTTTTTCCGTGAATTATTATGGGTAAATTTCTCAAGGTGTTCTTGTTCACCTTTGCATTTATTATAGACGCATAGACACTATCCGACAACGTCTTATATTCCCTCTGACAGGGTGAACTTGAGGTTACTCATACTACTTTACTACTACTTTTCAGACTTATTCCTTATAGACACACCCCCTCTTTTTTGCTAAACTGATGGCACGAAAACGAGAGGAGGATTATTTTGGACAATAATACATCTTTGATTCTGAGTAATATCATCTATCAGATTTACAATATAGAGGATTTTGAAAAGATGAAAACGACGGTGCTGAAATCCATCCGCATGGTCATTCCCTGTACCTGCGGCAGCATCCTGATGACGAACGAATCAGATCCCGTACACATGCTGTGTGATCCCGTCTGCTATCCGCCAGAATATACGGCGATGGAAAACCGCTATCTGTCCATCGAAGAAAAGGACTATGGCAGCTGGATCATACAGCGGAATCAGCCGATGCTTATCCGTTCCTCGGCGCTTATGCCGGAAGAGGAGCGGATGAAAACAGAGATGTATCAGCTTTCTTATGCACCCTATAACGTTCACTACTCCATCTATCTGACCATTGCCAGCCACGATCGCTTCCTGGGAGTTCTGACCCTGTACCGTAGCCGTGAGGACAGCGACTTCAGCGGCGAAGACGGTTTTATCCTGCAGCTTCTAAGCGATCATCTCAACGCCCGCTTTTATTATCAGCTCCAGGGCTGTGCAGCAGATTTCCGCAAGGCGCAGAACATGGGAACTTACATTAACCGTTTTGATCTGACAGAACGTGAGGCGGAGATTCTCTACCTGATATTTTCCGGAAAAAGTAATGAAGAAATCATCAGTATGCTGTTTATCAGCAGCAACACGCTGAAAAAACATCTTCAGAATCTGTATCGGAAGACCGGTGTTTCCCGGCGCGCTCAGCTTTTATCCCTTATCTGAGGATCGTACAGACAGAAGACGCGCTGCGATCCTGCGAGCCTTTCCGGCTTTTCCGCCGGCTGCGGATCATCGGCGCGGATCACCGCTATGGATCACCGGTGCTGATCACCGGTGCGGAGAGAAACCGTCTGCGCTTTGTTAAATCCATGTTAACTTTTCGTTAAACATCGATAAAAAGCGTGACCTGCAGCAGCGCATCGTTTATAATCGTAAAGCGTGTGTAAAATTGATGTTAATTTTAGATGAACCAAACGGCGCTCTTTGCTGCTGCGACCCGGTTCGCTGCCGTTTTGGCAATCACGAACCGGCATGTCTGTACAATTTTCACATACAATTTTCTACACAATTATATAATGAAGAGGATCTGCTATGACAATATCTTTTATGACTTTTTTTGAACAGGTAACTGCCAGCCCCGTCCTGGCGATCACCGTCATCCTGACGCTGGCCGTCGTCCTTGTCAACGGCTGGACAGATGCGCCCAACGCTATCGCAACCTGCGTATCCACCAAAGCCATCGGTGTGCGCAGCGCCATCATCATGGCTGCCGTATTCAATTTTTTCGGCGTATTCGTTATGACGATGATCAATTCCAGCGTTGCTGCCACCATTTACAACATGGTCGATTTCGGCGGTGATACCACCGATGCGCTGATTGCGCTGTGCGCAGCTCTGTTTGCCATCGTCACCTGGGCCACTGCCGCCTGGTGGTTCGGTATTCCTACCAGTGAAAGCCATGCACTGATCGCCGGCATCTCCGGGGCTGCCATCGCCCTGCACAGCGGATTAGACGGCATTAACGGCGCAGAATGGATCAAGGTTCTCTACGGTCTTGTTCTCTCTACTCTGCTGGGTTTTGCCTTCGGCTGGATCTGCTCCAAAGTCATTACGCTTACCTGCAGAGGACTGGATCGCCGCCGGACTACACGCTTTTTTGGCAGCGCACAAATTGCCGGCGGAGCAACCATGGCCTTTATGCACGGTGCTCAGGATGGGCAGAAATTCATGGGCGTCTTCATGCTGGGGATCTTCCTGGCCAACGGACAGAGTGAAACCACGACCTTTGAAATTCCCATCTGGCTGATGCTCCTGTGCAGCGCTGTCATGGGACTGGGTACATCCATCGGCGGTTACCGTATCATTAAATCTGTCGGCATGGATATGGTAAAACTGGAAAAGTATCAGGGATTTGCAGCGGACATGGCCGGCGCCGGCTGCCTGCTTCTCTCTTCTCTGACCGGTATTCCGGTTTCGACTACACATACAAAGACAACGGCAATCATGGGTGTCGGTGCGGCACGCAGACTGTCCAGTGTCAACTGGGGGATCGTCAAAGATATGGGATTGACCTGGATCCTTACTTTCCCCGGCTGCGGATTGATCGGCTTCCTGATGGCCAAACTGTTTATGTGGATTTTCTAAAAGAGTTTCTAAGGATTTTCTAAAGATTTTGACCCTCTGCAAATAAGGAAAGCTGCCAGCCGACTGTGCGGCTGCGAATTTCACCGGCCGCGGGCATTGCATACACAGCGTCCCAATACATATAATTACGTCCTGCGGCTTGTTTTTTCCTTTATGCAGAAGTGATTAAGGAGGATAATATGGCACGAAAAAAAGATCACGATTATTTTGCTATGCTGGCTGACGGCGTTTCCTACGCGTGCAGTGCTGCAGAAATGCTTCAAAAGGATCTGCAGAATTTTGATCCGGACAAGCTCGCACAGCATATTGAAGACATGCACAAAATTGAGCACGCAGCCGATCTGGCTAAACACGACATGCTGGAAAAGCTGCTCAAGGAATTCATCACTTCCATCGACCGGGAGGACATCCTGGAGCTTTCCGACGCCATCGATGATGTAACGGACAATCTGGAAGAAGTGCTTCTGCGTATATACATGTATAATATCCGCACCCTGCGTAAAGATACCCTGCAGTTTATCGACATTATCCTGCAGTGCTGCCGGGAAATGAAGACGATGATGGACGAATTTTCCAATTTCCGCAAATCGCAGAAAATCCGGGATTCTATCATCGAAATCAATCGTCTGGAAGAAGATGGAGACCAGCTTTTCACCCAGGCCATGCACACCCTTTATGCGGATTCCCGCGATCCGATCGAAATCATGACCTGGACCGCACTGTACGAACAGCTTGAGCATTGCTGCGACCTCTGTGAAGGTGCGGCAGACGTCGTAGAGCGCGTCATTCTGACCAACAGCTGATGCAATACACCGTCAGGGGCGCCGTGGAAATCGTCTCCGCGGCAGCTGCTCTTGACAGTTAAGAGGCAGCTACTCTTGACAGCAATGACCTCGTTGACAAAAACAGAGAAAATGAGATTTCCGTCACCTTGTGATCTGCACCCGGTCAAGTCCAAATTGGAGAGGGGCAGGTCACTTCTTTTTACGCGCAGAGCA
>CALXJA010000200.1 GCA_944388465.1 uncultured Emergencia sp.
GCTATGGGACGAAAGTGTTGGTAAGGTCGTCTGTCCGTATGGGAACTTCAGGGTAACTGAGGGTATATCTTCGACGTCCTCCGTCAGCTGACCCATGACGGACAGGAAAACAGCAGATCTGCGCATGAAAGACTTCTTGTAGATTTTTTGAGGACTTCTTGAAGCACAACGGTTCTATATATAACCCGCAGAAACGGACTTTATTTCAAAAAAGCAGGTATTAGTCCGCCTTCGCACCTGCCTGCGGGGAGAAAACGGACTATATGGACGTAAAGAAGCAAAAAAGTCCGCGCCGAGAAGAATAAAATGGAAAAAAATAGAATAAAAGTTAAAAAACAGCAAAGATAAATTACATAATAATATAATATAGGATTGCCGTTTTTCCTGCATCCGGCTCGATTTTTCTGCTGCCGCGGACTTTTTCGTTGATTTTTACATTTTCGTCCGTTTTGCCGTCAGCAGAGAACAGCTGACGCGGCGGTTTTTGCTGATTTGCAGGAAAAAGTCCGCGCCGGGCAAAATGATAAATGATTCATCATTCATCATTCATCTGCTTCATCCTTTTTCGCTTTGGCCGGGAGCTGAGCGATAATGATGGCGGCGATGATAAACAGTATGCCGATAAACTCTTTGACCGTAAATGATTCGCCCAGTACGAAAACGCCGCCCAATGCGCCGAACACAGATTCCAGACTCATCAGCAGCGCCGCTACGGTAGGATCAGTGTATTTTTGCGCGGTTACCTGCAGGGCGTAGCAGACGCCGATGCCTAAAACGCCGGCAAAGAGGATGCTTGGCAGACAATGCTGAATCTGCGCAAGAGAAGGTTCCTCAAACAGAAGCGAAGCCGCCAGACAGAAAATCGAGGCCATGAAAAATTCCAGGCAGGAAAGATGCATACCATTGAATCGATGGACGTATTTGGAGATCAGCTGGATATGCAAAGCGAAGCAGAGCGTGCTGCCCAGGATGATCAGATCGCCCGGATTGATGGTCAGGGTCTCGCTGAGACAGAGATTATAAAGGCCGACGACGGCCAGGATAATCCCCAGCCAGATAAAACGGCTGCTTTTAATGTGGAAAAAAAGCATACCCATTACCGGAACGAAGATGATATAGATGGCGTTGAGAAAGCCGGCTTTACTGGCATTGGTATAGATCAGCCCGAACTGTACCATTACCGAGCCGCTGACGTTGATCAGCCCGCAAAAGGCGGCGGTTCTGAGCAGAGAAAACAGGGTCGCTCTGTTATAGGTGCTTTTTTCCGGCGCCGGATTCCGTTTCTGGAAGAAAAGAATGATCGGGATCAATGTCAGCGAACCGAGAATAGAACGGCAGGACATGAAGAAAAAAGGACCGATATCCGTAGCCACCGTTTTCTGAAAGATAAAATTGCTTCCCCATATCGCTGCCGCAAGAATAAGCATGAGATTGGAAAGTATACGCATTTTTTTTGTGTCGTGCATGGCAGCCTCCTGTCGGGTAATGTTTTTTGTATGTTGATGATTTTTGTATACAGCGCAGAACCGAAGGGAAGTCTTATCCCTTCCGGATCAATAAAAAACCATCTTTATAATATACGCAAATTCGTCTTTTGTGCAAGAGTAAGTTGCAGAGAGAACGGCGACAGATATTTGACGGGGATTTTAGAGGAAAAGCGACGAATAATTGTCGCACTTTCAGAAGTATAAGAAAAGCCCCTCATGTGGATAAAAAGGAATATTGTAATTTCAACCCTTCTGTGATATAAATAAAAGTGATAAAGTGTCAATTAATGGCACAAATATTGCAATGTAGTATAGCGTGGGTGTAAAAACACAAAACTTATACTACTATTGGAAGAAAGGAGAAGATTCTATGGCAATTCTGAAAGACAAGAAAGCCATCGTAATCGGTGACAGAGACGGTATTCCGGGACAGGCTATCGATGCATGTGCAGAATCAGCCGGAGCTGAAGTAGTATTTTCTTCTACCGAATGCTTTGTCTGAACGGCCGCCGGAGCCATGGATCTGGAGAACCAGAGAAGAGTCAAAGAGTTCACTGATCAGTACGGAGCGGAGAACATCGTCGTTCTGCTGGGCGCAGCGGAGGGCGAAGCTGCCGGTCTTGCTGCTGAGACTGTAACTTTGGGCGACCCTACCTTTGCAGGTCCTTTGGCAGGAGTTTCGTTGAAACTCTCAGTTTACCACATCTGCGAACCGGAAGTAAAGGCCGAGATCGATCCGGCTGTCTACGATGAGCAGATCAGCATGATGGAAATGGTTCTTGATGTCGACGACATCTGCAGTGAGATGAACGCCATCAGAGAGCAGCTGTAATCATGCAGAAAGGAGACGGGCGCCGTCCCTTTCCCAAAGCAATAGTAAAGTGTTTTCCGCCGGCGTGTCCGGCGGAAAATCATAAATTGAAAAAAGGAGATACAATGCTATGGAAATTTATGACGTGATTATCATCGGCGCCGGCCCGGCTGGACTTGCCGCAGGACTGTATGCTGGAAGAGCCAGACTGAATACCTTGATCATTGAAAAAGAAAAGTCCGGAGGACAGATCGTCATTACCGACGAGATTGAAAACTATCCGGGCTGCATGGACGAAGAAACAGGCCCGTCGCTGATCGCAAGGATGGTCAAGCAGACGGAAAAATTTGGTGTCGCCCATACTCTGGACACCATTACTGATGTTGAACTTGAAGGCGACGTGAAAGTGCTGAAAGGCCTTCACGATGAATATAGAGCGAAGAGTGTGATCATCGCTGCAGGAGCCAGACCTGTTCCGATCGGCTGCAAGGGCGAAAAGGAACTGACGGGAAAAGGCGTTTCCTACTGTGCGACCTGCGATGCCGCATTTTTCGAGGATTTTGAAGTATATGTCGTAGGCGGAGGAGATTCTGCTGTTGAGGAAGCGCTTTATCTGACCAAGTTTGCAAGAAAGGTTACCATTATCCACCGCAGAGACGAGCTTCGCGCAGCGAAGTCTATTCAGGAAAAAGCCTTTGCCAATGACAGGATCGACTTTATGTGGAACTCTGTCGTGGAAGAGATCAAAGGCGACGGAATCGTTGAATCCATGATCGTCAAGAATACGAAGACCGGCGAATTGACAGAAGTCAAGGCTGACGAAGAAGACGGCACCTTCGGTATCTTTGTTTTCATCGGCTACAGACCAAACTCCGCCGTATTCGAAGGCAAGGTGGAGATGGATGACCGGGGTTACATTCCGACTAATGCGGATATGGAAACCAACATTCCTGGCGTATTTGCGGCAGGGGATATCCGGCAGAAGAGCCTGAGACAGGTGGTGACGGCGGCTGCCGACGGCGCAATCGCTGCGGTACAGGCAGGAAAATATATTGAGGAGCACGAATAATCCAGAGCGCATTTTCCTTGAACCGATGCGCTGTGAAGGGGGATGAAGCTGTGCTGACAGAAGAATTAAGAAGTTTTCTCCGTGAAAAGGGAGCCACACTGGTCGGTTTTGCGGATATGACCGGTGTAGAAGGCTGCCGGCTGCCGCGGGCGGTATCCGTGGCTCTGCCGATACCGGCAGACATCGCGGCGGATTTAAAAGAAGGGCCTACGCCGGTTTACCGTCAGGTTTATAAGGAGCTGAACCGCAGACTGGATCAGCTGATTATCGACGGCAGCGCGTTTCTTCGCGAAAAAGGCTGGCAGGCACAGGCGCAGACGCTGGATTTTGTCGAGCGGGATATTGACTATGACGATCACAGCAACAGTCTGCGTACAGAAATTCCGCATAAGACAGCAGCCACCAGAGCCGGTCTGGGCTGGGTCGGCAAGAGCTGTCTTCTGGTAACCGAAGAGTTCGGTTCCGCGTTGCGGATCTCCACTATCCTTACCGATGCTCCGCTTGAATGCGGCGAGCCGATCACCCGTTCACGGTGCGGCAGCTGCACAAATTGCTGTGACGCCTGTCCGGGCAGCGCGCTGCATGGAAAACTCTGGGAGGAAGGCGTCGGCCGCGAAGAGATCATGGATATCTGGGCCTGCAGTGAGGCTATGGCCAGAGTGTGCAGAGAACGGGGCGTGGAAGGCGCCATTTGCGGCAAATGTTTTGCCGTATGTCCGTATACGGATCAATATATTCATAGAATGAACAAGTAATTAATAATGAATATTTAAGGAGGAATAGACATGTTAGAGGTAAATAAGACAAATTTTGAAGACGAAGTATTAAAGGCAGAGGGTTATGTACTGGTTGATTTCTTTGGTGACGGCTGCGTACCGTGCCAGGCGCTGATGCCGCACGTTCACGCTATGAGCGAAACCTATGGCGACAAGATCAAGTTCACCAGCCTGAACACCACCAAAGCCAGAAGACTGGCGATCAGCCAGAAGGTCATGGGTCTTCCGGTCATCGCTATCTATAAGGACGGCGAAAAGGTAGAAGAACTGGTAAAGGATGACGCTACCAAGGAAGCCGTAGAGGAAATGGTTAAGAAATACTACGAAATGGCATAAAGAAAAGGAGCCGCAAAACGATGAGCAATTACGCAGTGATTAAAGGAGCCAGCTATATTTTAGCCGCGGCTCCGGATATGGTTTTACACAACGGAACGACGCAGACCACCGAGATGATCGTCAATCCGGATTCCGAATATCTGAAAGAGCTTCCGCAGCATCTGAGAAGCTATGAGGATGTGCTCAGCTACATTCCGAATCAGGTGTATATCGGCAACATGACCAGCAAAGAGCTGGGAGAAACCGAGTTTCCATGGTATGACAAAAAAGCCGCAGAGCCAAAGAGACAGGGCAAGTTCGGCGAGATCATGCCGCAGGATGAATTTATCGGTCTGATGCAGATCTGCGACGTATTCGATCTGGTCAAGCTGGAGGCATCCTTTGCACAGACCGTAAAGGAAAAGCTTACCGCTCACGGCATGCTGAAGGAAGAACAGATCGCTGTTCTGGACAAAAACAGTGGGGAAACTATCGAGGAACTGGAAAGACTGATCAGCGAAGAGCATGCAGAGGGACTTTTCCACGAAAACAAGCTGGTCGGCGTTGTAAAGAGAGCCCACGATGTGGACGTGAACCTGAGTGCGCACACCATGCTGGAAAACATTGTCGCGAAAGCATCCAGCGTGCTGTCTATTCTGCATCTGCTTCGTGTTACAGGTATTGATCCGGCAGAAGTCGACTATGTCATCGACTGCTGCGAAGAAGCCTGCGGTGACATGAACCAGAGAGGCGGCGGAAACTTTGCAAAAGCGGCCGCAGAGGTTGCCGGACTTACCGGAGCTACCGGCTCCGATGTCAGAGGCTTCTGCGCCGGACCTTCCCATGCGCTTCTGGATGCGGCGTCACTGGTTAAGGCCGGAACCTTCAAAAATGTTGTCGTTACTGCCGGCGGCTGCACAGCCAAGCTGGGCATGAACGGCAAAGATCATGTCAAGAAGGGTCTGCCGATCCTGGAAGACTGTATCGGCGGCTTCTCTGTACTGATCAGTGAAAACGACGGAGTAAATCCAGTGATCCGCACCGATGTTGTCGGCAGACACAGCGTTGGAACGGGCTCTTCTCCGCAGGCGGTCATCAGCTCGCTGGTTACGGATCCGCTGGAAAAGGCCGGACTGAAGATCACCGACGTGGATAAGTATGCACCGGAGCTGCAGAATCCGGATATTACCAAGCCGGCCGGAGCAGGAGACGTACCGGAGGCCAACTACAAGATGATCGCGGCTTTAGGTGTAAAACGCGGTGATATCCAGAGAGCAGACCTGGCCAACTTTGTAAAACAGCACGGCATGACCGGCTGGGCGCCGACGCAGGGTCATATTCCTTCAGGGGTCCCTTATGTGGGCGCCTGCAGAGAAGAGATCCTGGCCGGTGATACGCAGCGGGCGATGATCATCGGTAAAGGCAGCCTGTTCCTGGGCAGAATGACCAACCTCTTCGATGGTATTTCCTTCCTTATTGAAAAGAATACCGGAAAAGCCGAAGAAGGCGGCGGCGTATCAGAGGAGCAGATCAAGAGCCTGATTGGCGAGGCTATGCGCGATTTTGCAGACGCTCTGCTGAAACAGTAATTACGGAACAGGAAGGAAGAGGAATATGTCAGAAAAGCAGATCAAAAAAATGATTGCCGATACCTTTCTGGATATAGCTGATGCTCTGGAAACCGGCTCTTTCGGGAAGAAGCCGGTCATCGGCATTGCCGTAGCGGGAACGGAGCTGGGTATGGACAACATTTACGAAGGCGCAGCTCTTGCAGAAAAGCGAGGATATAAAACCGTCGTTATTGACGGCGAGGATGCGCACAAGGAAATGGAAAGAATGCTGGATGCCGGCGAGATCGACGGCGCAGTGACCATGCATTACCCGTTTCCTATCGGCGTTTCTACTGTGGGCAGAGTCGTAACTCCGGGAAGAGGCAGAGAAATGTTCCTGGCAACGACGACGGGGACGTCTTCGACAGACCGTGTAGAAGGTATGGTGAAAAATGCGGTATACGGCATTATCGCGGCTAAGGCCTGCGGCATTGAGGAACCGACAGTGGGGATCGCCAACATCGACGGCGCACGGCAGACGGAAAAAGCGCTCCTGAAGCTTGCAGAAAACGGTTATCCGATTCACTTTGCTTCGTCTTCACGGGCGGACGGCGGCGTAGTCATGAGAGGAAATGACTTGCTGGAGGCTTCTGCTGACGTTATGGTAACGGATCCGTTGACGGGAAATCTTCTGATGAAGATTTTTTCCGCATACACTACAGGCGGCAGCTACGAGTCCCTGGGTTATGGATACGGTCCGGGGATCGGTGAAGGCTTTGACAAGGTGATCATGATCATTTCCAGAGCTTCCGGCGCTCCGGTCATCGCCGGCGCGGTGGAATACGCAGCGCAGCTGATCGAAGGCAAGGTTCTGGAAGTTGCAGCCAGAGAGTTTGCCGCAGCGGAAAAAGCGGGCTTTGCGGAAATTCTCGAATCGCTGAAAGGTGAGAAAAAAGCCGTTGCAGCAGAAGAAGTGAAAATGCCTCCAAAAGAGGTCGTTACCTATGAGATCCATGGAATCGAGGTTATCGATCTGGACGATGCGGCTTCTTCGCTGTGGGCAAAGGGCATTTATGCGGAAACCGGAATGGGCTGTACCGGACCGGTGATCCTGGTCAGTGAAGCCAATGCGGAGGCGGCGAGAAAGATCCTGGAAGAAGGCGACTATATCAGCTAATTTAAAGATCCTGAGGCATTTTGCATAAAGTGCGGCGGAGCGATCGAAATTAAATCTGCGGACTGTCGAGTCAGAATGAAGCTTTGCGCTTAGGCGACCTGTTTAAACAAAACAGCGCCTGGACGCAGTGTAAACGACGAGACAGTCCGTTTTTGTGAGTAAAGGGAAAATTGCAGGACTTTTTTGAGAGAAACGATTCTCTAAGAGGACAATTTTGCGCCTTTTGGTGCTGTGTGGTTTATGGTAGAATGAGGATAGCAGAGCGTAGGACAGAGGAGAAGATTGTTGAGCACAAGGTCTGACAACAGAGAAAAAAGCGCGATCGCCATACTGGTAGGATTCAGTCTGCCGCTGATATTAAGCGGAGTACTGCAGCAGCTCTACAACTGGGCAGACGCATTTATCGTCGGCAATGTTGAGGGAGAGCTGGCTTTGGCTGCCATTGGTGCAACAGGAACGGTAATTAATTTTTATATTACCGTCATGGTGGGTTTTACAACGGGACTCTCCATACTTTTTGCACATAAATACGGAAGCGGCAGGATCGACAGCATAAAAAGCATATTATCCACATTTCTGGTCGTTCTGGTCTGCGTTTTTTTGCTGGCGACAGTTCTGGGCGAACTGTTCGCCGCGCCTTTTCTGAGGCTTCTGCATACACCGGAGGATATTTTCGTCCTGTCTATGGAGTATCTGCAGATCGTTTTGCTGGGTATTCCTTTTCTGACGGTGTATAATGTGTATTTTGCCGCACTGCGGGCAGTAGGCGACAGCAAGGCGCCTTTCTGGGCAATACTGATCTCCGCGCTGATCAACGTCGGTCTGGATATTCTCTTTGTTGCTGTTTTTCACTGGAGTGTGGCGGGAGCAGCTGCGGCTACGGTGATCTCGCAGACGGCGATGGCGGTGTTTATCATCGTCTATGCAGGAAAAATACATGAATCGATGCGGTTTAAGATCGGAAGGAATATGGTGGACCGGGAAATGCTGAAAGCCGGTCTCCATATGGGAATGCCGCCGACGATCCAGTCCAGTGCCGGCGCATTTGGCAATCTGATTCTGCAGAATTTCATGAACAGCTTTGGCACGTTGACGGTGGCGGCTATTACTACGGCGTATCGGGTGGATACCATTATTCTTTTGCCGGTGATCAATCTGGGATCAGCGATCTCCACTATGGTCGCGCAGGCGGACGGTGCAGGCGACAGACAGAAGATACGCGCCTTTATCCGGTCGGGAACGATACTGATGATCGGGATCGCTTTGATGATGACGCTGATCATCATTCCTTTCGGCGGGTATTTGATCGCTATGTTTGGCGTAGAGGCAGAGGCTACGGCTATTGGCGTCGCCTTTTTCCGCCACATTGCCGGTTTTTATGTGATTTACGGTCTTGCTATGGTTTTGCGTGGTGCGATCGAAGGCATTGGGGATGTGACCTTTTCCAGTATTGCCGGAATTATCTCTCTGATCGCCAGAATCATCATGTCTTATACGCTGGTAGGACTTTGGGACAATATGGTCATCGCGCTGGCAGAAGCGCTGTCATGGGTTCTGATCCTGTTTCTCTATCTGTGGCGCTTTCTGTCCAAACGAAGAGAACTGGGGTTTCATGATGGTACGGATCTGCGCAGCGGATCGAAGACAGGCCTGAACAAATAAAACAGCATCCTATCCGGGCATGAAGATGCTTCGGCGTCAGGATGCTGTTTTTGCACAGTGTAGAAACCGGCTGCCAATATACGATTTGCGAAAGAAAGGAAAAGGTAAAGTTTTGAAACGGTCTGCGGGATCTATTCCTTTTCGCAGACCAGTTCATAGCCGGTCTCTGTGAGACGGTATATCTTTTCTATATTTTTTTGCTCAAGCTCCTGCAGAGCGTCCGGCTGTGCGGGTGTAAAGAGGACGCAGGTTCCGCAGGAGGAACTGAGCTGGCGGGGCACAGGCTTCATTGTTGCCGTGCCGGCCGTTTTGGCGTATTTCATTAGAGAAAGTGCGTCAAAATGCGTATGAAAGGTGATCAGGTAGGTCATAGCACCGTTATTTTGTGATGACAATGCTGTATTCCCCTTCAACTTCGCCGTTTTCCACGACCAGAGAGCATTTCTTGTTCTGCGCGAAACGGCTGACGTTCTCTTTTGCGGTGTTGTTGTCTACCAGAACTTTGATTTCATTTTCAATTTCCAGTGCCTTTTTGGTCATCAGAACGGGCTGAGGGCACGAACAGCCTCTTGCGTCGACTATTTTCATTTAAGCGTTTCCTTTCTTGCGGTTTCCGCAGATATTTACGGCAGCAATGACGGCGGTAACGATCAGTCCGAGAATGACTGCGATCTGGCCGTTGAGTGTAGGTCCTTCCGTGGAGGAAGCCAGTCCCAGGTTGTGGCAGAAGGCCGCGCCGAGGAACATACCGATAACCGTAATTACCGAATCGATGTTGCCTTCTCCGGAAAGAATCAGCTGACGAAGCGGGCAGCCGCCCAGAAGTACAGAGCCGAAGCCGACCAGAACCATGCCGAGGAAGTTCCAGAGTCCGTCGGTATGAGCAACAGGCTGAGCCTCAAATCCCGGATTGAAGTAACCGAAGATCAGATTGACGATGATGGTTACTGCGATCAGAGCGATAAATCCATAGAGCATGGAGAAATCTTTAAAGAGAATGGAATCGCGGATTCCGGCAACTGTGCAGAATCTTGCTCTCTGCGCCAGTGCGCCGCCGATCAGTCCGGCAGCCAGAGACATCACGACCGGTGCGTGCATGGAGCCAGGGCCTTCTGCACTGAAGATCAGCAGAGACGGAACGGCGACCAGCAGAATCAGGAATGCGATCTGCACCGCAGGAAAAACGTATCCTTCTGCAGAGGCTACTTTATACGCACGATTCAGGGAAAAACCCTTGTTCAGCGCGAAAATACCGATACCGATGCCGACGATGAATCCGGCCAGTCCGACTAAAGCGTTGAGATCGCCTCCGCCGATACGGAGCATCATGCGCAGCGGGCATCCGAGGAACATCAGCGCGCCGACCATGACAAAGAACCCCAGGATAAAACGAATCATCGGGTTAGAACCGGTTCTGGCGGCAAATTCTTTTTTGCCGATGGCGATGACCGTCGATCCGAGAACAAGTCCGATGATCTCCGGGCGAAGATACTGCACGATTTCCGCATTGTGCAGTTTCAGCGCGCCGGCTGTATCGCGGATAAAGCAGGCGATACAGAATCCCATATTGGCGGGATTTCCGAATTTGACCAGCAGCACGGCCATTACCGCGATGATGCCGCCGGTCAGGACAATGGTGAGTTTGTTGTCTTTCATTTGGTTGTACTTGCCGCAGCAGCCGTATGCCGGCTGCCTATGCGGCAGACTCCTTTCTGTAAATTAAAATGAGGAATAAATACAGTACTATCATAAACAGGCCGGACGGAAAAGTAAAATTGTGTTTATGAATCTGGAGTTTTCAAGACATAGAAGGACTGTATCCCGGTATCGAACGCGGCGATTTTTTGTCGCTTTTTATCCGATGGGGAACGGACGGAATTTTGTCGCATGGTATAGGGAAGAAAGATACGGGACATGAGCCTATACGGATTATGAATTGTACAAGAAAAAGAGGCGGGCATATAATTTAAGTAGAAAGATCCGTGTTTTAGCGGCCGACAGGCAAAGACAGAAAACCGGCCGGTCTCTGTCATGCTGTCGGCGGAAGAAAGAGAAGAATGATGAGAAAAGTATATCTGGATAATGGGAGTACATCTTTTCCCAAGGCTCCCGGCGTCGGCGAGGCTATGTGTGATTTTATCACCAATGTAGGCTGTAACGTGGGACGCGGCGGCTACGAGACCGCTTATGATCTGGGGGAAAAAGTGTATGAAACAAGGAGCCGTCTTTGCAGACTGTTCCATTTTGACAGTGAAAAAAATACGGTTTTCACACCCAGTGTAACATACAGTCTCAATTTTATCATTGGCGGTCTGCTTCGGGAAGGCGATCATGTCATCATTTCCTCTATGGAACACAATGCGGTAGCAAGGCCCTGCGAAGCAGCGAAAGCACGGGGGGCAGAGGTGTCTGTCGCGCCATGCGACCGGCAGGGACGTCTCGATTTGGAGGCATTTTCCCGCCTGTTTCAGGATAATACGGCGCTTGTGGTCATGTCGCACGGTTCCAATATTTGCGGCACCCTGCAGGATGCTGAGGCCATCGGCCGGATCTGCGCAGAAAAAGCAGTGCCCTTTGTATTGGACGCGGCGCAGACAGCCGGTGTCGTACCGGTAGATTTTGCACGTTTTCAGTTGTCCGCTCTCTGCGTGACCGGACATAAAGGTCTTCTGGGACCGCAGGGCATCGGTGCTATGCTGGTGACGGATGAGCTGGCAGAAAAGCTGTCGCCGGTGATCAGCGGCGGTACGGGCAGCGCTTCTCATCTGCTGACTATGCCGGATTTTATGCCGGACAAGTTCGAGGCAGGAACTCTGAATCTGCCGGGGATCATCGGGTTGAACTGCGCGCTGCAGTTTATCGAAGAGACGGGTATAGATAAGATTTATGCTCACGAGCAAAAGCTGACACAGTTTTTTATCGATCAGGCAGAAGCACTTCCGGGTGTCCGTGTTGTCGGTCTGCCGGGGGCAGAGGGCAGAGTCGGAACGGTTTCTCTGGATTTCTCCAGTCTGGACAATGCAGAAGCGGCGTACTTGCTGGATGCAGAATACGGCATTATGACCAGGTGCGGTCTGCATTGTGCGCCTCTGGCTCACCAGACACTGGGAACTTATCCGCAGGGCACGGTACGCTTTGCGTTCGGCTATGCGACGACGGAAGAGGAAGTGCAGTATGCGGCAGAAAGCATTAAACAGATCGTAAACAGACAGTAAATATATAAGTAAACAGAAAGGTGGACTGAACATATGGAAAAAGTTGTGGTCGACGCAAGAGGAAAGCAGTGTCCGATTCCGGTAGTCGAGGCGAAGAAGGCTCTGGGCACTTTTGAGGGCGAAGGCACCGTAGAGGTACATGTGGATAATACGACGGCGGTGGAGAATCTAAAGCGTCTGGCGTCACAGAGCGGCTGCAGCGCTTCTGCTCGTGAAGAGGGCGAGAAGCATTATGTTGTAGAACTGATCCGCAGCGGCGAGCAGAAGAAAGAAGACGGCTGCGGCTGCCAGGTAATGACCTTTGCGCCGGAAAATACCGTCTATGTCTTTGACGGCGATACAATGGGACGCGGCAGCGACGAACTGGGAAAGGTTCTGATGAAAGGCTGTATTTATGCCGTCAGCCAGTTGGAAAAGCTGCCGAAGACCTGTATTTTTTACAACAGCGGCGCGAAGCTGACTGCCGAAGGCTCCGATTCTCTGGACGATATCCGGGCGATGGAGGAAAAAGGCGTGGAGATCCTTACCTGCGGCACCTGTGCAGATTTCTTCGGCGTTAAAGACAAGATCCAGGTGGGAACGGTGACCAATATGTATACCATCGTCGAGACCCTCAACGAGGCGACGAAGATCGTGAAACCGTGAGGAAAGCCATGGCGCGGACAGAAAAACTGGTTATCACATTTAAAAATACTACCGGCGCCATCGCCATGGAGCGGCGGTGCAAGGAAAACGGCATTCCGGGCAGATTGATCCCGGTGCCGCGGAGCATCAGCGCCAGCTGCGGACTCTGCTGGGTCTGCGGTTCCGACCCCGGCGAAGAGCAGGCGGTAAAGGATTTTATTCGGGATCAGCAGCTGGAAACGGAAAGCGAGTACCGGGTAGAGCTGCTATAAAGTAGTAATTGTGAATAAAAGACGGCGGAAGCGGTTTGGCCGGGCGGCGCGTATATGCGCCGCACGGGCGGATCGCTTTTGTGCTTTTTGGATTTGACGGCCTTTTTTCTGCTATGAAAGGATGCTGTACCTGGATTTTCGATGCAGGATTTGCGGAGGAATTGACGCCAAATCAAGTTTTCTATGCTATAATTGAAAAAACAGCGGAGGCGGGCGGCTGCTCCGGCAGACGGATGTTTTTGCGGGGCAAACAGGCCTGCGCCTGCACGCGGGCTAAAGGAGTAAGTATGAGGATAGACATTCCGGATTACGCTGCAGAGGTTCTGCAGCGGCTTAACGACAGCGGGTTTTCGGCGTTTGTTGTCGGCGGCTGTCTGCGGGATATACTGCTGGGAAGACGTCCCGGCGACTGGGATATCTGCACGTCGGCGCTTCCGGAAGAGAGCAGAGCCTGTTTTGCGGATAAACAGATCGTTGATACAGGCGCGCGCCACGGCACGATTGGTGTGGTCTTTGGAAAAGCGATCTGCGTAGAGGTGACGACGTATCGGATTGATGGCCGCTATATTGACGGAAGGCATCCGCAGCAGGTGACTTTTACCCGGGATCTGTACAGAGATCTGGCGCGGCGGGACTTTACCATGAACGCCATTGCCTGGCATCCAAAGACGGGTTTTGTCGATCCCTTCGGCGGAAGACAGGCTATTTGCGAAAAACGGATCAGCACGGTAGGTGATCCGCGGCGCCGCTTCGCAGAGGATGCGCTGCGTATACTGCGAGGTCTGCGCTTTGCATCGGTTCTGGGGTTTTCCCTGGAACCGGAGACTATTCGGGGTATGGAAGAAGGGAAAAAAGGGCTTACCCGTATTTCTGCAGAAAGGATACAGGCAGAATTTTCCCGCTTGCTTTTGGGCTCACAGGCAGATCCTGTGCTTTGCGACTTTGCGGCGATTCTTCGAGAGGCCATACCGGATCTGCAGCCGGTGAAAGTGAGCGGGCTTCTGCCGGAGCTTTCTCTTCGGCTTGCTGCATTATTTCCGGAAAGAACGGAGGAGACGCTTCGACGGCTGCGGTATGATCGTGAGACGATTCGGACAGCGGCGGCGCTGGCACGGCTGAACAGGGAAAAACCGCCTGCAGACAGGAGGGAGATTCAGAAATGGCTGCGCCGGGAGGGGCGGCATACGATGGAGCTGTACATGGCTGCCCGGGGTCGGACGCGGGAGCTCCAGGATATTTTTGACAGCGGCGCATGCTGGAGCCTGCGGCAGCTGGCGGTAAGCGGCAGAGATCTCATAGAAAGCGGCATTCCGCCAGGAGCGCAGATCGGCAGGATATTGGAAAGGCTGCTGGATTCGGTCATTGAGGGAAAGGCGGAAAACCGGCGCGAAGCGCTGCTTTCCATGGTGGTCGAATTTGAGACGGAGCTGCAGGAAGAAACTGGTGAAAGGGGAAAACGACAATGAAAGGAAAAATCTGGGCAATTTATTTCAGTCCAACGGGAAATACAAGGAAAGTCACCTGCAGAGCTGCTTCGGCAGCAGCCTTGGCAAGAAGTCATTTCGGGCAGCAGGAAGCAGACATAGACCCGGAAGTGACGGAGCTTTCCATTACGCCGCTTTCCGCACGAGATGAAGCACTGACCTTTGCGGAGGGTGATCTGGTCTTTTTTGGTATGCCGACATATGCCGGAAGGCTGCCGAACAAGATCATGCCGTTTATTCGGGACATGGTATCAGGCGGGGGCGCTTTCGGCGTACCGCTGGTCACCTACGGAAACCGAAGCGCAGATGATGCTTTAATGGAATTGAATCTGCTGATGCGAAATGCAGGGTTCCGTGTGCTGGGCGGCGGCGTCTTTGTCTGTCAGCACGCGTTCGCGAAAACACTGGCCAGCGGACGTCCCGATGCGGAGGATATGGAAAAGGCGGCGGAGTTAGGCCGCAGAGTCGCGGAAAAGCTGCGGAATGCGGGCAGTGCAGAAAATGGTGATTTGCCGGTGACAGCGTTTCCTGGCCATAATCCGCCGGGAGCTTACTATGTGCCAAAAGGGCTCGATGGTCAGCCTGCGGTTTTTCTCAAGGCCAAACCGAAACGGGACCCAGAGAAATGTACCTGCTGCGGTCTTTGTGCCGGCTGTTGTCCGATGGGCAGTATCCGTTCTGTCGACTATGAGACGGCAGGTATCTGTATAAAATGCCAGGCCTGTATAGAAAAGTGTCCGGCCGGAGC
>CALXJA010000201.1 GCA_944388465.1 uncultured Emergencia sp.
ATGCGGTCTATCTTTTCCTTTGAAATCATCTTTATCCCCCTCGGTATCTGAAATTCTGTCACAGCATATCTTACCACTATATTCGCGGCGATTCAAGGAAAAGAAAAAGACTCTCTCCATCTGTCAGCCAACAGAGAGAGTCCAATCTCTGTAAGGTATTCGCTTATATCTGTTATATCTGTTTTTCATATATATCATATAAATTTCGTTGATAAATAGATGGAATAATTGCGTCGGAAAATCCTATCCTACTTTTCTCTCCAACCTCAGCTTGTCTGCTATGATGGCGATAAATTCAGAATTTGTCGGTTTTCCTTTGTCATTCTTTACTGTATATCCGAACAGAGCGTCTATGGTTTCTATTCTTCCTCTGTTCCAGGCTACTTCGATAGCGTGCCGAATGGCTCTCTCCACTCTGCTCGGCGTAGTATCGTTCATCTTGGCGATCATCGGATACAGTTCTTTTGTCACCGCGCAGAGTATGTCCATATCGTTGACAACAATGGTTATAGCGTCTCTTAAGTACTGATATCCTTTGATATGTGCGGGCACACCGATTTCGTGAATCAGATTGGTGATCTCTATCTCCAGATCGTTTTCTTTCAGCATGTCTTTGTATACAGCGGACTTGCGCAAATTAAGCTGGTCGTTGATATTGTTCTTTGCCGCACTGTCTCTGTGCATTACCTGCCGAACTCTTTTGGCAAGCACTTCCGTATTGATCGGTTTGACCAGATAATACTCTGCGCCCAGTTCGACAGCGCGCTGAATCATAGAATCCTGACCTACGGCTGAGACCATCACGACTCTGGGATATTTTTTCAGTTCCATGGAGTTGAGTGCTTCCAACACGCCTATACCGTCAAGATGCGGCATGATCAGATCCAGAATCAGAACGTCGACGTCGTTCTTCCCGATTTCTTCCATTGCCTGGATCCCGTCTTCCGCGGAAAAGACCACTTCCATGTCCTGCTGACAGCTGAAAAAATCCTGCAGAGCCTCGCAGAAATCCTTATTATCATCAACTATACCCAACTTTATTTTCCCCATACAATTTACCTCCTTGGGACATTTTTCAAGAATATTCATTTTCTTGTGATATAATTTTACAATGAAAACGCGCCGTTGTAGATAGCTATTTATCGCAATTTGTAGTTAATTCACTACAATTTCGACATGAAATCTTCACCATTTCTTCATTTTCTTCACTTATCCAACTCTTCTACCATCCATTCAGCAAAAATTCCGTATCCCTTTTTCGGATTATTTACGAAAACATGGGTAACCGCGCCGATAATCCGGTTATTTTGTATTATCGGACTGCCGCTCATCCCCTGAACAATTCCTCCGCACTCCTTCAGCAGCTTCTCATCGGTGACCTCAAACTCCAGGCCTTTGCTGTCCGGCGATCCCTGATGCCGCACTCTGGTGATTTCTATATCGAATTTTTCCACTTCGGTACCGTCTATGGTGGTCAGAATATATGCGCTGCCCTCTTTGATTTCCTCTCTGCCGGCCATGATCAGCGGATTGTTCAGATCAAAATCCTGAGCATCGCCGGCAGTTCCGTAAATACCGTATTCCGTGTTTTTCTCTATCGCCCCAAGAGGATTCTGAAAATCGTAAATCACACCGCCGATCTCTCCCGGCTCTCCTTCTTCACCTTCTTTGATCTGATTCACCTTGGTATGGAGAAGGCTTCCATCTTTTGTTTGAAGGAGAACTCCGGTTTCCGCTTCGTAGATTCCGTGTCCAAGCGCAGCAAACCTATTGGTCTTTGGATCGTAAAAGGACAGCGTGCCGATTCCGGCGATTTTCTCCTTGATCCAAAATCCCAGTTTGTACTCTCCGCTCTCCTTATCGTAATACGGCGTAATCGTATAATCGATCTCCCGCTTGTTTCTCACTACGGTAATCTCTACCTGCTTTCCGCTCCTCGACACGATTTCGATCACATCGTCAGGTCCCTCTACGGGCTCGCCGTTAACGGCGATAATCATGTCTCCTGCCTGAGGGCCCGAATCCTTCTCCACACCCACGATCAGGGCGCCTTTTACACTCATCTGAATGCCTACGGACTGTCCTCCGGGTATCAGCACTCTCTCAGAAACTACATCCGTTCCTCCCGTCAGTACGGAAAGTTTATCGGGAAAAAGTATTCCCGCACAGGCAACGAAAACAACGATGCCGGCAAAGAGAAAGACACATTTTTTTAACTTATCATTCATGATCAAACTCAGCTCTCATAATCCATAATCAGTTTATTCAGATCATCTCTGCTTTCCAGTTTTACGCCCTCATCGAATCTCTGCTGATCTTCGGCAGAAAGCGTCTCGTAGACGATGGTCGTCGTTTCCAGTTCGGTCAGTTTCCCGGTTTCGTCAGAGAAATAGATCTTTATACCATTATTATCGTGTTTGACGAGATAATATGACTGGTAAAATTCCTCCTCGCTTTCTGAAGGCAGGTCCTCTTTCTCCTGATCCTGCGTCTGGGTTTCTGTCTGTCTGTCCGTCTCAACCTGCTGTTCCTCTTCTACCCGGCTCTCAAGGCTGGCTTTTTCCGCTTCTTCCGCGTTTTGGCTGCTCAGAGCGCCGATCAAAATGAATACGGCGACGATCACAATAGCAAGTATCCCGCAAACATACAGCCACGTGTAATTTCTTTTTTTCTGGCTGAACATAAAACATCACCTCACAGGCTATTGTTGACTTTATTCTGCATTTTATACAAATTCTGTCTTTGCGGCCTTTTGATCAAAAAGGCCGCTGCTCTACACCGTAATCTTGTCCTTCATCTTTTCGTAAG
>CALXJA010000202.1 GCA_944388465.1 uncultured Emergencia sp.
GATCTGGAGACTCTGCAGGCAGAGCTGATCCCGTTTATGGAGAATTCGATCCGGTCGCAGGGCATGGATATGGCGTTCTTCATGCTGACCAATGTGCTGACGCAGACGACAGGACTGATCTGCGCCGGAGAACGTGCGAAAAGCATCGCGCTGGAAGCGTTTCGCGGGCAATACGACGAAAGCTTCCAAACGGAAAGCGTAATCCGCCTTCCGGGAGTCATGTCCCGAAAAAAGCAAGTCGTGCCGCAGCTGATCCTGGTGCTGCAGGAATAGCGGCAGATTCCAAAACGCCGTTCAGCAGGACGCAGAAGCAGACAATTTATACCCATCCTGTTATACCCATCCTTATACTCTATTGCGGAAACCTCTAACCAGGGTATAAATTTTATACCCTTCTTATACCTGATCGCAGAAAACCGCCGGCCAGGGTATAAATCCTCTATACCCCCGGCCGGCGGCAGCATATCTGCTCTATTTTTTATCCACTCTCAAGAACACAAAAAAGCCGATGAGAAACATGACGGAAAGCGCGCCGACCCCCAGATTCGTGCTGCCCGTGGCCTGACTGACCGCGGAAACCAGCATGGTGCCCATGAAAGAGGCGCCCTTTCCGCAGATATCGTAAACGCCGAAGTATTCGCCGGATTTTTCCTCCGGGATGATCCGGGCATAGTAAGCGCGGGATATGGATTGGATCGCTCCCTGAAAAATCCCCACGCAGACCGCCAGAATCCAGAACTGATACTGATGGGTAAGCGTGATGCCGTAAAGGGCGATCAGAAAATATGCGCCGATGCAGACGAGGATCAGCTTTGCGCCGGATACTTTCCGGGACAGCCGCCCAAAGCACAGTGCCGCCGGAAATGCCACGATCTGCGTCAGCAAAAGCGCCAGCAAAAGTCCCGTGGTGTCCAGACCGAGAGCCGTGCCGTAGGCCGTAGCCATATCGATGATGGTATAGACCCCGTCGATATAAAAGAAAAAGGCGATGAGAAAAAGCAAGACCTTCGGGTTGTCCCGCAGTTCTCCAAAAATTTGCAGCAGCCGTTTTCCGCTGGAACGGACAGGATGATCTTTCGTTTCGACAAAGTGATGCTGACGATAGCTTTTCAGCAGCGGCAGGCTCATCAGCACCCACCAGAACGCGGTCAGAATAAACGCGCCGGCCATGGCCGTTTCCATGGAAATACCGATGGATTCGTAGAGCAGTACCAGCATCAGGCAGAGGATAAACGGAATACAGCTGCCGATGTAGCCCCAGGCATAACCGTGTGCGGAAACCTCGTCCATGCGCTGTGGGCTGGTGACGTCGGTCAGCATAGAATCGTAAATTACCAGGCTCAGAGAATAGGCGGATTTGGCGATGACAAAAAGCACCAGGAACCAGAGCCAGGATGATGTGAATCCCAGGAACACGCAACCCAGTGCGCCAGGAAAGAGGGTAACCATAAAGACGACTTTTTTCCAGCCGGAAAGGTCAGAGAGAGTTCCCAGCACCGGCCCCAGCACGGCGACTAAGATCGTGGACAGGGAAATCGCATAGCCCCAGTAAGCCAGATAGTCCACATCCGAAATCCCGGCATTCCCGGCAAGATAGTTGAAATATATGGGCATGATCGTAGAAATGAGCATGGTAAATGCAGAATTGCCCACATCGTAGAGCACCCACCTTTTTTCCAGACTCGTCAGTTTAAGCTTCATATTGTTTTTTCTCCTTCTGCAGCGATTGTATCGTCATTCTTGCAGCATTCAAGTGAACCGCACGTTTCATTATAATACAAAAAGGCGATGATTGTCACAGGATAACGCGTTAAATCCAGGTTAATTCCTTTTCTTACGATTCCCTTACATTTTTCTTACATCTTGTCATTCGCATGGATTTTTCTGATTTACTGTGCTATATTACCCACAGTTGATACGATGCAGACCGCGCCGTACAGCGGCGTGGTCTGCATCAGCTTTCAAGAAAGGGGAAAAGCATGTTAAGATTAGAACGCGTATCCAAGTTCTATTCGGGAAATGGTCTTGTTTCGACAGGTTTCAGCAAAGTCGATCTGAAATTCGATATCGGAGAATTTGTCGCCATCACCGGTGAGAGCGGGAGCGGAAAATCCACCCTGCTCAACGTCATTTCCGGCCTGGACTCTTATGAGGAAGGCGAGATGTACATCATGGGACAGCCGACCAGCGGATTTTCCAGAGAAGACCTGGAGGAATACCGGAAAAAGTATATCGGAAGTATTTTTCAGACCTTTAATCTGATCAACAGCTATACAGTTTATCAGAATGTGGAGCTGGTACTTTTGATGAGCGGCTATGAAGCCGGCGAGATCCCGGATAGGGTCAGAGAAATTATCGACAAGGTGGGATTATCAGGGTATGAACGGACAAAGGCCTCAAAGCTCTCCGGCGGACAGAAACAGCGGGTAGCGATCGCCAGAGCGCTGGCCAGAGAAACGCCGATCATCGTAGCCGATGAACCGACAGGAAATCTGGACAGCAAATCTGCGGCAGAGATCGTCAGTCTGCTCCATCAGATCTCCCGTGACAAACTGATCATTATGGTGACCCACAATTACGAACAGGTGGAGCCTTACGTAACGAGAAAAATCACCATGCACGACGGACGGGTGGTAGAAGATAAACGTATCACTGCCCGCGCCGTCCCCGATGAAGGCGGAGACGGAGAAAAAAGAGAAGCTGAACAGGAAATAAAAACTGCCCGAGCCGACGGACTTCATTTTGGCAGCATGGTCAGACTGGGCGTGCGGAACACCTTCAATATACCGGCTAAATTCCTGCTGCTTCTGGCCGTATTTGTCTTTCTTTGTTTTGCCGTCATGGCACAGTACGCTACCTTTATGAACATGGGCGACACCGATACAAACGGCTACAACAACTATTTCTCCAATACCGGCAAGGATCGGATTTTGGTAGTCAAAGAGAACCGCAGCGAGTTTACCGGCAAAGACTACGCAAAACTGGCCTCACTGTCCAATGTGGAGCGGATCGTCAAAAACGATCTGATGCTGGATCTGGTGGCGAACGTAACCGACGATACGGAAAACGGCAACTTTTATATTGTGGCCAAGATCGAAGAGGCCGGCCGCTTCCAGGGTGAGCTGATAAAGGGACGTATGCCGGAAAACGATAACGAGGCCGTACTGTTCTTTCCGGAAGGCGGCTATGCAGAAGACGTCATCGACATGGCCTATGAAAAAGAAGCCATGGTAGCCGATCAGAATACGGGCAGCGATTTAATGAAAGAAAAAGTGAAAATCGTAGGATACGGGCTGATCAACGACGAACAGACGCAGGCCATGGAGGAGAGCGGTTATTATCTGGAAGCCTATCTCTGTATCAATGAAGAGGGAATGTCCGCTGTCCGCATGGCGGCGCTGGAACGCTACTGCACCCAGGAGATCCATTTTGCCGGCCATATCCTGGAGAATGG
>CALXJA010000203.1 GCA_944388465.1 uncultured Emergencia sp.
CCCCGGTCAGTCCGCCGATTTCGATCCGGATTCTGCTTCCGGTACCATTCTCCCGATTTGCCGCAAAACTTCCCTCCACATCAGCTCCTCCCGCACAGCTGCACATCAGAACCCCTTCGTACTCGGAATCCAGGTTGAGCAGACGGTGTCCTGTAAGTTTCCCGCAGTCGAATCCAAAAGCCCCTTCCATACTGGTCTCTTCATCGACTGTAAACAGCATTTCCACCTGCGGATGCTTCAGCTGATCATCAGCCAGCAGCGCAAGCATCATCGCTACAGCGATACCGTTGTCCCCTCCGAGGGTGGTTCCCTCTGCGCGGATAAAATCCCCATCCACATATGGCCTGATGGCGTCCGTATCAAAGTCAAAATCGACTCCGGGCGCTTTTTCACAGACCATATCCATATGTCCCTGCAAAACGATGGTTTCATATTCCTCATATCCGGCAGATGCGGGTTTTCTGATCAGCACATTTCCGCACGCATCAGAATCGCACTGCAGGCCTTTCTGCTCAGCAAAGCCGCGCAGAAAGGCAGATATCGCTCCGCAGTTCCCGGATCCATGGGGGATTTTACATATTTCTTCAAAGAACCGAAAGACTTCCTTCGGTTCCAAACCGTCAAGCCTGTTCATAAAATCACCTTCTATGCTTCCGGCTCGATTTCCGGTCCTACTGTGCAGTATCCGGCGCTGATCAGGATTTCATCCCAGCAGCCGTATCCTCTTTCGCTGTCCTTCCAGCCTCTTGGCGGCTCCACATAAACCAGAGCGACCTTCTGTCCCTCAAAGGTTTCCGTGTTGGATACCGGCATGGCGAATCCGCTGCCTTCATGATCCAGATCGATAATCGCTATGATTCCCGGTACGGTAGCAACGCCTTTTCCGTTTTTATACGCGACCAGGTTTTCATTCTGGAAGAGCACCTTGTATTCCGCATCGTCCTCGCTCTCGATGGTCGTAAAGCCCCGGTCGAAGCCTCCGGCGGCATCCATTTCAATTTTTTTGATCTTTCCTGTGCCGCACAGTACACAGAATTTCTTTCCTTCTTTAGCGAAAAAGTCCTTCAGTTCCTTCAGGATCCCGTTGCTGTCTACGGTTTTGAACAGCCTGCCGACTTCGGCGGTCTCGCTGATCTGCCCCAGAGCGCTGCTGGCTTCGTGCTGCGCCTTGTTCATCAGCCATGCGGCAAAACCGATCCCCTGATTGTAAGCCTGGCACATATAGCGGGCGATCTGCTCACATGCCTTACAGTCCAGCGGATCCTCTGTGGTTCCGACGATGGTGTCTCCGGTCTCACTGGCCAGGACAACAGGACTGGTTGGAATATCGTGAATCGGCTGCAGTCCGGTATCCATGGCCGGAACGGCACGGCCGTTTCCATCCAGATCCAAAAGCTCCATTTGTTTTCTGTATGCTGCGAAGATCGGCAGCATGGTATTGCCGCCTCCCTGTTCTCCGGAATAGATGTATTTCAGCGATTTTCCGCAGTTTTCCGCCTCTCTGATCATGCCGTCCACGGCGTTTACCGCTTCATCGATGAACGTCTTTCCCTTTGTCGCCGTAGGTGAACCCAGAGCAGCTACCATAGTGGAGACGATTTCCTTCTCTCCGTCTTCGGTCTTCATCTCCTGGATATCCACAAGCGGGATCTCGATCCTGCCGCCGGTTTCCGCTGACATGATATCGACCAGTGCATTGCCTTCCTCACGGGAGCCGCCGCCTCCGCCGCCGAAGAAAGTGGAACCGACCACGATATTTCTCAGGGTTTCTTCCGTCAGTACATTGTATTTTCTGTCCATAATTCTGCCTTCCTTTCTTCTCCTTCTGGATTCGCGCCGCTTACCCCGGTAAACGGCTTTTATTCCCTTCTGTATGCAGACCTCGCCCACGCCGCCGGATGCCGTCTGCATGCTCTGCGGATAAACATCCGGCGTATCTTCAGATCAGCCAGGCGACTGCGCATACAGAAGGTTCAACCAACCGTTATACAAACGGATTGATCTTCGGATTTTTCACTGCCTTGCAGAGTACGACATAGATGATCATTGCACAGACAATGCCCACGATCTCCGGAATGAAGAACGTGTCAAAGTAAATGATGACTGCTCCGGAAAGCCAAGCAATAATGCCCAGCCAGTTTATACCTTCAAAGGTATCCCAATTCTCGTGCTTTCCTTTGCCCATGATCCAGTAATCCGCTACCAGAATCGCACAGATCGGCGTGATCAGATAACTCAGCATGGAAAGGAAATCGACGAAGTAGTAAACGATACCGCCCAGAGACAGCAGGATACCGACAATACCGGAAATCAGAGTGACCAGCGCTCTCTTGTCATCCTTCATATGGAAGATATTGACCAGACTGATGCCTGCCGAATAGGCATTGCCTACATTGGTCGTCCAGGTAGCCAGAACCAGTACAAGAAGACCGATAACCGGCAGTCCCACATTGGCGAACATGACGGAAATATCATAGTTTCCAGTGGTTATGGCCAGCACAGCTCCGCAGAGCAGTGAACCTACACCCAGTGGAATGATGCCGAACAAGCTGGACAGTACCGCGCTCTTGGCGTCTTTACTGTAGCGGTTGTAATCGCCGCAGGTTGCCGCGCCGGCGATAAAACCTCCTACCGAAACGGTGATACCCGTGGTCATGGACATCGGTTCAGGCGGCTCGTAATTCATCAGCGTCTCTACTCCGCCATCCTTCAGAGCCACAACCATCGCATAGATCATAAAGATCAGCAGCAGCGGTACGCCGACGATGTTGAGGAACTTCGTCAGACCGATTCCAAAAAAGGCGGTCAGCAGCATCAGCGCGCCGAGAATGATACAGGCCAGTTCTACAGAAAAATCGACGCCTGCCGCTTTCATCAGCGAAACAAAGGACTCGGCACAGACAACATTGTTGTAGGCAAACCAGCCGATCAGTGAAATGGCCAGAACCAGAGAGATGGACAACTGCGATCCTCTCGTGCCCAGAGCTCTGGCTACACCGATAACCGACGGTCTCCCTGTGTATGCTGCCTGCGTAGCGATCAGCATCATCAATACTACGGTAATGCCATAGCCGATGGCCATTGCAATAAAAGAATCCCTGAAGTTCAGACCTCCGGCGATCATCGCTCCGCAGAGCAGCGCCGGTACACAAACGACCTGTCCTGCCCAGATGAAAGCGATCGATAGCCAGCTCTTTTTTTCCTCCGGCGGTACGGGTTCCAGAGTTATGGTTTCGACTTCCAAATCTTTAAATTTGGCCATAGTGTTCCCTCCTTTTATGTACCTTTCATATATAAATAGTTTATTTTACAGGTACAATCTGTAATATATGAAATATAACGTCCTATTCTCAGTATACAAAATTTACAGAATAAATTCATTATTCCGAATGGCCATATTTATTACCTCAACTTGTGCATACAGACAAATTTTTTACGGGCGCCGCCTTTTCTTCCCGGAAGTCTTTGCTTTTTTCCGCACAAAGCGCTAAACTCTATGTAAAACACGTTATATCCATATAAAGGGAGGAAACCGGCATGAGTATTACCGTAGCCGATTGTCTGAAACTTCCGTCCCTGCGGGAGGGAATCGTCATCGCAGGCCGCTGCGGGCTGCACCACATTGTCAACAATATCTCCGTTCTGGAGATCACCAGCAAAGAACTGCTTTCTCATATGCGCACCGAAGACGAACCCATCAACAATTTTGAAATCTGCCTGACTTCATTCGCCGGAATTGCCGATGACGTCGACGCCCAATGCCGGCTGATCCAGTATCTCTCTGACATCGGCGACGTGTGCCTGGTCGTCTACTATATCGGCATCGTCGTCAGAGAGATCCACCCTGACGTCATCGCTACAGCCGACAGGCTGAATTTTTCTCTGGTCATCATGCCTCCCGGAAGAACTGAGTTTCGTTACTGTGAAGTCATTCGTGACGTCTGCGTTCTTCTGTTCAAGGATAGAGCCGCCGGATACAATTTTCACAATACCCTGGCGCTTACTCTGTCCAAGCTGCCGGAGAACCGGCGCTCGCTGAACAATCTGCTGAGAATTGCCAGTGACACAGCTAAGGCTACCCTGCTGCTCTCCGATGTCTCGCATCTGAGCAGTCTGCTGTCGCCGTGGCCGACCTCCAACCCGATC
>CALXJA010000204.1 GCA_944388465.1 uncultured Emergencia sp.
CTTCCCGTGATCGGCAAACGCAACGCGGTAACTCATATAGCCCAGATCCACATCTCCCATCTGAAGAATTTCCCGACTGATCAGCTCCCGGTCAAAGTCTTCTACCAATTCCATTCTCTTTACGGGAAATTCGCTGGACCCCAGGCATGGCGTACGAAACCACTGGCCTTTTTCCAGACGGCGTTTTATGATGTTGTAATGCTTATTTTCGCTGTCCGTTTCCGCTTCACATCTCAGGCCGGTCAATTCAAAGTGAAATTCTATCCCGTATTTCACGTTTTTCAACACCATAGCCGCTCGCTGGCTACGGCTTTCAGCCGTATAAATGCACGGATCGCCGCTCTTTCCTTTCATCTGGCTCTTCACCGCGCTAAGGAGCACCTTGTCTTTTACCTCGTTCCTCCGTATGTTGGCAAAATCGATGGGCTGAAAAACGATGATCTTATCGATCACATACCGAATAGCAGGTTTCCAGTATACGCTTTTCAGCATACCTTCCAGCGCTCCCGGCGTAGGAACGTCGTAGCTGACCCGTTCCACCTTCAGTTCCGGCCGGGTGAAACAGGCGTAATCGCCTTCTACCATAATTTTAAAGCCATAACTCATCGCCCCACCTCTTTCTTTTTATATAGATTCCCTAACTTTTCCATAAATTTCCACTCCTTTCTTCATCGGTCAGATATAAAAATCCGTTGCGGTAAAAGAGATTCCTGTATACTCATCATAATACCGTAAACTGGTCAGACAGTAGATACCGGTTCCGAAATCATCTGCCGCGTGTTGCTGAACCAAATCATCAAGTTCCCACTGGTACAGGCTGCAGATATAATTCTGCAGCTGTCTGCCGCTGATGCTTTCTCCATTACGAAGCTTTTCCACAAGACGCTCGCTTTTTTCATCTCTTTCTACCACCAGGGAAACGGTTTTGCTGTCGATCAGTTCAAACTCTTTCGCATACGTTCGAAAAGGTATGGCAGATGCGGATTTTGCACTTTGGTGCATGGTGTTCTTTTGGATTTCATCTCGATTCAAGAAATACAGGCGGTCATAATATTCCCGGATACAATCCGGCGCAGAAATGTCTTCGTATTTCTGCATCAATCCCCGGGTCAGGCTGGAGCGCACATCACCGGTGCGTTTTTCCTTTCCTTCTTCCAGGTCAAAGATATAGACATCACCCCATTCCCGCCTTCCTTCCCGGTTGCAGCGTCCGCCGGCCTGAAGGATATTGTCCAGACCCGCTGTTTCCCGGAATACCGTATGAACATCCAGATCCACACCCGCCTCGATTAAAGAGGTAGAAATGATCGTGATCCGCCTATCCTCCGATATATCCTTTTCATCCGGAAAATCTTCCTGCAAAAGTTTTAATTCTTTTCGAATGGCCTTCAGAATCTGTTTTCGGTCATAAGGCGTCATATAAGTAGAAAGATGAAAGACCTTTCCTGATGGCTTGTACAGATGAAACAAGGCTTGCGCCGTAGTCTTTCGGTTTACAACGATCAGCTTCGACGGACAGGCGCTCCCTTTCTCTACCAGTTTATCCTCTGTTACTGCTCCCAGATAGGTGTAGCGGCATTTCTGAAAATGAGAAAACAGCGATAGATCCTCAATCAACGGCTTTATATCACTGTCCGGTAACGCGTACTCTCTAACCAGCTTCTCAAAGTCCGGCATGGTAGCAGTCAGAAAGAGCGCCTCGCTGTTTAAATACCTGGTCAGATAAGCGACTGCCTGGAGGCAGGGCTGCAAATAAGGAACCGGCATCAGATGGGCTTCATCGAAGACGATGATACTGTCGGATATGTTATGCAGCTTGCGAAGTTTTCCCCTCTTGTTGGAACACATCGTCTCAAAAAACGGAACGGCCGTCGTCACGATACACTTGGCGTCCCAGTTTTCTGCGGCGTATTTGGCCGCCCTGCGATAATCTTCATCCAAATCTTCTCTCTCTTCATATAGAAAGGTGGACTGATGCCGAAGAAGTTCCATGTCTTCACGGAATGTTTTTTCAAATTCTTCTACCGTTTGATCGATAATGCTGTTGTAAGGGATCACGTAGATAATCCGCTTCTTGTTTCCGGCTATCGCTCGCTCCAGAGCAATTTTCGCGCTGGCTAAAGTTTTCCCGCTTCCGGTAGGCATATTGAGCAAATAGATTTCCGCATCCTCCTTTGCTCGGCGGAAGGCTTGCTGCTGCAACTGCGCCCGTGCTTTTTGCAAACTTGTCTCACATCGGAAAGAGCCCAATCTTTGATTGAGGCGCTGCAGGCATGCCTCGAAATCCCCATGCAGCAGTCTTACCGGTTCTCCCTCCCGGCAAAAGTCCGCTGTGTCGACAGAGTCTGCGTCAACCAGGCAGGAAAATGCGTACCGGGTCAGAAATGCAAATTTATCGACAAAACATTCTGTCTTGCCACAGCAATCTCGCATCAGAAATTCTCCAAAGCTGCGGGAATCGATCTCCGGCAGCTCCAGTTCTTCTTTATAGGAACCGAAATCTTCAAAATCCCGCTTCATTCTTCCCTGAAGTGTCGGCATCTCCGGGCTGTCGCCGGGAAGACCGCCGTCGGGAATCCCGCTGTGATGGCCTGCAATACAGTATTCCATCATCAGGCTCACAATTCCGTCGTATGTATTCCTTGCGGCGATAGCGCCGCAGGTCGAGTGTTCTACACGGAGGTTCTCCCCGGCGATTTTCCTCTGAAACGTCGGTTGAAATTTGCCCACATCGTGAATTAAACCGATTGCGTACAAAAAATCCTTCATCTCCGGTATGGCGTATTCTCTGCACAGCCTGGCTGTATTCTCGCTGTGTTCTTTTACCGTCTGGATGCAAGTGGAATCATCTTTTCGAGTATGCGCAATGTACGTTTTTTCCATTTTCTCCCCATTGAATTTATTTCTGCAAAATTATTGTTTTCTGTATTTTCAGAATATCACTCATATTGACCGTTGTCAATATTCTTTATTGTTTTTTTAGTGTATTATATTATTTACTCTTTTATTTATATTTACGTAAAAGGCAGCCGCCTGCAAAATACAGACGGCTGCCCTCAGCCTCATAAGACTCTAAAAAAACAATAGTTTCTACTCACGCGCCTCTGCGAGGCGCGACAAAATAATAATAACCCTAAAAACCGCCATTAATCATCGTCCTGATGAAGCCAGCTTGCCGCACATAAAAAATCATCGGACAGTTCAGCGTTGCGTAATCTTTTGTTTCCCCGTACGGATACAAAAGGCGGTTTTTTCGATAGATCGGATAAGATTTTAAGCGCTCTTAGTTCTTGATCTGTCCATTCGATCCGACAATTCTTCTGTTTCTGTGTCATAAGTACCTTCTTTCAAATCATAGCCTTAGCATTTTAAGTGTTTGCATTTCTGCCCATACACCTTATCGCTGACTGATCTGCAGCATCTTATCTTTCAGTTCGGCCTCCAGACGGATAATCTCTGCCTCAGCTTCTCTGCGCTTGCGTCTGCCTTCCTCCTGAATATTCATCACCTCGTCCAGAGTGGAAATCAGTGACTGATTAGTGGCTTTCAGCGTCTCCATATCCACGATGCCCCGCTCTGACTCCTTAGCCGTCTCCACGGTAGCCATTTTCAGCGTTTCCGCATTCTTCTTCAGCAGTTCATTGGTCATATCGGTAACTTCTCTCTGTGCCTGCGCTGCCTGTGTCGAATGAGCCACACCCAGAGCCAAAACCATCTGACTCTTCCAGAGCGGAATCGTATTCACCAGCGTAGACTGAATCTTTTCCGTCATCACCGTATCGTTTCCCTGAACCAAACGGATCTGCGGAGCCGTCTGGATCGAAATCATCCGCGTCAGCTCCAGATCGTGGATCTTTTTTTCAAAGCGCTGACACATGGAATCCAGATCCCTGGCGGCCTGCGCATCCTCAGCCAGACCGCTCTGCTGCGCTTTCGCGACCAGTGTCTGCAGTTCGCCTTCTCTAACCTCCCGAAGCTTCTTTTTTCCGGCAAGAATATACATGGTCAGTTCTTTAAAATACGTCAGATTCAGATCGTACATCTTATCCAGAAGCGCAATATCTTTCATCAGCTGCACCTGGTGATTTTCCAGTACCTTGCATATCTCGTTGATGTTGGCCTCCGCCTTGGCATACTTTGCCTTTAAATTCTGAATTTTATTGGCCTGCTTTTTAAAGAACCCGAAAAATCCTTTTTCCTCATCTTCGTCAAAATTTTTCAGCTCCTGTACAACACTGCTGAGCAGGTTGCCGACCTCGCCCAGATCCTTGGTTCTCACATTCTCTAAGGCCGACTCGGAAAAATCCGCCATCTTCTTTTGCGTTCCTGCACCGTACTGGAGAATCATCGAAGAGTCTGTCAGATCGATCTGCTGAGCAAACTGTTCCGCCATTTTTCGTTCTTCGTCCGACAGCACACTGTCGTCCATAACCGGTTCTTCCTGAGCCGCCGGAACCGGAGCCTGCGGCGCGGTATCTTCCTTAAAGGGATCGAGAGTCAGTGACGGACTCGTCTGCATATCTTTTATATCCTGTGTCATGCTTTGCCTCCTGTTTTAAAATCCTTTTCTGTAAGCCCTTCCTGTGCCAGCATGGTCTTCAGAACAGAAATATCCGAAGAAACATCCCATGCCGTATCCTGGAACATATCGTCCAGAAGCTTTTCAAATGCCGTATTGAGAGTATCCAGTGTTTCCTGGATTTCCTTCTTCGAAGAAAGGATATTTTCCCCCTGCACCGGCTGTGCATCCAGATCTTCATAAGCCTCCAGCAGTTTTACCGCTGTCGGCAGGTAGTACTCCATCAGACGCCGAATATCGGCCACCGTATCCGGCTCATCTTCAACCCGTGCAAAAATACGACGGGTAAGGGTTTCCATGCGGAAAATCTTCGCCGATATCTCTTCCCCGGGAATTGCGTCATTGCAGGCACGCATCTTCTCTATAAACTCGTTTCCTTTGGCGACGACCTCCCGCACACGGGGATCCATGTCTGCATATCTGCTGCGCTCTGCTTCGCTTTTCGCCGCTTCGCTCTGCTTTTGCTCTTCTCTCTGGCGCATCAGT
>CALXJA010000205.1 GCA_944388465.1 uncultured Emergencia sp.
GGGCTTGTCGGTATCGCTCTCTGGCCGGCATCTTTCACCTTGCCGCAAACACTGAAAGCGGCCGGAGATACGACCTTCGTCATGGCGGTTGCCGTAGGCTCTATGTGGATATTCCGCATCGCAGCCGGTATCCTCTTCGCCAAATACTGGGGACTTGGTGTTCTCGGCATCTGGCTGGCCATGTTCATCGACTGGTTCTGCCGAATCGTTTTCTTCGTTATTCGCTACCGCGGGCAGAAATGGGAGAAAAAATACGTAAAATAAAAAGGAGATCCGTGGGTCATCGGACAAAGAGCATTGATAACGTCGCATAAAAGTAATGTTGACTGAATTCGCAAAAACAGCAAAATCAGTCAACATGGCCATCCTTTCTTAATTCAGCAGCATCGAGCGGCGCTGCCGGGAGCAGACCGGCTGAGATAGCTCTGCTCAACAGTTTTTCAGATAATCGATCTCTTCTCTGGTCAGTTTCCGGTAATGTCCCTCTGCAAGATGTCCCAGCCGCACATTGCCGACGGCCGTACGGTGCAGCTCCTGCACATTGTTTCCCACAGCCTTGAACATCTTTCGTACCTGGCGGTTCTTTCCTTCATGAATGGTGATATCCACGATGGTGGAACGAGGATAAGCCCTGATAATTTCCACCTTTGCCGGGGAAGTGACAAATCCGCCGATGTCTATCCCTCTCCTCAATCTTGCACATTTTTCCCGAGAAAGAACGCCGGCTACCCGCGCTCTGTAAGTCTTCGGCAGTTCATGCTTCGGATGCGTCAGTTTATAAGCAAAATCTCCGTCATTGGTAAGGATAAGAAGCCCTGAAGTATTGTAATCCAACCGCCCCACAGGAAATACCCGTCCTTCTACATCCGTCAGCAGATCCATGACCGTCGGCCGATCCAGATCATCCTTTACCGTGGTTACAAAGCCCACCGGCTTATGCAGCGCCAGATAGATCTTTTTCGTCTGGGTTTCGACCTTACGGCCGTTGACTTCTATCACATCGCCTTCTTTTACATCATATCCCGGTTCCTTCAGCACCGCGCCATTCACGAATACATTGCCGTCCGCGATCAGCTGATCCGCCTTCCTCCTGCTGGCAATTCCCGCCTGTGCGATATATTTGTTGATTCTCATCTTTTGCTTCTCCTATCATCCGCAGCCTTCGCCAGACAAAAGTGTTCTGCCAGTCACGGCGCCTGCCGCAGAACTTCTGCGCTGCGCGGCCGGGGAAAATCTGTTCATCTTACGTTACATTCGAACACAAGGATATTGTATCATACCGGTAATTCACTGCAAAGAGTAAAGATAAGCGGAGCAGGACAAGCGCAGCAAAAATCGCCGCTGTGCAGGCGAAAAACAACGGTCAGCTGTTGTATACGCCAGTAAGCCCTGCCTGCTTTATCCTTTTTTCTATAATTTCCCTGTCCGTGGTATAAAGCCCCTGCTCTTTCATATAGGCAAAAAAGGCATCTCCGGCAAAGGTGATCATCCCGCCGTCGTCTTTGCGGTAAGCGAGCAAAGCCCCGATAGCCGTCGACTCCGGCAATGTGAGCAGTTCCTGTCCCCGGGCAAAACGGCCGGCGTTATGTCCCGCCAGCGTGCCAGTGGAAATCGCTTCTGTATGGCCGATATACAGTCCAGCCTTTTCTCCGCCGCAAAACAGGTTTTTCGTCCCCCGCACACGCATAAAAGCATCGCGTTCCGTCACCGCCATATATCTGACCGAATTGCCTTTTCCTCCGGCATACGGATCCACAAAACGGACATGTTCAAAACCCGGCACCGTCCGCAGCTGTTCTAACGGAAAATACGGCGTCATCATCTTTGCATAACCGGTATCGATAAGAATTACATTTTCCGCAAAAGGCCGCAGAGCATACTGACGGCAAACCTTGGCCGAGAGCTTGCTTTCATTGATCAGTTCCTCCGGCAGAGGGATAATGGCCGTCCCCTTTTCCTCAAGCTGCCGGACAATTTCCGCCGACAGACTGGATTTTTCCAGCTTCACGGATCCGCTGAACGCTCCAGGCGTGCCATCCGCCCGTTTTCCGTAATAATCATGACCCCCTGCTTTTTCTGAAATGCTGACACGCGGACCAAACGCAGGACAGCGCAAAACGCACATGCTGCAGCCATTTCCAAATTCCATGCAGTTTCCCATCGGACCCGTAGTTCCGGTACAGTCAATGAATACATCGGCTTCTATGTATTCCCCTTCCGCTGTTTTTACCGCAGAAAGCCGCCCCTCTTCACAGACTGCGTCCACTGCCCGGGTGAGAAAATCCGTCCGTATCCCCATTTCCTTCACCAGGCTGCGTACCTGGGGTTCTGCCAGGATCACATTATAAAATGTGGCGTGATGATGACCGGGAAAGTCCACATTTCGATGCGTCGCACAGCGATCGGTAAGGGAAAACAGCTCTCCAGCTCCCATGCAGATGTTTTCTTCTGCCGCAGTGAACCGCCCGTTATTGCGCATAATTCCGCCGACATTACCCAAGCCCAGCAGCAGATCCGTCCGTTCCAGAATCCTTACCTCTGCCCCGGTCTTTTTAGCGGCTATTGCCGCTGCACAGCCTGACCATCCGCCGCCAATAACAATAATTTTCGCCATATGAACCTCCGATTTCTCCAATGATCTATCGATGACCTATTGATATTTCAACAGAAAAAAATAGTCTGACGACTATTCTTTCTGCTAAAGATGCCGTTTTCCGGCACCTCTCTCTGTTCTATTCATATGACGTTGACCCCTGCGCTCATGCGTATTTACGCAAAAGTCATCGGTAAAATATAAATGACGACACACAGATAGTGCAGCACACTGCCGGCCAGAACAAACAAATGCCAGATGCTGTGCATATACTTTGTATTTTTCATCGCGTAAAATACCAGTCCGCCGGTATAGCTGATCCCTCCGCAAAGCAGCAGCCAGAAAGCCGGCGCCGGTATGGCCTGCACGATATCCCGGAAAACGATGACGATGGACCAGCCCATAATCACATACAGGACGGTTCCCAGCTTTTCGGTCTTTTTCAGATCTATGGCGTTGAGTATGATCCCTAAAACCGCACAGACCCAGACGGCAATGACGACGGCCAGACCACGGCTGTTCCCCTGCATGGCGATCAGGCAGAACGGGGTGTAGCTGCCTGCGATCAGAACAAAAATGGATGTGTGATCGAAGATCCGCAGGATTTCTTTCACCTTCGGCTGTGATACGGCGTGATACAGTGTAGACATCGTATATAATATGATCAGCGATATTCCATATACCAGGCTGCAGCCCAGAGCCAGGGCGCTGCCATGCGCCACCGACATGACCAGCATGATGACCAGACCGCCGATCGCCAGCGCCGCTCCTGCACCATGGCTGACGCTGTTAAAAATCTCCTCTCCTACGGTATATCTCTTCAACGTTCTGTCAACTGTCATTGCTCTTCCTCCCCAAATCATAATTATCAAAATTTCTTTATGTAGTTTTCATTACTATATTATAATATATTTTTAATCGTATTTCGTCAAGGAGAAAATCCGAATTATTGACCGGCGTACAGACATTCTGTCATAAATATAGTATATGCCGATTTTCTGCAGAGATACTCTGCCGAAAGATCCACAGCCGCGGCAAAACGGCCGATCGCAGAGGCATTGCCCGGGCTCTGCGGATCTGTCTGTCTCCGATTCGCTTCCGATCTTCCCGTCCTTCTGTTTCTGCCAAAACCGTTCAAAAACGAACCGAGCT
>CALXJA010000206.1 GCA_944388465.1 uncultured Emergencia sp.
GCTGCTCTACCACGGCAGCCAGCGTCCGCGTAACGCCAATGCCGTAGCAGCCCATAACGATCGGATGCTCCTGCTGGTTCTCATCCTTGTACATTGCACCCATAGCCGAAGAATATTTGGTTCCCAGCTTAAATACCTGTCCTACTTCGATTCCGCGGGCATGCTTTACCGGCGCTCCGCAGACCGGACAAGGGTCGCCTTCCTTCAGCACCTTCAAGTCGGTTACAATGTCGCCTTTATAATCTCTTCCGTAATTGACGTTCAGCAGATGGTGATCCGCTTTGCAGGCGCCTGCGCACAGGTTGACCTGTCCCGGAAGCTCGCTGTCCACAACGATGGTGCAGTCGTGCAGGCCGCACGGACCGGTAAACCCGCCTACGGCGCCGGTAACCTTCCCCATCTCGTTCTCGTCTGCAAACTCGATGGCGTGTTCCGGAATATTCAGCGCATTGATCAGTTTGGTCATATTCAGTTCCCGGTCGCCGCGAACGAAAGCCGCGACATAACCGTTCTTTCTGCCCTCCTCATCGTAGGTCACAAAGAGCAGCGCCTTGATGGTCTGTGATTTTTCCAGACCCAGAAAATCCGCTACCTCTTCGATGGTTTTGGTTCCCGGCGTATGTACCTCTTCCAGAGGTTTCCGCTCTATATCCGTCTGTGCCGGCGCGTCTTTGCACTCCGCTCTTTCTGTGGTTGCCGCCATGGCGCAGTGCTCACAATAGGCGATCTCACTTTCTCCCACCTCGGAAATGGCGGTAAACTCGTGAGAATTGCTTCCGCCGATAGCACCGGTATCCGCTTCTACCGGCCGGAATTTCAGTCCGCAGCGGGTGAAGATCCGGTCATATGCGTCGTACATGACCTGGTAGCTCTGATCCAGGCCGTCCTGATCGCGATCGAAGGAATAGGCATCCTTCATGATAAATTCGCGGCTGCGCATCAGCCCGAAACGAGGTCTTGCTTCATCCCGGTATTTCGTCTGAATCTGATAAAGGGTCATCGGCAGCTGACGGTAAGAAGAAACGTCATTTCTGACGATATCCGTAAAAATCTCCTCGTGGGTCGGTCCCAGACAAAAGTCCCGGCCGTTTCTGTCTTTTAAACGCCACAGCTCCGGTCCGTAGGCGTACCATCTTCCCGACTCCTGCCAGAGCTCCGCAGGCTGTACAGCGGACATATGGATCTCCTGCGCGCCGGTGGCATCCATCTCCTGACGGACGATGTCTTCGATCTTTCTCACGGATCGCCAGCCCAGCGGCATAAACCCGTACACTCCGGAAACCAGTTTTCGGATCATTCCGGTGCGGATCAGCAGAATATGACTCGGTATCTCTGCTTCGTTCGGCACCTCTCTCAAGGTTTTAATATGCATTTTTGATAATCTCATATGACTTGAACTCCTTTTTTCTCTGTATCGGACGCTGCAGCAGACCTCTTTCCTGCCGTCTCATTTCTGTTCCGATATCCTTTTCTGTATTCTTTCTATTTCTATGCAATTCGCAGCTTTGCAGCTTCTCTTCCCCTTCCTCAGGTACAGCCGGAAACTACCATCCGCGCTTCAACAGGCATACTGCTTCGGCGGCAATTCCCTCTCCGCGTCCGGTAAAGCCCAGTTTTTCCGTCGTCGTGGCTTTGATGCTGATCAGCTCTGCGGAAACACCCAGCGCGTCTGCGATATTCTTTCGCATGGCTCCGATGTGCTCCGCCAGTCTGGGTCGCTGACAGATGACCGTCACGTCGGCATTGCCCAGGCAATAACCGGCCTCCCGGACGATCCGTCCGGTTTCTTCGAGCAGTTTCATGCTGGAAATGCCCCTGTACCGTTCATCGCTGTCGGGAAACCATTTCCCGATATCGCCCAAAGCCGCCGCGCCCAGCATGGCATCCATCAGGGCATGAAGCAGCACGTCAGCGTCGGAATGTCCCAGCAGTCCTTTTTCAAAGGGGATTTCCTCGCCGCCCAGAATCAGCTTCCGGCCTTCGCACAGGCGGTGAACGTCAAATCCTGTTCCGATTCTGTTTTCCATGGGCAGATCCTCCGGTGTAGTAATCTTGATATTTGCCGTTTCCCCCTCTGTCAGTGCGACCGGAAAGCCTGCTCTTTCCGCAAGTCCCGCATCGTCAGTTCCATAAAAGCCGTCTGCCTCTGCCTGGGCAAACGCCTGTCGGATCAGGCTCATACGGAAACCCTGAGGCGTCTGAATGCAGTAGAGCCGGCTGCGCTCCAGTGTCCCCATGACCGTATGACGTATGGTGTCCTTGGGCGGTACGGCGGGAACCGCTGCTCCGGTTTCCATAGTTTTCTCCGCAATACGCCGGATCAGCGCCGGTGAAACGAAAGGACGCACGGCGTCATGAATCAGCAGGATACTTTCATCGGCAGCGCCCTTTCTCTGCAGAAAGCCGATAGCGCGGCTTATGGAATCCTGGCGCTCCTGTCCGCCTTCAATGACCGACAGCCTTCCCGCTGTAAGCAGATCAGCAAAAAGCCGGCGGCAGAGATCCTGATACTCTGCCGCCGCGGCTACTACGATTTCATCGATCAGCGGAGAGGCGGAAAACTTCTCCACCGTCATCTCCAATATGGTCTTTCCGTCTATTCGCAGAAACTGCTTGGGCACGGGGCTCGACATCCTCCTGCCTGTACCGGCAGCCCCTATGACCACATATATCTTTTTCCCGTTCAGCATAATCTGTTTCCCGTTTTCCCGTTATTTCTGCAGCATTTTCGTCTGCCCGCAGACCGCGCAGAATGATTCTCCCTCCGCCTCAGTCCCGGCTCTTTCCCTCTCGTCTCAGCTTGTCTTCAGTCTGCCGAAGATCATCCTGCCGGCGGAAGTCTGCAATACGCTGGTTACATTGATATCGGCCGTCTTACCGATCATCTTGCGTCCATCCTCTACCACGATCATCGTGCCGTCATCCAGATAAGCAACAGCCTGACTGTTGTCCTTGCCCTGCTTCACCAGATGTACCGTCATCTCTTCGCCCGGCAGCACCACTGGTTTCAGGGTGTTGGCCAGCTCATTGATATTCAGCACGCTGACGCCGTTGATCGTCGCGACCTTATTGAGGTTAAAGTCATTGGTCACCACCTTGCCGTTCATCATCTGCGCCAGCTTCAGCAGCTTCACATCGACTTCGGGGATCTCCCGCAAAGCTTTCTCGTTGTCCGTATTGTAGATCTCGATTCCGTATTCATCCTGGATCTTATTCAGAATGTCCAGACCCCTTCTGCCCCTGGTCCGTTTCAGCGAGTCGGAAGAATCCGCAATATGGCGAAGCTCTACCAGCACAAACTCCGGAATGATAATCGGTCCCTCCAGGAAGCCGGTCTTCATGATCTCTGCGATACGGCCGTCGATAATCACGCTGGTATCGAAGATCTTGGGAATCCCCTCGTGCTTTTTCTTGCCTTTGGTAAAAATCGGATCCTTTGCCGCCTGCCCCCTGTTGCTGACGATGAGCGCCAGCATCTCCTTGCCTTTTTTCGTTGCGATTACGACGCCAAGGTATCCCAGTATCATATAGGTGATGATCGTAATCACGGTATAGACATACTTGTTGGTGATGCTGACATAGATCTGTGTAATCAGCAGCGCGATCAGAAGCCCTGTGATCAGCCCGATCACGCCGATAAACAGATCGTTGGCAGAAACGCCCCGGAGATCGTCCTCGATGTTGTCCGCGACCTTTACACTCTGCCGGCGGATCAGCGGTGTCAGTCTGAAAAAAATAATTCCGAAAATAATTGCAAAAAAGATTCCTATGACTGCCTGCTCTCCCTGTGAGAAGGTCTCGTCGACATTCATGCCGCTTTCTTCCATCCAGAAGCCGAGCAGCAGAAACACACCGTAGCCCAGGATCGCACCTAAAATGGTAAACAGCGCTCTGAGTAATTTCTTAAACATCAATCTCCCCTCCTTTCCCTTGAAATCTGCTGTAGACAGGCAGCGCCGCCAAATACCTGCAGAAAATAAAGAAGCACCGCCGGTATTCCTGCGCCGTTTGCCCCGTGCATACGTCCGTCTCCGGCCGGGAAAAGCTCTGCCGTGCCTCTCCGGCGAAAAACGACTATATGTACCCACGTTAATCTACAGTACAAGTATAGTGCAACCCCTTGCGGGATGTCAAGCCTTCTGCACAGCGCGGCGAAGGGACTTGCGGAAAAGGCGAAAAGCCGCAGACTGCAGAATACCGGGACGCTTCCCATTTTTCAAAATTTGTGTTAAAATTAAACAGATAAAATTCATGGAAGCTACACACAGAAACGGTAAGATAAACACACAAAAAAAGATAAAAAGGATAAATTCAAGAGGAGGATGGTTATGTATAAACTTCTGGTCGTCGATGACGAACCAAAAATCCGCGAGGTAATCAGGGAATACGCAGAATTTAACGGCTACGAGGTCACGGAGGCCGAAGACGGCATGAGCGCCGTAGGACTTTGCAAGCTCAATCATTACGATCTGGTCATCCTGGATATCATGATGCCGAAGCTGGACGGATTTTCCGCCTGCAAAGAAATCAAAAAGATTCAGGACGTGCCGATCATCATGCTTTCCGCCAGAGGCGAGGAATACGACAAGCTTTTCGGTTTTGAGCTGGGTATCGACGACTACATCGTCAAACCGTTCAGTCCCAAGGAACTGATGGCGCGCATCAACGTGGTACTGGATCGCAGACACGCATCCGCACACAACAAATCCGACGTGATGAAATTCGGCGGTCTGGAAATCAATATCGCTGCCCGTACCGTCACCGTGGATGGCAAACGCGTCGACCTGACGCCGAAAGAATACGAACTGCTGTTTTATCTGATCGAGAACCGAAACATCGCCCTTTCCCGGGACAAGCTTCTCTCCGATATCTGGGGCTACGATTTCTTCGGCGACGACCGGACCATCGACACCCATATCAAAAATCTCCGGAACAATCTGGGGCCTTACAGAGACTATATTGTTACGCTCAGAGGGGTAGGATACAAATTTGAATTTGAAGAATAAATTTGATTTTAAGAGCATCAGATTTAAACTGTGGATATATTTTATCGGCTTTGCGCTGCTTCTCATCGGCCTGATCTGGTTTTTGCAGATCTTCTTTCTGAACAACTATTACGAGCAGATGAAGACAGGAGAGATCACCAAGATCGCCGATCAGATCATCGACATCTTTCAGGAAGAGAAGAAAAGCTCCGCAGAGCTGGTCAGAACGCTGAACGATATCGTTCTCGATAATGAGGATATTTCTATCCGCATAGAGGCGGGCGACGGTTCTATCATCATTTCTCCGGACTACAGCGGCTACGGCTCCCTTTACCAGTACAGCCCGCAGATACAGGTTCTGCGCAACAAGCTGGAAGACGGTTCCTTTAACCGGGTGTCCATGATCACGCCCAATCCTACTGCCGGCGACGATACTAAGATCCTGGGTTACGCCTGCTATCTCTACGAGGCTACCGACGGACTGACCCCGGAGCAGAATCATGACAGGAGCTATATCCTGTATATCTTCTCTCCCCTCTATCCGGTCAAATCCACCGTATCCATCATGCGGGTGCAGCTGATCTATATCACGATCATCGCCACGCTGCTGGCTCTGATCCTGGCTCTGTATCTGTCCCGGCGCATATCCCGCCCGATCAAGGATATCACCCATTCTGCCGCAGAAATGGGAAAAGGAAACTACGGGGTGAAATTTATGGGCGGTCATTACTCCGAAGTCATCGAGCTGGCGGATACGCTGACCAATGCTTCCCGCGAGCTGGAAAAAACCGATATGTATCAGAAGGATCTGATCGCCAATGTTTCTCATGATCTGCGCACACCGCTGACCATGATCAAATCCTATGCCGAGATGATCCGCGATCTGTCCGGAAACAATCCGCAAAAACGGGATGCGCACCTGAATGTGATCATTGAAGAGGCGAACCGGCTGAATACGCTGGTGACCGACATGCTCAATCTGTCTAAGATGCAGTCTCACAGCATCACCATCGAGCGGGCGAATTTCGATATCAAGGCAGCCGCAGAATCTTTGCTGGCCTCCTATGACATTTTAGCCGAGCAGGAAGGCTACAAGATCCGGTTCAACTGCCCTGCGCCCATTATCGTCAACGGCGATGAAGCAAAGATCAAACAGGTTCTGTCCAATCTGATCACCAACGCCGTCAAATACTGCGGCGAGGATAAGGAGATCGTCATCAACATCCGCAAGATCGGCCGGAAGATGCGCTGCGAGGTCATTGATCACGGCGCAGGCATCGCGCCGGATGAAGTCAATCATGTCTGGGAGCGCTACTACAAATCCAGCACCCATCATGTACGGCCGACCGACGGCAGCGGCCTCGGGCTTTCCATCGTCAAAGAAATTCTGACGCTGTACCGCGCCAACTATGGCGTCAGCAGCAAACTGGGCAAAGGCAGCAACTTCTGGTTTGAAATGGACATCGTCAGAGAAAAACGAAATACCAGACAGGAAAAAGAAAAACGAGAAGATACAGAATAAGCGCCTTGAACGGCGCAAAACAGCAAAAGCGCGCCGGCCGCCCTGCCTGCGCGCTTTTGCGCTATTTTTTCACCCGCGGCTGCAGCTCATCCACGGCGCCATCCCGGTAAATGCCGAAAAAGAGAATATCCATCATGAGCTGAGCTATGCGGTCGTCCTGTTTAAAATCAATGTCGTGACGAAGGCAATACTGATAGGCGATATATTCGATGGTCGTATAGAAATACGCCGCAAGATCGACATCCAGATCTTTCCGCAGAAGTCCCTTCTCCCGGTCTTTTTCCAGATAATCCCGGATACGCTGCAGATAATCCATGGAAGCCTCATCTCGAAAAACCAGATCGTGGAACAGCTGCGGATTGGCAAAAATAATATCAGCCAGAACCTCCCCTGTTTCGTTGAGCTGCACGTTAAAATCCATCTCCTTCATGGAATATTCATAGAGCGATGATGAGTCCGTGCGGATTTCCGGCTTTTTGCGGTTGGCATCAAAGGCACAAAACAGAAGATCCGCCTTGTCAAAGAAATATTTATAAAAGCTGCCCACCGCGATCCCCGCTTTTTCGGCAATGCGCTGAACCTTGCTTTTTTCGTAATTCTCTTTGTAAACCGTAAATTCATCGGCGGCCGCATCGAGTATGCGCTTTTTCTTTTCTTCCGGCAGCCGCAAAAAAGTTTTCTTCGGCATAAACATCCCCTTTTCTCTACTGTTTTTAACTGTTGTATCATATTTTTCCTTTTCGGGCAAGAGGGGGCAGATTTTAGAATTTTAAAAATTCTTATTGACGGCGGGTCTGAAAAGGTGTATAAAAATGGTGAATCGATTCACCATTTTTATCTTGCTTTCGCATTATCGCATCTGTCCACCGGTTCTCCGGCGGCAGATCGCAGGAGGAAAGAGTGAAAAATAAAGTGGATTTTTGGGCGCACCTATATAAGGGTTCATAAAAACCCTCATTTTAAGGTTATATGACAATAAAATAAAGATTAGTTATCGTTGCATTTCACTAACTTAGAACTATC
>CALXJA010000207.1 GCA_944388465.1 uncultured Emergencia sp.
CTTAGCTGGGGCTAATGTTGTACTTTTTTTAGGACATTTTCAAAAACGGTTGACATAGAAAACGAAAAAAAGACGGATTTACCGGATAAAAATTTCTTATGCTGATTTCCCCTTGTGATTAAGCAGAGGGGGATGTGGAGAAAGAACCAAAATGCTCCGGCGTGTTTTCGGCAGCATACCGTTATCGTAAAATCCGCCGCTGCAGCTTGAAGGGAAAAGCGGTTTTGATATATAATGTAAGGAAAGAAATACGAAACCGTACATGAAAAAAAGAGAAAGCGAATCGTGATGAAAAACCTGTTAACGAAAACAACAGAGCTTTCTATGTATGTTACTCTTGACTACATTCGGGAAGGCGATCTTGTCATTGACGCTACCTGCGGGAACGGCAATGATACACTGCTGCTGTCGGCTGCCGTAGGCGAAAGCGGAGACGTACTGGCTGTCGATATACAGGAAGAAGCAGTAGAAAAAACGAAAAAACGCCTGCAGGATGCAGGCGCCGGCAATGTAAAGACCATCCAGGGCAGTTTCTGTTTTATGGATCAGTTCTTATCGGCCTGGTTTCCTGATCGCTCTCCGGCGGCAGTCGTATTTAATCTGGGTTATCTGCCCGGCGGAAATAAGGCGATAACGACCAGAACCGACGAGACGGTCTCCGCGGTGGCAAAAGCTGCTGAACTGGTCAGAAAAGACGGTATTGTCACAGTGGTGATGTACAGCGGCCATCCGGAGGGCGAAAGGGAAAAAGCCGAGGTTCTTGCCATGGCGAAAAAGCTGCCCAAAGACAGATTCCATGTGGTTTTCGCCTCCATGCTGAATCAGGATGGCTGCCCGCCGGAGATCTTGTGGATAACCAGGAAAAAGTGAGGAAAATGAGGGAAAGATGAATAAAGAAACACAGTGGATCGTAGAAGCGATAGAAGCCGCAGCAAAAACAGCAGATCGAGACGGTGAGTACTGGAGAGCGTCGTACACCGAACAAGACGCAGAAATAACCGCTCTTCTTGCACAGTATATGCGAGATGCCGGTATGGAAGTGTATTCTGACGCTGTCGGCAACCTCTTTGGACGGATAGAGGGGAAGAGCCGGCGGATTGTCATGAGCGGGTCTCATCGGGATACCGTAAGGCATGGAGGAAAATATGACGGAATGCTGGGTATTCTGACTGCACTGAAGGCGGCAGCCGCCCTGAAGGAGGAACTGGGGGAACCGGAAAAAACAGTAGAAGTTGCTGCTTTCTGCGAAGAAGAAAGCAGCCGTTTTCCGACCAGTTATCTGGGCAGCCGAAACCTTACGGGCGATCTGACCGAGGCAGAACTCGACGACCTTGATGCAGACGGCGTGCGGCTTGCGGAGGCGATGAAGCAGAGCGGTTATCTGAAGAGCCCGATCAGCATACCGAGACAGGAACTGGAGCGTTTTGTGGAACTGCACATCGAACAGGGCGGCGTTTTGGAAAAGGAAAAAAAGCAGATCGGCATCGTAACGGATATTGTCGGAATGTTTTGCGGAGAGATCTATGTGCGGGGACAGCAGAACCATGCCGGCACGACGCCTATGTGGATGCGAAAAGATCCCATGCCTCTGGCGGCGGAATTTATCTTCCGCCTGAACAGCTGGGCTATGGAACACAAGACGGATATGGTCTGCACAGTAGGGAGAATGGTTATCGAGCCGGGAAATGCCAACGTGATCCCTGCCCATATCATGTTTACTTTCGACATTCGTTCTTCGGATGAAGCGCTTCTCTCCGAAAGCCGGGAGAAGATCCGTCAGCTGCAGGCGGAACTGACAGCAGACGTCAGCATCGAGGTAAAAATCACCTGCGATGAGGCGCCGGTGCATCTCGACCTGCAGGGGCGGAAATGGCTGCGGGAGATCGCAGAGGAGGAAGAGATTTCCTATAGGGAGATGGTGAGCGGAGCCGGTCACGATTCACAGATGATCGGGCAGAAGTACAGCACCAATATGCTCTTTGTTCCCAGCAAAGACGGTATAAGTCACAGTCCGAAGGAATATACCTCTCCTGAGGATATCGACGCCGGCTATATGATGCTGAAAAACTATTTAAGAAAGACGGCGTGGAAGAGGTAGCACAAATGAGTGAAAAAAACAATAACAGCTTTGGCGCTTTGCTGGAACAGCTTTTAGTGACAGCGAATATAAAAAATTACGCCCTGGCCGGCGAACTGAACTATGACGTATCCTATATCAGTAAGTGGCTTTCTGGCAAATCCGTTCCATCGAAGAAAAACATCGAGAGCATCGCCAGACGTACCGCCGATCTGATTCTGGCGGCAGGCAGCGAGGAGGGACAGGAAAAACTGCGTTACCGGTTCGGTGCAGAAAATCATGAAGAACTTGGCGAGAAACTTTACGCCGGCCTCCTGGACGCATATGCGCAGGCCACGGGAAAGATCAATCAGGATAAATATGCCAGCAATGCCTCGGTCATGGTTCATCCTGACAGCCAGTATGCGCTTTTACAGGATTATGTCAGACAGGCTGATCTTTCCGGAACGATGAATATCGCCGTCCTGGCCGACTTTTTTTCCCTGGACAAGACCGCGAAACTGCTGCTTGCCGGCATTGAAAAGGATGGGTTCCGCATTCGCAGAATGCGGGATGACATACATATTCACTTTATCATAGATATTACGCAGCTAAGAGGAGAATCGGTCTACGATGTGATTCTTTTCATTCATATGCTGACCAACTACTCTCTGACGGATTTTTCCCTGCTTCATAGTCATTTTGCGTCAGGAAAGCTGGTTTTTTCGGTAATGGATCAGTATGCCGGTATGAACATCCTCACCGATAACTGCCAGTTTCTGTGCATGGCGTCGACTCGGAGCAAAAAGGAAGTCAACGGGATCTTTTCAGAAATCATGAGTCTGGAAAATCCGGATCGCACCATGTTTTCGGTGACCAGTATTGAGAGAATGCTGCAGAGTCATGAATATATCCAGACGCTGGTTTCGCCCAATATCCGCTGGCTGATCGGTCATATAACGGAACATTTCCTTTCTCCGGAAATTTTCACCGAACTGTCCGGACAGGTTTTCGGCGAGGATCGCCAGCTTGCCGCGGAGGCAGAAAGAGCCTTTCTTCTGGCGCAGAATGTATTGTACAAGAAAGAGATCTCCATGATCGTTTACGATACGGCGCTGACCGATTTTATCCTTTCCGGTGAAGTGGATTTCTTTAACCAGAAAGTCACGCTCACACCAAAGCAGAGAAAGAGCCAGCTGGAGTTTCTGCGGGATTCATTCCGCGGAAAGAAGAACCTGCAGATCAAGATGATCGAAGAAGGTTTCAGCGCAGATTTTCGCTATATCACCAACCCATGCGTCTTTTTATCGGATTCCATCGATTATCTGCGGCTGGAAAACGGGGCTTACGAAAAAAATATCCTGCTTCTCAGCGACAAGACGCTGCGCGGTATTTTCAGCCGATTTTTTGAAGAGATCTGGAACAACAGTCACGAAGTGGTGATCTCGGATCTTTCTGTGATACTGAAAAAGGTGGATAATCTGATTGATGCGGCAGGACTTTTAGTCAATATTGATTAAATTGATTTTTTTGATTCAATTTTTTCCTCTTTCGTCTCCATAGAGCAATAGAGAAGGCGTCCTTTTTTTGCTAAACTGTTAACTGGGCAGGGAAAGAGATGCCCGTACGGAAACTAAAATGAGAGGAAGAGGAATTAATGAATAGTTTTATGGTCGCTTTCGGACTGGCCAGCGTGGCTTTGGTCATTGGTACATTTCTGAGAGCAAAAATCCCGTTTCTGCGTAATATGCTGGTACCTGCCAGTGTTATCGCGGGCATACTGGGCATGATTTTTATGAATGTGATGGAGCAGTGTGAGATCTCTATCGGGACGGATATGAACATGTTTACAACTATCGTAAACGAGCTGTTCACGGTTTCCTTTATTTCGATAAGTCTTACCGGTTCAAAGAAGAACGGGGACAACACACAGAAAGAAATGATGAAGGGTATTGTCGGTATGGGTGTTGTATGGTGTCTGCTCTATGCACTTACGCCGCTTCTGGGTTACGGCATCATCAAAGTCTGTGGCGGAAGCTTCGATATGGATTCCGTTTACGGTACGTTGATCCCGTTTGCCTTTGCTCAGGGGCCGGGACAGGCTGCAGCTTTCGGTACCATCTATGAATCTTTCGGCTGGGAGAATGCAGCCATGATCGCGGTGACCTTCGCAGCCATCGGCTTTGTCGTCGCCTTCGGTGTCGGTATTCCGGCCGCAAAGCTGGGTATTTCCAGGGGCATCGCCAAGCATGGCGGAAAGCTCAACGAAAGCATCATCAAGGGCTATCTGAAAAAAGAAGAGCAGACAGACATGATGGTCAGAGATACGACCTGCAACAGCAATATCGAAACCTTGTCTTATCATTTCGCGCTGATCGGTCTCTGCTATGTCGTTGCCATCGGTATTTCCAAGATATTTGCCCTGATTCCGGGTTTCCTGGGATCGTCCATGAGCGGACTGATGTTTGTCAACGGTATGTTTGCCGCATATATTGTCAAATTCCTGATGAAAAAGTTCGATGTTGACTTTTTGCAGGAGGATGTGCTGCAGAGCAAGATCACAGGCTGGACAGCGGATTATCTGGTTGTCTGCGCGTTTATGGCTGTGGCCTTCAACGTCATTGGCGACTGGATCCTGCCTATGCTGATCGAATGTGCGATCATGACCGTTGTGACCTTTGTCGTCTGCTTCTACTTTGGACAGCGCTTCGGCAGTGACAATGACTTTGAACGTACTCTGGGATTATACGGCACATCGACGGGAACGGTTCCCAGCGGTATCGCTCTGGTGCGGATCGTCGATCCGGAGTTCAAAACCAATACGGCTGTTGAACTGGGTCTGATGAACATTGTAATGATGCTGTCCACACCAGTTTATCTGCTGCTGCTCGGGCTTGCTGCAGGCTCGATATCCGCAACCATCGTTATGCTTGGTCTTGCGGGTCTGTGTGTCGCTTATCTGGTTATCCTGAAGGTAACAAAAACCTGGGGTAAAAAGACATTCAGCTGGAAAAAATAGCGTATACGTATATTCTTATTTACGCATACCTCCGGTGCAATTTATGCGCCGGAGGTATGCCTACTGTTGAAAACGGAGGAAAAGAGGAGGTAATCGTATGGATACTCTTTATTATGGCGGCTCGATCCTGACGATGGAAGGGGAAGACGACAGACCGGAAGCCGTGCTGGTAGAAAACGGAAAAATTAAAAAGACAGGAACGCTGAAAGAGGCGATGGATGCGGCTTCAAGCCGGGTGAAAAAGGTGAATCTGGAAGGAAAATGCCTGATGCCGGGCTTTATCGACGGGCACGGTCATATTTCCATGAACGGACAGATGTCTGCCTGCGCCGATCTGTCGGAGTGTACGTCTTTTCGTGATATTGAGCAGGTTCTGAAAACGTATATCAAAGAAAAAGGAATCACGGCGAAAAACGCCGTCATCGGCTTCGGTTATGATCACAACTTTCTTCGTGAAGAAAAGCATCCGGGCAAGGCCGTGCTGGATAAGGTCAGCCGCGATATTCCGATTCTGATCATGCACGTATCCGGACATCTGGGATGTGCCAACAGCGCACTTCTTTCGCTCGCCGGAATCAATGCCTCGACCCCCGATCCGGAGGGCGGCCGAATCGGAAGGATAGAAGGCTCCGCCGAACCGGACGGTTATCTTGAGGAAGCAGGAATGATGGGAGTCCAGGCTGTCCTGATGAAAAAAATGAAAGTCAGCATCCGGGAGATCATCAAAGGTATGCAGAAGATCTATATCGAAAACGGCGTGACAACGGTGCAGGATGGCGCAACCAGCGCTATGGCCATGAAGCTTTTGACCCTGAGCAACACTCTGGGTGCCTTGAAGGTCGATGTAGTCGCTTATCCGCTGATCAATGATCAGAGCGGCAAGCTGATGGAAAAACATCGGGATATGATCAAAAAGTATAAGAAGCATCTGAAAATCGGCGGATACAAGATTGTTCTCGACGGTTCGCCGCAGGGCAGATCAGCATGGATGACGGAGCCGTATCTCGGCGGAGAGGAAGGTTACTGTGGCTATCCGTGGATGAGTGACGAAGAGGTCGATCGATACGCTCTGCAGGCGGTCAATGAAAATCAGCAGTTTTTAGCACACTGCAACGGCGATGCTGCCGGCGATCAGTTTCTGCATGCTTATGAAAGGGCGCTGGAACTGAGCGATAATCCGGATAAAGATAAACTGAGACCTGTGATGATCCATTGCCAGACAGCAAGAAATGATCAGCTGGATCGGATGGCCAAAATGAATATGATCGCGTCTGTCTTTGTCGGTCACGTATACTATTGGGGCGATATCCATATGAAAAACTTCGGTCCGGAAAGAGGAAATCATATCAGTCCGGTCAAAGATGCTCTGGACAGAGGCCTGTCGGTGAACTTCCACCAGGATACACCGGTAACGAAACCGAAAATGATGCATTCCGTCTGGTGCGCCGTCAACCGTCTCAGCCGCAGTGGCCAGGTGATCGGAGAGGATCAGAAAATTCCGGTATACGAAGCCCTGAAAGCGATTACGATCAATGCGGCTTACGCCTATTTTGAAGAAGACAGCAAAGGAAGCATCAGAGAGGGCAAACGAGCCGATCTGGTCATTCTGGACAGAAACCCAATGGAGACCGCACCGATGGAATTGAAAGATATTCGCGTACTGGAAACCATTAAGGACGGAAAAAGTATTTATAAAGCAGAAGAAAAGTAAATAAACCGATAGGATACAAAGGGAGCTGCCTTGCCGACGGATCTGCCGTCCGGGTTCAGCTCCCTTTATCGTGCGGATATTATGCGAATGTTGTGGAAAGGTCTACTCGGTTTCTTCACCACGAAACAGAGCGTCAAAAAGTCTGACTCCTTCGATGAGCACGGTATCATCAAAATCGTAGTTGTCGCTGTGCAGCGGGATGCCGCTGCCGGTGCCCAGGAAAAAGAAGATCCCCGGCATCTGCTGCTCAAAGAAGGAAAAATCTTCGGCGATCATTACCGGACGGCGCAGTTCAACATAGTTGAGATTGAGGAGGATCGGCTTGATCTCCTGATAGAGAACTTCGTTGTTGATGACCGCCGGATGACTTTTGCTGACGTCCAGCTTGAAGGAAACGCCGTAGGCTTCTTCGATCTCTTCTCCAAGACTGGTCATGGCATCTACCAGCGTCTCCCAGGTTTTGTCCTGGAATGTCCGCATAGTGCCGTCAAGACGGCTGAAGGCGGATATCGCATTACGGACGGTTCCGCTGCGCATTTTTCCGAATTTGAGTACGCATCGGTCTCGGACATAGAGGGTCTTGAAGGTGTAGATGTCGCTGACAAAGCGGCAGGCAGCTTCCAGTGCGTCTTTGCCTTTTTCCGGTTCACCGCAGTGAGCGCTGATGCCTTCGAATTCCACCTCAACCGCAGTGGATTTTGCCATCATGGCGCCGGGACGCGATGCGATTTCTCCTTTTGAAAGCATAGGCCAGAGATGAAGGCCGAAAATCGCCCGGATATGGTAGTGGTCGAAGATGTGCGTACCGCAGATACGCAGAGCGCCGTCGATGGTTTCCTCTGCCGGCTGGAACAGAAGCAGCGCATTGTACGGCATATCTTTGCCGGATCTTTTGTAGTCATCCAGGACTTTGGCAAAGCCCAGCATGGCTGCCATATGACCATCGTGACCACAAGCATGCATACAGCCGTCGTGTGTGGATGCATAAGGCAGACCGGTTTCCTCCTGGATCGGCAGGGCATCCATGTCGGCACGGAAAGCCAGCGTTTTTTCCTTTCCGAAATCAAAGAAGGCGAGCAGGCCGGTCTGGACGATAGGTTCTACCTGACAGGAAAGCTGCTCCAGGACAGAGCGGACATATGCGCTGGTTTTGTAAACATAAAAGCCCAGCTCCGGAATCTGGTGCAGATGGCGGCGATAGCCGATAATTTCATGAGAAAGTGAGTTAAAGTCGATCATATGTGTATACCTCTCTTTCTATACATCATAAAGGAAGAAAAGGACGGAGTCAAATAGTCTTTAGGTCCATATTGAGACCGGTGTGCCGTATCTGAGCTACATTTATCTTTGTGCGTAAAACGGAAATATGGTAAAATAACTTTATGAGAAAACACAAAAACCGAAGACTGCCGAAAAAATATATCCTTTTTGCATCCCTGATCGCTCTGGTGATGTTCGCTGCCACCGTTACGGTATTTTACATTGTGCTGGGAAGCTATGACGGACTGGGGATGCGGCATGCTGTACCGGAAAATTCTTACAGCACAGAGGGATTCCACCGGGAAAAAGGACGGATATATTATGAGGACGATACTTATACTTCCGTTGCCGGAATCGACGTTTCTTACTATCAGAAGGATATCGACTGGGAACGGGTCAAGGCAGCCGGCATCGACTTTGCCATGATCCGTCTCGGCTACCGGGGCACACACAGCGGCAAGCTGACGATGGACAGCTATTTCAAGGACAACCTGAGGGAAGCAAAGGCGGCCGGCGTTGATGTGGGCGTGTACTTTTTCTCTCAGGCGCAAACAACGAAAGAGGCCATCCGAGAAGCCCGGTTCGTTCTGCGGCATATTCGGGGAAAAGGCGTTACCTACCCGGTTGCCTTCGATATGGAGCCGGTTGAAG
>CALXJA010000208.1 GCA_944388465.1 uncultured Emergencia sp.
AAAATCGTTGTCCATGAAGCGGTCAAAGGTGAGGACGGAAGCCGGGAACAGGAGGTAGAAATCTTCTACCGCTTTATCGGCAAAATTGATTAAATGACACCAATATTTTTAACTATGTGATACCGGCGCTGCTTATCCTGATATCACTCTTTTACCTGCATTAGCACGTTTGCTTAAAACCGATCTGAACACGTTAATGTCTTTCCATGAAGATCTGACAGATATAGAGATTGAAAATTTTGTCGATGATGTCGATAAGACGGTTCAGGAACAGAACTATGATACCGCTTTCCAGAAAGCAATCAGCAAAATACGGGAATATCCTACCTGCGACAGGCTGATCTATTCGGTCATTCTTTATTTAGAGGGAGCACTTACGCTTTACAATGTACCGGCAGTTGAGCAATATCAGAAAATATATGAAACGTTTTATAAGCGATTAGCCGCAAGCGAAATTCCGGAAATAAGAGATACCGCAACCAGTATGCTGATTTCCTATGCACGAAACCGGGGAGATTTTTCAGAGGCAGAGGAGCTTATCGATTCATTGCCATTTTCTACGATAGATAGAGAAGAACAATTAGCTATCCTTTACCAACGGCAGGAACGATATCAAGACGCGGAAAAGATCTGGGAGCATCGTATCATTAAAGGGATAACCGACATACAAATCGCTTTGATCAATCTGCTGGAAACCGCATTACATGAAAAACGGGAGAAGGATGCAGACTTTTTTGCCGATCTGTATGAAACCATTACGCGTCAGTTTTGTTTTCCGGAATGGATGCGCTGCAATGCCCACTTGCAGCTCGCTTTAGTAAAAAAGGATAAACGCGGCAGTTTGTCTATTCTACAAAAAATGCTGCCTTCCATGAAAAAAGAATGGGATATGCAAAATTCCCCATTATATCGTCATGCGGATGGCAGCGGTTGTACATGGCTTTCCGGCAGGCTGGCAAAAACATTCATCGATGAGTTGGCAAATAATGAAGAATATTCATTTCTTCGTGAAGACCCGGAATTTGAAGACCTGATAACGCAAGCAGAAAACTAAAACTTCTTTGCATGAAGAACGCAGTAAAAAAAACAACGCCAGCCATGGCAGCGGCCGGTCAACAGAAACGGCACATACGCGGGCGGGCCTGCGCCGATTTGTTTTTCGGCGCAGGCCTGCCCGCATGTATTTCCTTAATGAAATCATCATTGAGCCGGACTGCCGCAGTTTATTTCTTCTGCCGTTTTTCCGCGGCTCTGGCGTGACCTTCAAGTCCTTCTCCCCGAGCCAGTCTGGCTACCAGCGGCGCAATAGCGCTCGATGCTTCCTCGGTCATCCACTGGTAGGTACAGGTCTTCAGGAAGGTTCCCACCCAGACGCCGCCGGTATAGCGGGAAGCCCGCAGCGTCGGAAGCGTGTGATTGGTGCCCGAAGCATAGTCGCCGAAGACCTCGGCCGTATTGCCCCCGATAAACAGGGAGCCGTAGTTGTACAGCTTTCTGATCAGGGCGTCCGGATTCCTGACGTTGATCTCCAAGTGTTCCGGCGCGTACCGGTTCGCCATTTCCACCGCTTCATCCAGAGAGTCTGTAACGATTATCTCCCCGTAATCCTCCCAGGATCTTTCTGCAATTCCGGCTGTCGTCAGCGTCTTCAGCTGATCGGCTACCGCTCGCATTACCGCCTCCCCCAGCTGCTCTGCAGTCGTGATCAGAATCCCCTTGGCATTTGGATCGTGCTCCGCCTGCGCCAGCAGATCCGCCGCAATGGTTTCCGCTTCGGCGTTTTCATCGGCGATCACCAGCACTTCACTGGGGCCGGCGACAAAGTCGATACCGATCTGTCCGTAGCACTGCCGTTTGGCTTCTGTCACATAACGGTTGCCGGGGCCGACGATCATGTCCACCGGCGCAATTTCCTCTGTGCCGTAAGAAAAAGCCGCCACAGCCTGTGCTCCGCCCACAGCGTAGATTTCGTCTGCGCCGGCCAGATCCATGGCCACCAGCGTTTTGTCATGGATGCGATCGGTTCCCTTCACTACAGGCGAACAGGCGGCAATACGCTTTACTCCCGCCACCTTAGCCGGCGTGATCAGCATAAGCGCCGTGGAATACAGCGGATATCCGCCTCCCGGGACATAACAGCAGCAGGACGATACCGGAATGATCCGATGTCCCAGAAAGATTCCCGGCTGCGGGGAAAAGTTCTCCAGCTCTGCCATGGTTTTTCTCTGCGCATGCGCGAATTTTTCGATATTCTCTCTGGCCGCCCTGAGATCAGTGATCTCATCCTCGGAAAGCCGGCTGTAGGCTTCTTCTATTTCCTCCCGGCTGACACGAAGCGCCGGTCTCCTGCATTGATCGAATTTCTCATTGTATTTCTTCAGCGCGGCGTCGCCCTCCCGCTGAACGCGGTCAATGATTTCTTCCACGTTCTTCCGCAGCTGGCGATCGTCTTCCGCCGTTCGCTCTTTGGCTTTCTTGATGCTCTTCATGATGTACCTCACTTTAGTAATATAACTTATTAAAGCATTAAATAGAGTGAGTGTCAAGAGGCCGGAGAAACAAAAGTATATGACTGAGTTTTATAACGCATGCAAAGGCTGTATTATCCCTATCGCCGCATTATCGTGCAGCGATAGGCTAAAAGCATCTTTTTCCTTCTTTATATACGGCTGCCGGAGCACGCCTGTTTCCATGGCCGTTCTCTACTGCGAAAATATAAA
>CALXJA010000209.1 GCA_944388465.1 uncultured Emergencia sp.
GCAGTCAGAGGATTTCGATTCGCTGACCGATTTCTGCATAAACGGCGATGTCATCGAGGTGCGCCTGCCATGGCAGCTGCTGAATTTTGCCAATCCGTCGGAAATGGAAATCCATGACGACTATTACAAACATTACGGTGTAGAGTATCAGCAGATCGATCAGTTGTATATCGGCGCGGCCGCACAGAGCGGAACAGAAAGTGTCGAGGGCAGAATCAACATGGAGAGCTTTGCCCTGGCAGGCTGGGGGAAAAAAGTAACTTATCATGAAAGACTGAAGAAATCGTATTACATTCTGAAAGACTGCTGGACAGCCGCAGAGAAAGAACAGAAAAAGCGATCTGACCGCAAAGAGGGAGGAAAAAAGAATTGAGAAGCGAAGTACTTCTGTATGGATACGGGGCGATCTGTCTCTGTATGATTCTTTTCAATCTATCCTATACGACGATTCTTCGCAGGAGCGATAAACGTCTGAAAAAAAGCGGTGAAAAGCTGATGGAAGAGATACGCAGGCAGCTTGTCCGGCTTGCTCATGGAGAACCGGTACAGACCGGGCATAAGGAAAAAATGAGACGTGTACTGGGCAGAGTGAAGAATTTACTTGCGCTGAACCAGGTTCTGGAACAGACGGACAGGAAGATACTCGCTGCTTATCTGCAGGAGATGCAGGATGTGCTGCAGCAGCTTGCCGAAGTGTACCTGAGACGAAACAATCTGCAGGCGGCTTTCTTTTCCTGGTTTTTCGCCCGTTACGCCATTTGGGAATATGGACATGGCGATAAGATGGAAAACTGCATTATCGGGTATGTAAGAAAAGATGATTTTTACTGCAAGGTCAACGGAATGCGCGCATTGTGCAGCTTTGCGGCGCCGGCGGCAGTGGAGCGGGCTCTGGAACTGCAGGATCGGTCGGGTCTTGTGCTGCATGAAAAAGTGCTGACGGAAATCCTTCTTCAATATAAGGGGGATCACGAAGCGCTGATCGGTCTGCTCTGGGCGCGGTTTGACGTTTTTTCTCTGCAGACCCGGGAGTCCCTGCTCAATTATATACGGTTCCGCAGCGGAAACTGGAAGGATGAGATGTTTGCGATCATGACCGATCCCGAACAGAACAAGGAACTGCGGATTTCGGCCGTCCGCTACTTTTCACGGTATCCTGATGAAAGAGCCTGCGAGGCCTTAATGAAAATGACGCTTTCCGAAGATTCTATGGAATGGGAAGCTGCGGCCGTCAGCGCCACGGCTCTGGGATCCTATAAAGGGGAAGAAAGCAAAAAAGTCCTGATTAAAGCGATGAGCAGTCCCAACTGGTACATCCGCTACAATGCGGCCTGCAGTCTGGTAAACCGCGGTCTGCAGTATGAACAGCTTCCGGATATCATACGCGGCGACGATCGCTATGCCAGAGAAATGCTGATGTACCGTCTGGAAGAGCAGGCAAGGAGAGAGGAGGAAGAAGAAAATGAGTGATATGGTAACCAGCTCTATGCAGATCGTCTTCAAAGGGATCGGCATCTTTTTCGTTCTCTATCTGGTAGGCTATGCCAGCTTTCTCTTTTTATCCGTTATGGCGGGAGCGTCTTCTCTGTACAGCGCAAGACGCCGCAGCCTGTTAAAAAACGAACTGCAGAACGAGTACTATATTCCGGTCAGCATTATCGTGCCGGCCTATAACGAGGAAGTTACCATCGAACAGTCTGTGCGTTCGCTGCTGGCACTGGATTACCGGCTTTATGAGATCATCGTGGTAGACGATGGCTCGAGTGACCGGACAGAGGAGATCATGAAGACGGTGTTCAGGATGCGCCGGGTAAAGCGTCCGCTGCAGAGGAGAGTGCCCTGCCAGATCGCAGAGGCGGTATACGAAGCGGCAGACAGTAAGGTGCCGCTGACCTTTATACGGAAGAAAAACGGCGGAAAGGCAGACGCGCTGAATATGGGGATCAATGCTTCGCGTTATCCGTATTTTTTGTGTATTGACGCGGATTCCGTGCTGCAGCATGATTCGCTGGAAAAGATCGTCAGGCCGATACTTGAACGAAAAAACGTCATTGCCGTAGGCGGAGCTGTGCGTCCGGGAAACGGCGCCGAGCTGAAAGAGGGAAGGCTTGTGCGCTATCGTATGCCGGACAAGCTTCTGGCCTGTATGCAGGCTTTAGAATATGACCGTTCTTTCCTGGCGTCGAGGATCCTGTTTGATAAATTCAACGGAAACATCATCATATCCGGCGCTTTCGGTCTGTTTCAGAAATCTATGGTTGTGGCCTGCGGCGGATACGATCGGACCACCATGAGCGAGGATATGGAACTGGCCATCAAATTGCATGTCTTTTGCCGGGAACATGACGTGCCGTATACGATCGCCTATGCTACCGACGCCATTTGCTGGACGCAGGTGCCGGAAAAATGGAAGGATCTCCGGAAACAGCGCAGACGCTGGCATATCGGACTGTTCCAAAGCATGATCACTCATAGAAGGATATTGGGTAATCCGAAATACGGACTGGTCAGCTATATCTCTTATCTGTATTTTCTGATCTACGAACTGCTTTCTCCGTATATCGAGATATTCGGAGTGGCGACGATGGGGGTAGCTGCGGCGCTGGATTTTCTGAACGTGCCGTTCATGCTGCTGTTTATGGGCATTTATATTGTCTATTCGGCGATCCTTTCTCTGACTGCCTTTTTTACTCGGGTACATACTGTAGATCTTTCGCTGACCGTATCCGATGTGTTCAAAGCCATCGGACTGTGTGCGCTGGAGGTATCCTGTCTCCGCTTTGCGCTGGCCTGGACCAGAGCAGCGGCGCTGATAGGGTATAAGCGAAGAAAGGACGACTGGGGCAAGATCAGCAGAAGAAAGATCGAGTTTAAGTAAGCAGGTCAGTTACAGAAGAAAATGTCGATCACGTTGTCCCGGTAAACAGGAGACGAAGTAAACAAGAAAGGTGGACAGCTTTGGCGGAAACAATCATTTATGCAGCCGGAAATCCGGATTTTTATCCAATAGAATATTATGATGAAACAACAGAAACCTACGAGGGACTGATGCCGTCGATTTTTTCGGCATTCTCCGAGAGATCGGACTGGCAGATCCGCTATTACCGGCCGGAGGAAGGCGATCAGCGAAAAGAACTGGGGAAGAATCTTCAGGTAGATCTGCTTTCCGGCTGCGGAGAACAAGAAAGCTTTGCCGATTGTCAGCCGGTCACACTTCTGGAAACGACGGCAGGCGGGAAGACGGTGTCCTATCAGATATGGGTGACAGAGGCGGCGCCCGAGGGTTTTGCCGATGAGCTGCAGGAATTTGCACATAGCCTGTCTGCCCGGGAGCAGATGGGTATGCTTCTTGAAGACGTGCAGGACGGTTCTGCGGCACCGGATCATTTTACCGCGCTTCCGGCGATCCTGTTAGGCATTTGTCTGCTTCTGGCAGCTGCCGTGCTTATTGTCCGCCGAAGATACAGGAAAACGATAAGGAACTATCAGGCTCAGCTTGAACGTGATCCGCTGACCGGTCTGGTAAATCGGTCAAGTCTCCGTAAGTGGTACGAGAGGAAGATAAACGCGAAGAATTGCGTACTGTTTTCCGTTGTCTATTTCCGTATCAAGATCCACCGGCAGCAGGCGGGGATTCTGGCGGAGGAAGAAGCGCTGCGTAAAATTTCAGAGCTGCTGGAGCCCCATTTGTCGACAGAGGATGTGGTGGCAAGAATCAGCGATCAGGGCATCGTGGTGCTGAAATATTCGCCGTCATCGGACAGAGAGGCGGGCTGGGTGTCAGCGGCAGTGGAAAAGATCAACGATTATTTTTACCGGGAAAGCGTTACGGGAAGGCAGACCGTCTCTGCCGGACTTTATCCGCTGAATACGGAGAACAGCGATCTGGATACGGCAATGTTCTGCGCCAGATGGGCGGCGGATGAAGCGATGCAGCAAGGGGAAAACGTAATCGTCTTTAACGGTAAAATGGAGCGGCAGATGGATGAAGAGCTGAGCCTGCGGGAGGATATCCATCATGCGCTGAAAAGCGATGAGCTGGATCTGTACGTTCAATTCTGCCTGGATGGCAGATCCCTGGACATCATCGGCGGAGAAGCCCTGGTCCGGTGGGATCATCCCCAGTGGGGTCTTCTGGGACCGGATCATTTTGTGCCGCTGCTGGAAAAAGAAGGTCTGATCTCCGATATGGATTATTACTGCCTGGACAAGAGCTGTGAATTATTGAAGGAGCTTGCGGAAATGGGTATTGACGACTTCTTCCTCTCCTGCAACTTCTCCAGGAAAACCTTCTCGCAGGAGGACTTTGCCCATCGCGCCCTCTCCATAGTGGAAAAATACGACATAGGAAAAAACAATCTGATCTTTGAACTGACAGAGAGCGCTGATGCGGAAAACCGGCAGAAACTGTATGAAAACCTGCAGGAGATCCGGAAAGAGGGTATACGTATCCTGCTGGACGATTTTGGAGAAGGATTCACCTCTTTCTATGATCTGCAGGAGCTTCCGGCCGATGGAATCAAGCTGGATAAGCATCTGACGGATCAGATCCATGAAGAAAAGGGAAGGCTGATTCTGCAGGCTATGATCGAACTGGGGCATCAGATGGGGATGATCATGTTTGGTGAAGGTGTGGAGGATAAGAAAAAGGCAGATCTGCTCAGCCAGATCGGCTGTGACGTTATCCAGGGCTTTTTCTTCCATTATCCGGCTCCGGTCTGGAACATACGACAGCGCCTGAGGCAGCTCGCCCGAAAGAAAATCGACATACCCGTATCGGCAGTGCAGAGGGAAGAGATGCAGCTGAAAACACAGGAAAAGGACAAACAAACCGCTTCGCCGCAGGCGGGACAGAAAACCGGTGCGGAAAGCGGTGTGCTGTGGCGGATTTTGCGGCAGTTTTCCCGTTAGGCTCCGATGGATTTTGTGTCAAAAATACTTGATTTTTACCGGTTCCTATGATAAAGTTAAATGGTTAGATTCAGGCAGATAGCCTTGGAAAATCAGCGTATTCTGTCTTTTCGCGGGCTGTCTGTACTGCAAGTACAGAAGTAGTAGATTAAGGAGGGATGAGGTTGAAAACCGCTCTGATGATATTGCTGGCGATCTCCAGCGTGATTATGATTATCAGTGTATTGCTGCAGTCCAGCAACAGCAGCGGATTGTCCGGTTCCATTGCCGGCGGCGCTGAGCAGCTTTTCGGCAAAAAGAAGAGCAGAGGCTACGAGGCTGTTCTGAGCAAGATTACGGTCGTATCCGCGGTGCTGTTCATCGGAATTTCACTGACGATCGTGGCATTGTTTTCCTAACATCCTTTGCCCACGCGGGCAGGTGTTAAATTTATATTTTTATACTCGCTTGCAGGTAAGAGGTGCTGAGATTATTTAGTACCTCTTAAACTTGTCTGCAGGCGATCATAGAGGAGGTATTTATAACATGATGAGCGTAGTTGTTCCTGTCGCAGCTGCTGTCGGACTGATCGTCGCGTTCTGTCTGGCATCATGGATCAGCAAGGCTGACGAGGGAACCGACAGAATGAAGGAAATTTCAGGCTTCATCAGAGAAGGAGCCATGGCTTTCCTGAGAAGAGAGTACAAGACGATGGCCATTGTTATCGCAGTACTGTTCCTGCTTATCGGAATAGGACTGCAGAACTGGGTCACGGCTGTACTCTATGTTATCGGTGCGCTGCTGTCTGTTCTGGCCGGCTTCTTCGGCATGACGGTAGCAACCAAAGGTAATGTAAGAACTGCATGTGCAGCCAAGGATTCCGGTATGCCAAAGGCGCTGAAGATCGCTTTCCGTTCCGGAGCCGTTATGGGTCTTTGTGTATCCGGTCTCGGTCTTCTGGGTCTGGGCATAGTCTTCTGTGTTCTGGATCTGACCACCGTTATGCAGTGCGTAACCGGTTTCGGTCTGGGCGCTTCTTCCATGGCGCTTTTCGGAAGAGTAGGCGGCGGTATCTATACCAAGGCTGCTGACGTAGGCGCTGACCTTGTAGGAAAGGTCGAAGCAGGAATCCCGGAGGATGATCCGAGAAACCCGGCCGTTATTGCGGATAACGTAGGCGATAACGTAGGCGACGTTGCCGGTATGGGATCCGACCTTTTTGAGTCCTATGTCGGCTCCATTATTTCAGCGATCACTCTTGCTGCGGCAGCTGTTGCCAGCGCACCGGAAACCGCTACATTCTCTGAGAATACAGCGGCGCTGTTCCCGCTGCTCTTATCCGCTGTAGGCGTTATCGCTTCTGTAATCGGTATTCTCTTTGTCAGAGGAAGCGAAAACAGCAATCCGGCAAGCTCCCTGAACATGGGAACTTATGTCAGCGGCGTGATCGTCATCGTCTGCTCCCTGATCCTGAGCAAGAGCATGCTGGGCGATTTTACCTATGCGTACGCGATCATTGCCGGTCTGATCGTCGGTATTCTGATCGGAAAAATTACGGAGGTCTATACTTCTGCTGATTATAAATCGGTCAAGAAGATCGCGGAACAGTCGCAGACAGGCGCTGCAACTACCATCATCAGCGGACTTGGTGTAGGTATGATGTCCACGCTCTGGCCGATCATCTGCATCGTTATCGGTATCTTTATCTCCTATCAGTTCGCCGGTGTTTATGGTATTGCGCTGGCAGCGGTAGGCATGCTGTCCACGACCGGTATGACCGTTGCGGTCGACGCTTACGGACCGGTTTCCGACAATGCCGGCGGTATTGCCGAAATGGCTGATCTGCCGGAAGAGGTTAGAAATATCACGGACAAGCTGGACTCTGTGGGCAATACCACTGCGGCTATCGGTAAAGGTTTTGCCATTGGTTCCGCAGCATTGACCGCCCTGGCTCTGTTCGTTTCCTATGCGGAGGTAGCACAGATCGAGCTGGTAAGCCTGCTGGATCCGATCGTCATCATCGGTCTGTTCATTGGCGCTATGCTGCCGTTCCTGTTCTCGGCCATGACCATGAATTCTGTAGGTAAGGCGGCGAACCAGATGATCGAAGAAGTCAGAAGACAGTTCAGAGAGGACAAGGGGATCATGGAAGGCACTTCCAAGCCGGATTACGCCAGATGTGTAGATATCTCCACCGGAGCCGCTCTGAAGGAAATGATCATTCCGGGTCTGATGGCGATCATTGCACCGCTGCTGGTAGGCTTTATCCTGGGTGCCGAAGCTCTGGCAGGTATGCTGGGCGGCGCACTTTCGTCCGGTGTACTGCTGGCGATCATGATGGCCAACGCCGGCGGAGCATGGGATAACGCGAAGAAATACATTGAAGAAGGCAATTTCGGAGGAAAGGGCAGCGAGCCGCACAAGGCTGCTGTTGTCGGCGACACAGTCGGCGATCCGTTCAAGGATACTTCTGGTCCTTCCATCAACATTCTGATTAAGCTGATGACCATCGTTGCCGTTGTATTTGCACCGGTGTTCGAATCGGGAATTATCGGAGGACTTTAATCTCATTGCTTGCTTATTCAGGCTCCGCAACTGCGGAGCCTTTTGAAATGGATCGGAAAGAGGAGGACGCGGTACATGGGAAAAAAGACAAAAGAAGAGCGTACCAATGCGGTCAGGCTGATTACGGCAAAGGGGATTCCCTGCGAGCTTCATCGCTACGACGTTTCTGACGGATTTCACGGCGGTGCGGAGGCGGCGCAAAAAACCGGCATGAATCCGGATATGGTGTTTAAAACTCTGGTTCTGCAGGGGCACAGCCGGGAGCATTATGTCTGTGTGATCCCGGTACTGTGCGAACTGGATCTGAAAAAAGCGGCCAGGTATTTTGGAGAAAAAAGTGTGGAAATGATTCACGAAAAGGAGCTGCTGCCGCTGACCGGTTACGTGAAGGGAGGCTGTTCTCCTGTCGGTATGAAAAAGCTCTTTGCCACGGCAATACATTCCTCTGCCCGGGAACTGGATCGTTTCTGCATCAGCGGCGGCAAGGTGGGACTGCAGATGGTCGTGCCGCCGGAAGAGCTGGCGGCACTGATCGGCGCCGGATTTACCGACCTGATCAGAGAACGGACGGTATAGCCGCAGGAAATGCCTGCGGAAGGCGGGTTTCTATTGCAGGAGAATCAGGCCGAAGTAGTTGTGCTCTTCGCTCGGCTCTCTGATGGTATTGATGGTGAATCCGTTGTTTCTGGCGGTCTGAAATACGTCGATGCCGCATCCTTCCATGGAAGGTACGGTTTTGCGCGGAAATTTGCAGTGTTTCAGATTGCATTCCGGACACAAGCCGCAGGGACCGCTGCCAAAAGCTATTGCTTTGTAAAATCCGTCAAAAAAAGCTTCTCTGGCAATTTCTACAGCCAGCGGTGTGACCTGCGTATAGACGCCTTCTTTGAGACGGAACAGAATCCCGGTTTCGTAACAGCGGATGATTTCCGCGGTCTCCTTCCAGGAAGGAGCGTGAGGCGGACAGCAGAGACTTCTGCCGTAAAAGTCGCAGCCGAACTGACAGCGGTAGATCGTCCAGGGTGCAGTGATAATGGTGTCTGCAGAGATGCGTTTTGCCTCTGCGGCACCTTCTTTTTTTAATAATTCTATGTATTTTTCCATATTGACTCCTCCAGGATCGTCTTTTTCTAAATTATATACTGGTGTTTCCGGTTTGTCATGTTTTTTCACCGGTAAAGTAAGAAAACTGTAAGAATATCCTTAACAAATCTTAATCTTGGATTAACCAGTCCTTAAGATTCCTGGTTTATGATAGAACCAGAATCAGGAAAGGGGAAGGGATATGAACATTATCATACTCACCGGCCGCTTCGGAATGGGGCATATCAAAGCGGCCGAGGCCATCAAAGAACAGATATTGACTGAACATGCGGAACACAACGTAGAGATCATCGATTTTATGGATTACATGTTCCCTTCGATCAGCAAGTATATTTACAAGGGATTCGGCTTTCTTGTCAGCAGCTGCAGCGGCTTGTACAATGTGCTGAATAAGACGGCCGGAGGCAACGGAACCGTGCCGCTTAAAGTGGCGTTTACCCGCAAGATCGACCGGTTGATCGCCGATCATCGAGCCGATCTCATCGTTGTGGCTTTTCCGGTATGTTCACAGTATATTTCCGCATATAAGCGGACCAGAAGGGTGAATATACCGCTTTACACGTATATCACGGATATCACGGCGCACGAGGAATGGATCGCACCGGAGACGGATCTGTATTTTGTAGGGGATGTGACGACAAAGAATACTTTGCTTTCAAAAGGGGTGAAAGAAGAGAAGATCATTGTCAGCGGGATTCCGGTAAGAAGGTGCTTTTTGCAGGAGCAGGGGGAGATGCAGGCGGGAACGGAAACAGGCTGCAGGGAAATCCTGATAATGGGAGGCGGCCTGGGTCTCCTGCCGTCCTCCGACAGGCTCCTGCAGATGCTCGATAATCATCCGCATCTCAAAACAACACTGATTGCCGGAAAAAACGAAAAGCTTCTTGAGGAGGTAAGAAAAAAATACCGGAATATCCAGGCTATCGGCTATACTGACCAGGTAGAACGGTATATGAAACGGGCGGATCTGCTTGTGACGAAGGCCGGCGGCATTACTACTTTTGAAGCAGTTGCGGCGAGGACGCCGCTTTATATCGTCCGGCCGTTTCTGGAGCAGGAATTTGGGAATGCCCGTTATATTGAAGAGCACAATATCGGTCGGGTGCTTTGGGATAAATCGACGGATGAATGCCGGGATATACTGGAGCTGATCGGCAACGACAGACTTCTGGAGGAAATGCGGGCGAATATGGAGAAAATTGTACAGCGCAGCGAATACCGTCCGGTATATAAGGAAAAAGGAGAAAAACCATGGGAAAAGTATGCTCCGGCGGCAGTGTGAAGAAAAAAGCCGCTCTGGCAGCGGCTGCCGGCGCGGCGATATACAGTTTTCTGCCTTCAGCCGCCGGTAAACTTTACTATCGGTGCAGCCCGAAAGGGTCGGATCGGGTGCTTTATCTGACCTTTGACGACGGTCCCAGTGAAGCGTATACAGGAGAACTTCTGGATATCCTGAAACAATACGGTGTCACCGCTTCCTTTTTTGTCGTAGCAGAACAAGCGGCGGCGCATCCCCAGCTGATCAGGCGTATGCAGCAGGAAGGGCATCTGATCGGCCTGCACTCGCTGAATCACGTCAGCGCCATGCTGCAGACGCCGGCAGGAACGATCGATGATTTCCGGCAGAGCATGGAGATCATGAAAGAACTGGGCGTGGAGCCGGTATATTACCGGCCGCCATGGGGACATGTCAATCTCTCTACCTTTTCCTGCCTGCGCAGGTACGGTCTGAAAAAAGTGCTCTGGCACGTTATGGCGCAGGACTGGGAAGCGGGGATTTCGGAAGAACAGATTCAGTACAGGCTGCTGCGGCGCGCCGGAAACGGATCGGTGATCTGTCTCCATGACGGAAGAGGAAGAAACGGGGCGCCGGAAAGGATGCTTGAAGCACTGAAAAAGACTATCCCTTTATGGCTGGAAGAAGGATACCGGTTCCGGAGAATCGATGAGAGGCGGGATGTGTGATGAAGAAAAATGCTAAGTACAAGCTGTTGCTGAAAAACGGCGGATTATTTATTCTGCTGCTGTCTGCGACCTTGTATATCGTCTTTAAAGAGCAGGATATCCATGCTATAATGAAGGCAGTTGGCCAGGCGGATTTTCGGTTCGTTCTTCTGGGCGTTCTGGCGATGCTGCTCTTTCTCGCCTGTGAAGGCTGCAATATCGCCAGAGCGCTGCAGCTGCTCGGCTGCCGGGTAAGGTACCGCTCCGGGCTCAAATATGCGATGATCGGATTCTTTTTCAGCTCCGTTACCCCATCGGCTTCAGGAGGACAGCCAATGCAGCTGTGCTATATGCACAGAGACGGCGTGCAGGTATCAAAGGGAACGATGGCGCTTTTGCTGGAACTGCTCAGCTTTGAGACGGTTACCATCCTGCTTGCCGCCGCGGGTCTTCTCTATCAGCAGGAACTGATCTTTTCGCTGGGAGCCGTAAGATACTTGCTGTTTCTGGGAATGGGGCTGAATCTGCTGGTTGCTGCGCTGTTAGCCCTGGCGGTTTTTTCACCGGCAGTGGCGGAGCGTCTTGCCGGTCTCGCCATCAGAGCCGTTTCGATCCTGAGCAGCGGCAAAGCGGAAAAAGCCAGAGCAGCGATCGAAAACCAGCTCAGGGATTACGCGTACTGCAGTAAATATCTTCGGGAAAACCGGATCTTTTTTGCAAAAACACTGGCGACGACCATGCTGCAGATGCTTTCTATGTACAGTGTGCCGTACTTTGTGTATTGTGCTTTTGGTCTGCATACGTTCCAGCCGGCGGAGGTTTTAGCCTTGCAGGCCGTGCTGTATGTATCGGTTTCCGCTCTTCCGCTTCCGGGCGCAATGGGCGTCAGCGAAAGCACGTTCATGCTCCTGTTCTGCACCCTGTTTCCGGAAAGCCTATTGGGAAGTGCCATGCTGCTTTCCAGGGGAATCAGTTTTTACCTGTTTGTTTTGATCAGCGGCATAGCTGCTGCGGGATCTGCGTTAATACAGAAGAAAGAAAAGAGAGAAAAAAGCGATGAAGTATACGATTCTGATCGCCGAAGACGACAGAGATATCATAAGCCTGCTGCGTCTTTACCTGGAAAGCCACGGGTACAGAGTGCTTGCAGCGGAGACGGGAGCAGCCGCCTATGAACTGTGCCGGCGGGAAAAAATAGATCTGGCGGTTCTGGATATTATGATGCCGGAAATGGACGGGTATGAGTTGACGAGAAAGATCAGAGAGAACTACCGTTTCCCGATCATCTTTCTTTCTGCCAGAAACCAGGATCATGATAAAATTTTAGGCTTAAATATGGGAGCGGATGATTATATGACCAAACCCTTCAACCCTCTTGAGCTTATTGCCAGAATCAATTCCAATCTGCGCAGATTTTATCAGCTCAG
>CALXJA010000210.1 GCA_944388465.1 uncultured Emergencia sp.
GTAATAGTCGTCATGGATTTCCATTTCCGACGGATTGGCAAAATTCAGCAGCTGCCATGGCAGGCGCACCTCGATGACATCGCCGTTTATGCAGAAATCGGTCAGCGAATCGAAATCCTCTGACTGCGGGTTCCCATTGCCATAACGCAGAATGCCGGTCTCATAGGTTTCAGCATGTTCCTCATAAGGCTCTGTGCCGCCTTGCAGATCACCTTCAATCAGCAGCATGGCAGTCTGCAGTACCAGCTCAATAGGCTGAAAATCCGGCGAATCCTTGTCCGGCGGATTCTGATACGCATCCTCCTGGTCGGTTTCCTGATAGTACATGGCCCGCAGCGTGTTGTACCTTTCCTGCACAAGGACGCGGCTGTTTTCCTTGCCGTCAAGAACGATCAGAAAATCCGCCGCCCGGGTAAAGGATACATCCTCCTGTCTGCAATAGGTGCTGCCGCTCTTCTGCGTCGTATCCACCGGCAGATAGAGAATATCTGTGTTCGGATCATAATCCTCTTTTTCAATGAGCAGATACAGGAATTTTTCATCGTATTTCATCGAAAGCCGAAGTCCGTCAGATTCCGTGACCAGATCTTCGTCTTTCCATTCTTTTTTATCCCCGTCCACATAGCAGACGCTTTCTTCCTCACCCGGATCGAAGGAAAGCAGGCCGAAATACTGTTCGTTAGTCTGGTAATCGCTCCAGTACGGAGTCTTGGTCAGATCTACGGCATGCATGGTATTCCAGGTCCGCTTGAACCATTCATCCTGCCAGGTAAAAACGCATCCGCCCGCACAGCCTGCGTCCATGATGTCCTCCCAGCAGGAAAGCAGTGCTTCTCCCTGCTCTTCCTCACTCATGTTTCCCTGATTTCTCCCGGTATACCGGTCTTTCTGCGCCATGCCTCTTCCTGTAGATACACCGAACTCAGAGATCACCACCGGCATATCGTGATAGGCCGTCAGCATCTTCAGATAAGCGGCATAGCTGTTGACGTTTCCGTCTTCGTCATATAACGCCTCTTCTACCGAACCTTCCATGACCTCATCCCACGGTACGCCCTCTTCCAGGGTGCTGAATTTCAACGTCTTTTTATCGATCATCTCCTGATTGACTTTCCCGTTTTCATCCAGCAGATAACCCAGATAATCCGGATAGTACGGATACACATGGTAAGAAACGAACTGATCGGAGATAAACGCATCCTCTTTGACGATATGGCTGACATCCACATAGCCGCACTTCTTGAAATAAACGGTCACCTGCTCCGGATACTGGAAAGGGTCTGTAGTCGGCCAGTTAGAAAAGGCGATCAGCCTCTGTTCCTTATATTTGGAAGACTCATAGGCGATCATCTTATCACCGACCTCCGCCAGCATGGACTCAAACGGCGAAGCCTCTTCCGAAGCGGACAGATATTCCCCTTTGTAAGGTTTCAGACCTTCGTACTTGTGATTGGTATAGGTGACGGTCACATCTTCCCATTCCACGCCCAGTATATAACCGATCACCCACTGCGACACATCCTTGCGATAAGAGCCGGAACCGGTTCCTCTGCCCAGAGACAGCTTTTTCTTTCCGTGGAGAAGATCCACCACCGTCCTGCAGTCACGGATAAAGGTCTCCTGAAAATCCTCGTCGTAGGCATCCCGGTGTGAATTCTGCGTATAATCGTTGATCCAGACACCGTGGATCAGCCACAGCGGATCGTCATTGTCCTTGTTGTATTCATAAAAGGCGTTATAAAACTCATCGTTCAGAATGGTGTACACACGGATCGTATTGGCGCCCATTTCCTGAATCATCGCAAACCAGTGCAGATACGTTTCTTCGTCGATGGCATAATCTGTTACCCATTCTCCCGGGATCCCCGATCCCAGATTGACTCCGCGGACAGTGAACGGCTCCATACCGTTGCCCTGATCCATCAGGATCTCTTCTTTATTCGTCGTCACAAAGGTGGTCACCGGTTTATCCGGTTCAAAATCGATATAAAAACCCAACCTGTAGCTGGCGGTATCCCAGATAAAAAAGAGTAAGACCGCCACCGCCGCTGTCAGTATCAGTTTTTTCACTTGAACTTCATTTCCTCTCTATACTTTCCCTGTATCTGCAGACAGAATGCAGAAAAACGTATCCTCGCATTCTGCTCTGTCCGTATGCAGACGATCAGTGATTGAATTTTTTGACCTTAGATTCATGGCAGTACTGCAGCAGGGTTTCAATATTTTCATCCATCCATTCGCCCCGCTCGTGGCAAAAATCCTTGATCTGCTGTACGGCCTCCTCGTGACTTTCGGGATTTCGTTCTGCCGGTTTGATCATCTCTTTCTTAAAGGTATAGCCCCATACCTGAAAATTCCGCTCCACAGCCGGTCCCAGATAATCGATGGTCTCATCGATATAGTTATCGATATAGTCATCGCTGAAATACGTTTCACGGAGGCTGCGGTAACGGTCGATCACACCGTTGACAAAATCTTCATCCTTCATCAGCATATAGAACCACACGCTGCCCTTCAGCTCAAAACGCTGCGGCGTCGTTACCGAATTCTCATAATTGTCGCAGGCCGAGTTGAAATCCCAGATGCACATCCGGTATTTACCCCTGACATCCTTGTAAATATAGGTAGACAGAGCACCCGCGTCGTAGTTGCAGGTAAACTCATTAAGCAGAAAATAATCGATGAAAGAATCTTCATCTGCCCAGTTCTGCCATTTGTATTCTCCTGTATCGTAATCATAGGAGTACAGACTCTTCTCAAAATCGGAGAAACTGTTTTCGATATAGCGGCGCCGGTCTGCGGTCAGCTCACTCGGGCGGGGATAAACGATATCCATCGCCTGAAGAGTACGATAGGCGTACTGTGTAAAGCTGCTGATATTCCGCAGAGGATTGCTGCTTCCTCTGTCCAGACGCAGCGCAAAGCTGACCTGCGTTGCATCGTCCTCCGGTTCGCTCAGCTTCAGTCTGGCGGACTCGCTGCTGTCGATGCTTTCCACCATCAGATAAAGCCCCTGGTACTTATCGTTGACAATAACCTCGCAGAAACGGACGTTGGGCGCATAGTCCATGATCTCTCCGGCAATGTTGTACCACATATAGTTGCGGATCAGACTCTTGTCCAGATACGGTCCATAGAGAACCCATTCATCGAACTTATCCATGCCCATGACGGATTCTTCGCGTTTTTTTTCACCGCTGTCACTGGTCAGTTTCAGCAGATAACTTTTCTTATCAAAATAGCGGGAGGAATTTCCGCGGACACGGATCTCCATCCGCGATTCCAGATCTGCTTCATCTCCGGGATGATTATTTTTGTCCTCGTGATCTACAATACGCAGATCCGCATCGATCGTGTCGCTCCCATCCGCCGCCACGGTAAAGGTGGTCTTCCCCTGTCCGTTCTGGATCGGCTCGCCGGGAATCTTTTCCCCTCCGGTATCGATGATAACCAGGGGAAGATGGGTGCAAAGCTGACTGCCGTCGCAGCTGCATCCCTCCTGCGGCTGTCTCGCCGACTGATGCTGATGATAGCGGGGAATTTCCTGATCCTGATCAAAAAAAGCGATCACCAGAATCAGCGCCAGCATCAACACTGCCGCCAAAAGCCCTGTCACTTTATACTTCATTGCACAGTATTTCCTTTCCTGCTTCCATCATTAACTGCTGACCTCATCGTTCTGTGCAACGATATTGAAATATTCGATATCGCCGATCTCATAGACAGCGTCGACGATCCGCTTGTCCTTTCGATCCCGCGCATCGAGCCACTTTTTTCTGAGTTCGTAGATAAATTCCACGCTGTCCTCGGTGGTGTTTTTTACCCGCAGATTCGCACGTTTCGCATAATAACGGAAAATCAGCGCCTCGACCTTTTCTTCATTGCTGCGTACCGTGCGTATGATCAGCAGCATACGGCTGTCGTTCCGGATCCTGCCAAACAGCAGCAAGACGATAAAGATCAGCGCGCTGCCAAAAGCGGCAACCAGATAATCTCCTGCCCCGCAGCAGATTCCCACCACGATCGTCCAGAAAATATATACCGTGTCCCTCGAATCCTTGATCGCCGTACGGAAACGGACGATAGACAACGCGCCGACCATACCTAAAGAAAGCGCGATATTATTACCGATAACGATCATAACCGTCGTGGTGATCAGGGTCAGTGTCACCAGAGAAACATTGAATTTACTGCTATAAACACTGCCGCTGTGAGAAAGCCTGTAGGATATGAAAATAAACACACTGATCGCCGCCGCTGCCAGCAAACGGGCAGCTACCGCTTCGATCGCTAAATCTCCTGTCGTATCAATAAGATCAAACAAATTCTGTCTCAATGTCTGTTTCCTCTCTTCCGTTTATTCTTTCTTTTTTTCTATATCCGCAAAGCTTTACATGCTGAATCGCAGACTGGCCTGTCTTGCCAGACAGTATTTGCTCACGGAAAGTTCTGACCGGTCTGCCATCGCCAGCAGCTCTTTGATATAGCTGAGGAGAAAGCCGTTGTACTTGACCTCCAGCACACTGTTGAAGGGCTCCATGGCCGGATTCAGGCTGAGCTGCGGCGAAAACAGATCCAGGCAGCTTTCTGCAGCGGTAATTTCACTGTCAAAGGTGACCCTTATCTTGTTTTCTCTGGCGATATACGCCCGCCGTCTGTACTCTACTATAGCCTTCGCACGATATCCTCTGGCGGAAAAAAGGCCAAAGCACTCTGCAGCGAAGGGATCCTCATAATGCAGCAGAGCCGAAAACTCCCCTTCTATCAGTTTTTGCGCGTCCTCTCTGCTCACGCGCAGAGAACGTTTGCGCTGATAAGGGCCTTCCTTCTGTTTCATCTCCAGCATCGCAAAGTCGCTTTCCGGGGAATAAATGCGCAGCCGCAGCTTGCGGCGAAGTTCAATGCCTTCTATCTTATCGTAAAAATCACTGTCGTCTAACGTATCAAAATAAAGAGAGCGGATCCGGTAGCCTCTGCTGCCGTTATGCGCGTCCTTCATCATTACCTGTTCCAGCCTGCCGCGTATCTTTTCCCCTTCGATGATATTCAGCAGGTATTTCTTTTCCTGGCGTAGCACTTCGTTCATCTGCTTCCTGCCTCCGTCAAGTTTTTAACCTCTCTCATTGAGAATGTACATATTTTTGTATACTAAATATAATAACAAGTATAGTAAAAAGAAAATAATATGTCAAGGCTCAGGAGACGATCTTGGCACACCTGTGTTTTTTACCTCAAAACCGTTGAAATAAACAGCTTTTTCTTTTATCTGTTTCTTTTCTGTGGTATACTTTATACAAATTTCGGAAAGAAAAAGCAGAGGAGCACTTTGATGAAAAAGAGAAAGAAACAGACGCTGAGGCCGCACGCCGACTTTTCTACCGGCCTTACTGCCGCCATCATCATGATTTTCTTTTTGCTGCTGATCCTGGTGGTCATGCTGGCCAACGACCGTCTGCACCGCAGCGGCATCGGACAGCTTACAGAAATATTACTGCATGACGACTGGCACACGGTCATCATTCTCCTTGCCATACTCTATCTGGTGCTTATCCTGGCCGTAATTCTGGTCATGATCCGGAATCATCTGGCTCTGCGCAGAAGCAAACATACCGAAGACACGCTCCGGATCCTCGGCGACACGTATTACGCCATCTATCGTGTAAACTATGCGGAGGGGGTGTACGAATCCATCAAATCCTCCGCTGATGTGCGGGATATTCTCGGCAGATCCGGCGTCTATTCCCATCTCATCGAAACGGTCAAAACCTGCGTCGATGAGAAGACCTACGAAGAATTTGAACAGAGTTTTTCTCTGGAAAACATCCGTCATCTGATCGCCGACAAGGTCTATGAGTTTGGAGGCGACTACCGCAGAAAATTTACCGGCGTAAACGGCGAAAGTGAATATAAGTGGGTAAGCATACGCATCATCTATAACGACGCGCTGAAGCTCAACGAGGTGATCATGTGTTTTCGTGAGATCGATGCGGAAAAGCAGCGCCAGCTTCAGCAGCAGATGCTTCTGGAGAACGCCCTCAGTTCCGCAAAGGCTACGGTGGAAAAACGCAACACCTTTTTCAGCAGCGTTTCTCACGATATGCGCACGCCTCTCAATGCCATTATCGGGCTTTCAGATCTGGCGCTCAGGCAGAACGCAAGCCATGAGAAAATGCTTGATTCCCTGAAAAAGATCCGCAGCTCCGGTCAGCAGCTTCTTTCTCTGGTCAACGACATTCTGGACATGTCCAGAATCGAACAGTCCGATCAGCGGGCCTTCGACTTTGAGCCCATGGATCTGCAGGAATGGCTCAGACAATCTACGGCCTTATTTGATACCCAGGCGGCAGAAGAACAGAAACATCTGCAGCTGATCACCAAACTGGAACACCCGGTCGTATACTGCGATCCTCTGCGCATGAGTCAGATCCTGGGAAATCTGCTTTCCAATGCATTTAAGTACAGCCGTGAAGGCGACGATATCCAGGTCGAACTGACCGAGATCAGCAGCCGAAACCTTTCCGGCAAATACCAGATCGTCGTCAGCGATACCGGCATCGGCATGTCCGGTGAATTTCTCAGACAGATCTTCGAACCTTTTGCCCGGGAAACCACCTTTGCACCGGCCAGAATCTCCGGCACCGGTCTCGGTATGCCCATCGTCAAAAGTCTGGTGGAGCAGCTGAACGGGGAAATCACCGTCCGCAGCTCTCTGGGCAAGGGAACAGTCATCACGATCACTCTGCCTCTGCAGATCGTCGAAGACGCGCAGCAGAAATCCGCAGACAGCAGCCGGCCTGCGCCCGCGGAAACATCTGCAAAAACAGAAAACGCCGAGAATGTTCTCACCGGCAAAACCTTTCTCGCTGCAGAAGACAATCCGATCAATATGGAAATTCTCTGTGAATGTCTTTCCATGCTGGGCGCCCATGTCATTGAGGCGCAGAACGGAAAAGAGGCCGTGGAACGTTTTCAGTCTCTTGACGAAAACAGTATCGACGCCATACTGATGGATATGCAGATGCCGGTAATGGACGGCTGCGCCGCCAGCAGGCAGATCCGCGCTTTACCCCGTAAAGACGCCAAAACGGTTCCCATTATTGCCGTTACAGCAAATGCCTTTGCAGAAGACATCGCAAAGACCTCAGAGGCCGGAATGAACGGCCATATCGCCAAACCCATAGATTTCCGCCAGCTTGCGGATATTCTTTCCAAACACATGCAGAAAAGTGAGGTAAACCATGAAACTGAATGAACTCCCGCAACATATCGACATCGATATCGACGCCGCTCTGGCTCGCTTTGCCGGCAGCGAAGCACTGTATTGCAAATTCCTGAAAAAACTGACGGCGGATACGACCTTCTCCAGTCTGGAAAGCGCTGTCGCAGCCAAAGACCTAAAGGAAACAGAAAAAAGCGCCCATACACTGAAAGGCGTTTGCGCTAATCTGGGACTGACTGCACTGACGCAGAGCTGTGACGCACTGGTACAGGCTGCCCGCGCTGAAGATGTCTCCCAGGTCTCCAGCCTCTTCCCCTCATGCGAAAGCCTGTACAGATCGGTCGTTGACACCTTGTCGCAGTTAGAATAATGCCGCAGAAAGGATCATAAATATGAAGCAGGAAAATAAAGCAGAGATTTTTTCTGAAGCTCCGGAAAAAGAAAAGGATTCGATCCTGATCGTCGATGACATGGAGATCAATCGAGCCATACTGTGCGAAATTTTTCGCGCAGATTACACGGTTCTCGAAGCAGAAAACGGCCAGCAGGCTATGGATCTGCTGCTGGAACCGCAAAACACGGAATCCGTCACCGCCATTCTTCTGGATATCGTCATGCCGGTAATGGACGGCTTTGAATTTCTGGAGAAACTGACGCTGCTGGATCTCAGCAGCCGTATTCCCGTTTTTCTCATCACTGCGGATGCTTCCGAGGAAAGTATGCGGAAAGGATACCAGCTGGGCGCCATGGACGTGATCGGAAAACCGGTTATTCCCTATTTTGTAAAAAAAAGAGTGGAGAGCATCGTGGAGCTTTTCCGCGCCAGACGCAGACTGAAAGCCGCTGTACAGCTCCAGAGCCTGCAGCTTTTGGAAAAAGAGCAGGAGATCCACGAACTCAACAATGCGATCATTGAAACCCTGTCCACCGCCATCGAATTCCGGAGCGGCGAATCGGGGATGCATGTCCGGCGGATCCGCCGTCTGACACAGATCCTTCTCGAATCCCTGCGGGAAAGCAACGGAGAAAAGTACGCTTTTACCGATGAAGAGATCCGGCAGATCTCCCAGGCTGCTATCATGCACGACGTGGGAAAAATCGCCATCAGCGACGCTATCCTCAACAAACCCGGCAGACTCACCGATGAAGAGTTTGAGATCATGAAGACCCATACGATCAAAGGCAGCGAAATTCTGGATCTGATCCCTCAGCACAAGGGAAATCAGCTGTACCAGTACGCCTAC
>CALXJA010000211.1 GCA_944388465.1 uncultured Emergencia sp.
CCCATAAGGAGGTACGCGCCTGACGGCGCGGCTTCCGGCGAATCCCAAAGCACATTGCTGCCGGAGTTTTTCCGGCAGTTTTTCTTTGGCAGCAGAGTTCCCGCTCCGCCCGCTTCCTGCGCCGGAACAGGTTCTTTCCGCGGGGCAGAGACAGCAAAACGAAACGCTGCAGAGAAAGCGGGGCTGTAGGACGAAAAGAGTCGGTAAAGATCGTGAAAAAGCAATGTTGACAAAATTCGCAGAAACAGCAGAATCAGTCAACATTGCCTTCCCTTGCCGTCCGGAAATACACGGCGGCGAAATGGCAATGACGCGGCGGCGAAACAGCGACGACACAGCAGCGAAGCAGCGGCGAAGCAGCGGCGACAATGTGAGGAAGATTTTACCATATTCGACAAAAAAACACCCTTCCTTTTTTAAAAACGATGTATTATAATGAAACTGGATTTTTGATCTAAAACTGTTGATTCTCAGGGAGCAGACATTTCATCCCGAGGTTTTCCAATAAAGACGCGCAAACAAACATGATCGAATGAGGTAGAAAGGAAAAGGCATATTTACTGTGCCTGAAGATGCAACATGCCGAGAAAGAAAAAAGAAGAAAAAGAAGAAATCACAGAGACAGAAAAAGAGACCGAAGACGTTGCAGACAGCATTGCGGCAGACGCAGCCGCCGGCGAAAACGAGGAAAAGCCGGAGCGAGAGAAAAAAGAAGCCCACAAGGAGCAGGAGAGACCGGAGGTCGAGGGCATACTGGAGATCGCCGAAGGCGGTTTTGGTTTTCTGCGTTTCAACAATTTCCTTACCAGCGAAAAGGACGTTTACGTTTCGCCGACGCAGATCCGCAGGTTTAATCTGAAGACCGGCGATAAGATCAAAGGGATTTCCCGGCTTCCCAACGAAGGCGAGCGGTTTGGCGCATTGCTTTACGTGCTGACAGTTAACGGCGATGAACCGGGAGTTTCCATGCGCCGGCCGGATTTTGAAGATTTGACGCCGATTTTTCCGCGAGAACGGCTGACATTGGAGGATAGCCCTGCAGACCTTTCCATGCGCCTGATCGACCTGATCGCGCCGATCGGAAAGGGACAGAGAGGACTGATCGTCGCGCCGCCCAAAGCCGGAAAAACGACTTTGCTCAAGAAGATCGCCAACAGCATAGAGAAAAAACATCCCGAGGTGGAGATGATCGTGCTTCTGGTCGACGAACGACCGGAGGAGGTTACCGATATGAAGCGATCACTGAATGGCGGCGAGGTCATCTATTCCACCTTTGACGAACTCCCGCAGCACCACGTCAAGGTGGCGGAGATGGTACTGGCCAGAGCGCAGCGCCTGGTAGAGCATGGCAAGGATGTGGTGATCCTTCTGGACAGCATTACCCGCCTGGCACGCGCCTATAACCTGGTCGTGCCTTCGTCCGGCAGGACGCTTTCCGGGGGTCTGGATCCGGGAGCGCTTCACAAACCGAAAAAATTCTTCGGTGCGGCAAGAAACATTGAAGAGGGCGGTAGCATTACCATTTTGGCAACCGCTTTGGTCGAGACCGGAAGTCGCATGGATGATGTTATATTTGAAGAATTTAAGGGTACAGGTAATATGGAGCTCCACCTGGATAGAAAATTGTCGGAAAAACGCATTTTCCCGGCCATCGATCTGAACCGGTCCGGAACGAGGAGAGAGGATCTGCTGATGAATCAGGAGGAGCTGGAAGCGATCTGGGCAATGAGACGGGCTATGGCCAACAGCCCGACGCAGGATGTGACAGAAACGATTATCGACAATCTGGCACATACAAAAACAAACCGCGATTTTATACAAGTGATCAAAAAAGTGTTTTTACAATAAAAGTAGGGATTAACTATGGATTTGAGCAAGATTTTTTTGAAGGATGCATGCCCGACTTCTATCGGCGGACAGGCCGTCATGGAGGGAATCATGATGCGGGGACCGGAGCGGATGGCTGTGGCCTGCAGGCTTCCTGACGGCACGATACACATGAAGACCCAGCCCAACAAAAAATTGGGGAAATGGGCGAGGATTCCGCTGCTTCGGGGAGTGGTGGCTTTTGTTTCGTCCCTGGTAGAGGGGACAAAGATCCTGATGTATTCCGCGGACGTACTGGAGGCAAACTGGCCGGAGGAGGAGCAGGAACAGCCGGGAAAATTTGAAACCTGGCTTAATGCGAAGTTCGGAGAAAAAGGCGCATGGAATCTCATGATTTATTTTTCCGTACTCCTCGCGCTGGCTATGACCATCGGTATTTTCATCCTGCTGCCGACGGTAGCGGCAAACTGGCTGGATGCATACATCAAAAACGATATCCTGCTGAATCTATTGGAAGGGATCTTCCGTATCGTGATCTTTGTCGTTTATATCGCCCTGATCAGCCGCATGTCGGATATCAAGACGGTATTTCAGTATCACGGCGCGGAGCACAAGACAATACACTGCTTTGAAAACAATCTGGAGCTGACGCCGGCCAATGCGCAGCAGTTCTATACCCTGCATCCGAGATGCGGAACCAGCTTCCTGATGTTCGTCATGGTCATCAGTCTGATTCTCTTTTCCCTGCTTGGCTGGCCGAACCTGTTCTGGAGGATCGTTTCCCGGCTTCTGCTGATCCCCGTAGTGGCGGGGCTTTCCTATGAGTTGCTCAAATGGGCAGGCAGAAGCGATAACTGGCTGGTAAAACTGCTGAGTCTTCCGGGGCTCTATCTGCAGAAGCTGACCACCAACGAGCCCGACGACAAACAGTTAGAGGTTGCCATCGCTGCGATGAAGGCGGTAATGGTTCCGGAAGACACACCGTATTTTGAAGGAACGTGCGACCTGGACGGCAATCTGGTCGAAGAGAAACGCTTCGAGCGCAAGAGCCGGGAGGACGCCGAAAAGACTGCGGAGGAGCAATGAGTCTTTCAGTAAAAGAGATTTTAAATATTGGGAAAAGGCAGCTTGAGGAGAGCGGGATTGCAGATGCGGCCATCGACTGCAAGCTGCTTTACTGTTATTTGATGCATGTCAGTACAGCGCAGCTGATTCTGGAATATCAGAAAGTATTGCCGGACAGTCTCTGCGACGAGTATTTTCATCTGCTGGATCGCCGCAGTACAGGAGAGCCCCTGCAGTATATCACCGGCAGTCAGGAATTTATGGGGCTGGATTTCATGGTCAACGAGCATGTGCTGATTCCCCGTCAGGATACGGAGACCATGGTCGAGGATGTGCTCTCCGTTATGGGGGAAAATCGTCTTCGCAATGAGACTGTGCCGATAAAAAAGAAAAAAAGCTACGATGTACTGGATCTTTGCTGCGGAAGCGGCGCGATCGGTATTTCTCTCGCCTGCCTCTGCCCGCAGGCGAAGGTGACCTGCTCAGACATCAGCAGGGATGCCCTGGATGTTGCCCGGAACAATGCAGAAAAACTGGGCGCTGCGAAACGGGTCGATTTTGTCTGCGGAAATCTTTTGCTTCCGTTTAAAGGAAGATTGAAGAACCGCAAATTCGATCTGATCGTTTCCAATCCTCCTTACATAAAGACCAGCGTGATACCGACTCTGCAGCGTGAGGTGCGCGAACATGAGCCGGTGAGCGCTCTGGATGGCGGTGCAGACGGACTGGACTTTTACCGCGGCATTGTGCAGGATGCACCGGATTGCCTGAAAAAGGAAGGCGTTCTTTTTCTCGAGATCGGTTTCGATCAGAGAGAGGATGTGGTGGAGCTTCTGGAAAAGAGCAGCCGTTTTTGCGAGATTCGCTGTCTTGCGGATCTGGCCGGAAAGGATCGCATTGTAATGGCGATAAAGGCCGGAAAAAACAAAGAAAAAGAAAAGAAGGAAAAGAAAGAAAAATAGAAGGAAAACAGTCTGCATTCCCGGGGCGAATACCTCTTCGGTATTCGCCCCGGGAATTTTTAACAAAAGAGGAGGGGGGAGAGCAAAAAAGTATTTGACAAGAGGGAGGAAACGTGGTAATCTAAGAAAGCTGTCACTGCGGCAGCGGCCATCGGGCGCGAAAAAAGTTAAGAAAAAAGTCTTGACAGAGACGCGAAAAGATGGTAAACTATTCAAGCTGTCGAACGAAGCG
>CALXJA010000212.1 GCA_944388465.1 uncultured Emergencia sp.
TACACGCCGGTGATTTATGGGAATCCGAACTGGCTTTTAGAAAACCTGGATCTGCGTTATCTGACCGATTACCCTGTCTGGCTGGCGCATTATACAGACAGTACCGATTATCCTTATTCGTATGTTATGTGGCAATATACGCAGGACGGCAGAGTAGACGGTATTCGCGGTGATGTGGATCTGAATCTTTATTTTGTTGAAAAAGAGTAGAGGAGAAGGAAGCGTATGGCAGAATATCAGCATGTGTGTCACGAATTTCCGCCGGAATGGGATGCAGAGTCGAGGATCTTGATTCTGGGCAGTTTTCCTTCGGTGAAATCCCGGGAGGAGCAGTTTTATTACGGTCACCCGCAGAACCGATTCTGGAAAGTTCTGGCAGCCGTGTACGCACAAGAGGTGCCAAATACTATAGAAGGGAAAAAGGGCTTTCTGCACCGCAATCATATCGCTCTCTGGGACGTAATCGAAAGCTGCGATATCATCGGTTCAGCAGACAGCTCAATTAAAAATGCAGTGCCGGCGGATGTCGCATCTCTGCTGCAGAAAGCGCCCATAAGCAGGATCTTTGTAAATGGAAGTCTGGCCAAAAAACTGTACGACCGTTACACTCTTTCCCAAACCGGGTTAGAAGCCGTCAAACTGCCGTCTACCAGCCCGGCTAACGCCAGATTCAGTCTGGAGAAACTGATCATGCAGTGGAGGGTGATCTGCAGCGATCTCCCCTGGCAAAAGAGTTGAAAAAAAGTGCGGGTCGATATAAAATATAGGGTAATAGTTTTGACTTTATCGAGATGAGGAGAATAGATCATGTTCAGAATGATGAGAAGAGGAGATAGAGCGATAGATGTAGCAGATGCTGAGGCATTGCTTCGTTCTCAGGATTACGGTATTCTTTCTGTTCTGGGAGATAATGGTTATCCTTACGGCGTTCCGGTGAACTATGTTTACGACGACGGCAGGATCTACTTTCACAGTACTTCTGCAGAGAGCCATAAGCTTGATGCCGTCAGAAAAAATGAAAAGGTCTGCTTTTCGGTCGTCGGCCGGCACCAGGTCGTACCGGACAAGCTGACGACCAGTTTTTCCAGTGTTGTCGTATTCGGACGCGCCCGTGTGCTGACTTCACGGGAAGAAAGCAAAGAGGCGCTGCGGCTGCTTTTGACAAAGCTTTCGCCGGATATGGTCAAAGATGTAGAAAAAATCTATAAAGCGCAGGAAGACAAAGTTGTCATCGTAGAAATCGCTACGGAGCATATTTCCGGAAAAGTCAGCGGATAAACCGTGCGGCGCGGACATGGGATATCCGGCTCAATGCAATAGAACAGGAAGGTAGAACATTGAAATTAGCAGATTTATTTAAAAACGGGAAGACGGTTTTTTCTTTTGAAGTCTTTCCGCCAAAGAGAAACAATCCGATCGAGACGATTTACAGAACGCTGGATGAACTGCAGGAGCTGAAACCGGATTTTATCAGCGTCACCTATGGCGCCAGCGGCAGCCTTGCAGACAATTCCACCTGTGAGATCGCCTCTGCCATCAAGCACAAATACGGTCTTGAGTCAGCGGCACATCTGACCTGTGTCAATTCCACCAGGGAAGAGGTCAGAGAAGTTCTCCGCCGTCTCAACGAAAATGGAGTCGAAAACATTCTGGCGCTTCGCGGCGATTTGGTTCCGGATGTACCGCCTAAAGAGGAATTTAAACACGCCAGTGAGCTGATTTCGTTCATCAAGGCAAGTCCTTACGATTTCGGCATCTCCGGAGCCTGTTATCCGGAAGGACATCTGGACAGCAAAAATCAGGTCGAGGATATCATCAATCTGAAAAAGAAGGTCGATGCAGGAGCGGAGCACCTGATGTCACAGCTGTTCTTCGACAACCGGGTATTCTATGACTTTTTAGAAAAAGCGCGGATAGCCGGTATAGACGTACCGATCGAGGCCGGAATCATGCCGGTGGTGAATAAGAAGCAGATCGAGAGGATGGTTTCGCTCTGCGGCGCCAGTCTGCCGGCCAAGTTTACCAAAATGATGTCCAGATATGAGGATAAACCGGACGCAATGCGGGATGCAGGCATTGCCTACGCGGTGGATCAGATCGTGGATCTGGTTTCCCAGGGCGTAGACGGCATCCATTTGTATACGATGAATAATCCATATGTGGCAAAACGGATCAGTGAAAGCGTAAGAACTTTATTTTAAATTTTTAATTGTAGAGTGAGGCAGTGTTTTGAATAAATTATTAACTCTTTTCCCGGATAAAGAATTTATTTTTCTGGATGGCGCTATGGGTACGCTGATGCAGCAGCAGGGGATAGATCTGGGAGCGGTTCCCGAGGCGCTGAATATCACCCATCCGGAGATCGTACAGGCTATACAGAAAGAATATATTGACGCAGGTGCAGATATAATCTGTACCTGTTCTTTCGGTGTAAATGAATACAAATTGCGAAATTGTGAATATACGGCAGAGCAGCTTATCCGCGCAGCAGTAAAAAACGCACGGCAGGCAGCAGAAGGAACCGGGGCGAAGGTGGCGCTGGATATCGGGCCGATCGGAAAACTCCTGGAACCCAACGGCGATCTGACCTTTGAAGAAGCCTATGCGATCTTCAAACGGCAGATCCTGGCCGGAGAGGGTGCCGATCTCATTACCATTGAGACCATGACGGATCTCTACGAACTGAAAGCTGCGCTTCTTGCGGCTAAAGAAAATTCGGATCTTCCGGTGATCTGCACCATGAGCTTCGAGGAAAACAAGCGAACCTTTACCGGCACGGCTGTCAGTGCTATGGCGCTGACAGCAGAAGGATTAGGGGCGGATGCCATCGGGATGAACTGTTCCCTGGGACCGGCTGAATTCAAACCTTTGATAGAGGAGCTTTCGCGCTGGACGACTCTGCCGATTGTTTCCAAGGCGAATGCCGGTCTGCCTGATCCTGCGACCGGGCAGTATAAAGTCAGCCCCGAAGAATTTGCCAGGCTGACAGCAGAGCTGATTCCGCTGGGCGTCAAACTGATCGGCGGATGCTGCGGAACTACACCGGAATTTATCCGCGCGCTGCGCAGTACCTTTTCTGCCCGTTCCTATTGTCCGCAGCAGCCAGAAATCCCGTCTGCCGTGTGTACGCCTGAAAAGACGGTGGTGATCGATCAGCCGCGGATCATCGGTGAACGGATTAATCCGACCGGCAAGAAAAAGCTGAAAGAAGCCTTGAAAAACCAGGATATGGACTACATCCTGGCACAGGCGGCGGATCAGATCCGTGACGGGGCGGAGATCCTTGACGTCAACGTCGGCGTACCGGGAATTGACGAGAAAAAAGTTATCGTCGACGTAATAAAAAAGCTGCAGGGCATCACGGACGCGCCGCTGCAGATCGATTCGGGAGATCCTGCCGTGATCGAAGCCGCACTTAGAGTTTACAGCGGCAAGGCCATTGTCAATTCGGTCAACGGTGAGGAAGGATCCCTTTCTGCCATTCTGCCGCTGGTGAAGAAATACGGCGCCGCGGTAGTCGGTCTGACCCTGGATGAAGACGGTGTGCCGAAGACGGCAGAGAAACGGATCGAGATCGCGAAACGGATCATGGATCGAGCGACGGCTCTGGGCATACCGAAAAAAGATATTTTCATCGACTGTCTGACGCTGACGGTTTCTGCAGAGCAGGAGAATGCCGCCGGTACACTGCAGGCGATACGGTTCGTTAAAGAAAATCTGGGGCTGAAAACCGTTCTTGGCGTGTCTAATATCTCTTTTGGATTGCCTAACCGGCCGCTGATCAACCACAATTTTCTGCAGATGGCACTGACCTGCGGCCTGGATCTGCCGATTATGAATCCGGGAGCTGCGGATATGATGCGCGCCATTTCCGTCTACCGGCTGATCATGAATATCGATAAAGGGGCAAGAGACTACATTGACCGCTACAGTGAAGAGCTGACTGCGCCGCAGGCTGTGGCAGCCGGCAGATCTGCAGCGGCGGAAAAACCGGAAAGTGAAATGGAATATGCGATAAACAACGGTCTTGAGGGACAGTGCCGCGATCTGGTCAGAACCGAGCTGGAAACGCGTGAACCTGCGGATGTGATCAACAATACGCTTATCCCGATCCTTGACCGGGCAGGAAAAGCCTTCGAAAGCGGACGTATTTTTATCCCGCAGCTGATGCTCTGCGCTTCTACGGCGCAGGCGGCATTCGATGTAATCAAAGAAAAGATACAGGCCGGCGGCAGCAGGCAGGAGACAAAGGGAACGATCGTCATCGCTACAGTCAAAGGGGATATTCACGATATCGGCAAGAATATCGTAAAGGTCATACTGGAAAATTACGGCTATGAGATCATTGATCTGGGCAAGGATGTAGAACCGCAGAGAATTGTGGACGAGGTGCTGGCTCGCGGAGCAAGACTCGTGGGCTTGTCCGCACTGATGACCACGACTCTGCACAGTATGGCGGAAACCATACAGCTGCTCAAAAAAGCGGCGCCGGATTGCCGGATCATGGCCGGCGGCGCGGTATTGACGGAGGAGTATGCCCGGGAAATCGGGGCGGATTACTACGTAAAGGACGCAAAAGAATCTTCGGATGTAGCGAAAGAAGTATTATGAAAAGGGAAACAAAGATAGGAATTTCATGTGCAGTCTGCTCGGCGCTGATCTTTGGTTTTACTCCTGTTCTTGCCAGTATCACCTTTGAAATGGGAAGTAATGCCCTGACGCTGACCTTTTACCGCAATACCATGGCTGTTCCGGTGCTGCTGGTTATCCTGCTGATCCGGAAGATCGACCTGCGGATCACCGGCAGAGAGCTGCTGGCGCTGATCGTGATCAGCGTACTGTTCAGTGTGACAACAACCTATATTCTCTATGATGCCTACAACTATATCGGCGTCGGACTGTCGACCACGCTTCATTTTCTGTATCCGATGTTTACCGTGGTTTTCGGTTTCCTGCTGTTTAAACGCAAACTGGGAAAAGAGAAGATCATCGCGCTGATTCTGGCTACGATCGGCGTTGCTATGGCGACAGGAAACAGCGATATGTTCGCGGCAAAGGGAATTCTGCTGGCTTTACTGTCAGCAGTTACATATGCGGGTTATCTGCTGGGCATCGAGCAGACTTCTATTCAGAAAATGGATTCAATGAAGGCGATGTTCTATATGTGCATTATCAACGGGATAACGGTGTTCCTGTTCGATCTCCCCAGCGGAAATGTGGTCTATGGACTGGATCCGAAGGTGATGTTTTACACCTTTATTCTGGCTGTGCTCAATTCGTCTTTTGCTTATGTGCTGCTGATCATCGGAATCAAAAAGATCGGTGCCGGCAACGCTTCGATCTTCAGCATGCTGGAACCTGTATCCGGCGTCGCGGCTGGCGTGATCTTTCTGCAGGAAAAGCTGCCTGTAATGAAACTGGTCAGCTGCATCATGATCCTCGGTGCGGTAATGATACCGATCCTGTAGGATCGCAAAAGCGGATGATACGGGGGACGGGTATGATTTTACGGAGGTAAGAATGTTTTTACGAAAATGGTTTAGTTTGTGGAATAAGCTCAGTCTGGTCAAGCAGATCATCATCGGCCTGATCATCGGTATCCTGCTGGCGCTGGCTTTTCCGAAAGAATTATCGGGAATCACCATTCTGGGTGATCTTTTTGTTGGCGCGCTGAAAGGTGTTGCGCCGGTACTGGTCTTTTTTCTGGTCATGTCGGCGATTTCCAAGCACAAGTCCGGACAGAAGACCAATATGAAGGCGATCATCGGCCTTTATCTTCTGGGAACTTTTGCCGCAGGATGCGTAGCGGTAATCGCCAGTTACATTTTTCCGCTCGGTCTGGTTCTGTCAGAAGGCGCCGGAGACGTGGCGCCGCCCAGCGGCATCGCGGAAGTTCTGGAAAATCTGGTATTCAGTATTGTCACTAATCCGGTCGACGCCTTGCTTAACGCCAATTATATCGGGATACTGACCTGGGCGATCCTCTTTGGCATTGCCTTGCGTTCTGCGTCAGAGACGACGAAGAACGTATTGGAAAATATTGCCGAAGCGGTATCGCAGGTAGTCAGATGGGTGATCCGTTTTGCTCCTCTG
>CALXJA010000213.1 GCA_944388465.1 uncultured Emergencia sp.
ACCATAAACATGCCGCGTAATGACACTACAAAACAAAAGGGCGCCTTACGATATGCGCGATCTGCACGTCCGAAAGGCGTCCTCTTTTTGCACAGGCAAAACGAAGGAGCTTCAAAAGCAGCATTGCGGCTTTTGAAGCTCCTCCTTATTTTTTCCCGGAAAACGCGGCAATCATCACAACCGTTGAAACGAACATGACCGCCACTACCAGATAGAATACCCACGCCATATCGTCCATGACGCCGGTACCCGACGACGTGATCTCCCTTACCCCTAAAGAAATCAGATACACTAATCCCCACAATCCGCTGACAAGTGTGACCGCCAGCGAAAGGCAGGCAATCCTCCCGCTTTTTTTCATTGATCTCATCTCCTTCTTTTTTTCCCCTTTTGTAAGAAAAAGTATACACCGCAGGAAGCGGGGCTGCCATAGGCATGACTTACAGCAAGCTTACAAAATTGTAAGCTTCGACGTTTTTCGACCGCACCCGCAGTGATTATCCCGGCATCCCTTTACCGATCGCTTCCGGCGGTTCAGAGAATGAAAAACGGGATCGCAGAAAGATTTCCGCAGATCCCGCAATAACTTTTCGTCACGTCAATTCCTCAATAATGGACGACGACCGGATAACCGGGCGAAATATAACTGTATACCAGTTCTGCCGAAGCCGGCGGCATATTGATACAGCCGTGAGAGCCGCCTTTCCGGTAAATCTCGCCGCCAAAAGCGCTGCGCCAGGAGGCGTCATGCATACCGATCCCCCGGTTAAACGGCATCCAGTACTTTACCGGCGTTTCATACTTAGAACCGTCCTTATTGCTCCCCCGCAGCACCGCATCCCGGCTTTTGTAGGAAAGATAATAGACGCCGGACGGCGTCGCAAAACCGTCCGCCACATTGCCTGTCACCACCGAACAGGAAGTGATCCTCCTGCCATTCTGAAACAGCCACAGCTTCTGACGGCTCAAATCGATCTCCACATAGCTCGTGCCGATATCGCCGTTTCCATTGCCGGAACGGTAAGGTCTCTGACTGTATTCCGGCTGGCGGCGCACATCTTTTCCGTTCTTTAAATTCTTTGTCAGCTTTTTCACTTCAGCCTTTTCATCAATGATATAGCCGAAATTTCCGCCGGATACGCGGATATTCCCCTTTTCTGCCGAGCGAAAGGTTCGGGAGGTACCCACAGTATTGTGATCGTCAGCAAGCTTTCTGACAAAACGGCGCACGGCTTTGGTGCTGACGGTACGGGTCTCTTTTTCCACCGTCATCATACTGTTGATCTGTTTAGGCGTAAGCGTATAGTTTCCATCGTAAAACTGATAGGTGATTTTCTGTGAAAGCCATTTCTGACAATATTGCCGGTATTCCAGCAATTCCTTGTCTTCTGCCCGCACGCCAGGCACGGCGTAATAATCCGACTCCTTATAATCCAGGGAAAACTGTCCTTTTTCTATGCAGCGCAGCACTGCTTTTTCAAACCGCATCTGATTTACGTTGTCGCCCTGAACCTCTTTCACAATTCTAAATTCCCGATCCGAAAGATCCACGTAGGCGTCTCTGGTCCTGATCTTGTATCTGCGTTTCAGAAATTTCATCTCATCGATCTGTGCAGACAAGGATTCCGTCGGCTTTTCGACTTCCATTTTCACGGTGATGCGCTGTTCCTCGCCGGTTATGTAGCGCCAGAGCAGACGGTAAAGAGGCAGCTGCTTTTTCTTTCTGAGCTGATCCTTAACCGTATATTCCAGATCCAGATCACAGATCTCACCGATGGTCTTTCCGTTTTCCGTGATCAGAAACGTCTTTTCATTCCAGGTTTTCTGCAGCGCCTCAGCCGCTTCTCCAACCGTCATGGCGGAACAGTCTACGCCGTTGACATAAGTATGGTCGAGGAAAAAACGGCTGCCGTACGCTTCTATACGATGAATCTGCCAGATGGCTCCGGCAAGCAGAAGTGCGCCGAGACACAGACAGAAAGCGGTTTTCTTTTTCACCATATACCTCCGATCGCATGTGTATTTCCTATTGTATCGCAAACGACAGCAAAAGAGAAGCGTCAACTCGCGAAAAAACTGCCGCAGAGCCAAAGAAATTTTTTCTTTGAAAATCCATGCAGCAGTTTCTGTTCATGCGGAAAAAACGTTTCAGATACACTCAAATAAAATATAGAAATGCGGATGGCAGAGGAATTTCCTCTTTCATTTCTCTGTCATCAGCCCATCGGAATCCGCCGCCTGCCGCACCGCAGGCAATGAAATATCCGGTCATTTCCCATTCTACATGACTGAAAACATGGGTGCAGCTCAGCTGTCTGCGCAGGTCTCTCGGCTCGCATCCCCACTGTTCTGCAAGCGCCAGAGCCTGTTCGGCGGTAAGCTGCGCATCAATATTGGGAAACTCATACATTCCGGCCAGCAGACCGTCTTTTTCCCTCTGTCTTACCGCTGTTTTTCCCTCACAAGAAAGGATCAGCACCGTTTTGCTGATTTTCTTCCGCTCCTTTTTTTTCACCTTTACCGGAAATTCCTGTACCGTCCCGTTTTCCCGGGCACGGCAAAACTCTGCGGCCGGACAGAGACTGCACTTTGGTATCCCCTTCGGTACGCAAAGCAGCGCCCCCAGCTCGATCAGCGCCTGTGTAAAGTCTCCACATCCACTTTCCGGATAGAGACTCTGCAGATAGGCTCTGATTCTCTTCTTTGCCGCCGCGCTCTTTATATCCGTTCTGTCCTCATAAAGGCGGCTGAAGACGCGCAGTACATTGCCGTCCACTGCAGGCGACCCCTGGTCAAAACAGATCGAAGCGATCGCCCCTGCCGTGTATTCGCCAATGCCCGGCAAGGCCAGAATTTCTTCATAGCTCTGGGGAAAGCGGCCGTCTTTTTCTTCCACGATCTGCACGGCCGCTCTGTGCATGTTCCGCACCCGGTTATAGTAGCCAAGCCCCTCCCAGAGCTTCAGCAGCGTCTGTTCATCTGCTTCTGCCAGCGCACGGATGTCCGGAAGCTCCCGCATAAAACGCAGATAGTAATCCCGGACGGCTTCCACCCTGGTCTGCTGAAGCATGATCTCCGAAACCCACACATGATAAGGTTCATGATCTTCCCTCCAGGGAAGGCTCCTGCGGTTCTTCCGGTACCAGTCCGTCAGCCTCTGCGTAAACTCCCCGTTGATCTCTTTTGCCATCAGCCTCTGAGGAACCCTTCTATGATCTGCTTTTCCGCTTCTTCCTCTGTCAATCCCAGAGTCCGCAGCTTCAGGATCTGTTCTCCTGCCACCTTACCGATGGCTGCTTCGTGGATCAGCGACGCGTCAAGATTGCCGGCGAACAGTTCCGGTGCGGCATTGACCTTGCCGTTTCCCACAAGGATCGCGTCACATTCCGAATGTCCTGTGCAGCGATTGTTGCCGTTTATCCGCGAATGATATTCCTGATAGGAATTGTCCTTGGCAACAGAACGGGAAATCAAATCTACCGCGCTGTCCTCTCCGTTCATATCCACGTCAAAATCCGTTTTGGCATATTCCGTCCCGGAAGTCTGCAGGCTTTCATGGATGAGCAGCTTTGCCCGGGCTGCTACCGTTCCGGTCGTAGTTCTGACGGCATGATCCACGCCGCCCAGCTGAATGGTATTCATCTCCAGCACCGCATCTTCGGAAAGTTCAATATGGGTTACCGGGTCGATCCGTTTCTGCCCGCTGCCTTTTCCGGTTCCCAGATGCTTTTCTTCATACAGCACGTGGGCGCCTTTGCTCAGGAAAAACCGGTGTATACCGTTGTGCGCGGCGTCACCGTCATCGTCTGTGTGAACACCGCATCCGGCGATGATGGTCACATCGGCGTTTTCGCCGACATGAAAATCGTTGTATACCAGATCGCTGACATTGCCTCTGGTTACGCAGGCAGGGATGAAGACCTTTTCGCCCCTGGTTCCCGCCTTGATATAGATGTCGAGGCCGCTGCCATCCGGTTTGCCTTCAATGCGGACATTTTCTGTGGACTGCCGTCCGGCGCACCCTCCGTTTTCCCGAATATTGTAAGCTCCCTGATAACCGCCTTCCGTGTATTCGGATACGGCCTTCAACAGTTCTTCCGTCAGCTTATCCATAAGACTACCACTCCTTTCCGATCGGACAGGCGCCGGATTTCTCGCCTTCCATAAGCTGCGGCAAAATTTCCTTTCCCGGTCCTGCGATACGCACCTTGCCGGCAGCAATTACGGCAATTTCATCTGCAATTTCCAGCAGTCGCTCCTGGTGAGAAATAACCAGCAGCGCTTTATCCCTATCCTTTTTCAGTTCGCCGAAGGTATCGATCAGTCCCGAAAAACTCCAGAGATCGATCCCCGCCTCCGGCTCATCAAAGATGAGCAGTCTGCTGTTCTGCCGCGCCAAAACGGAAGCGATTTCTATTCGCTTTATCTCGCCTCCGGACAGACTGGCGTTGACCTCACGATCTATGTAATCCTTGGTGCAGAGACCTACCTTGGCCAGGATCTCACAGATCCGGTCTTCCCGCATCTGCCCGCCGGCCGCCAGCTCGAGAAGATCCCTCACCGTAACACCTTTAAAGCGAACCGGCTGCTGAAAGGCATAACTGATGCCGAATCGTGCCCGCTCTGTTATATCCATATCGGTAATATCTGTGCCATCCAGCAGCATACTGCCCCTGGTGATCTGATTCAATCCTGCGATAACCTTGGCCAGCGACGTCTTTCCTCCGCCGTTGGGCCCGGTAACGACAGTAAGTTTTCCTGTCTGTACCTGCAGATCTATGCCTTTCAGTACGGCTTCTCCGTCTTCCGGCTTCCAGCACACGTCTTTCAATGTGAGCATATCTGCCTACCTCCCTAATGATTTGTCTGTTTGTATACCCTCGATACCGGGGGATATCCTGTCTGTACAGCCTCTTTCCCGGCTTTCCGCCGTTTTTTCACTGCAGGCTGCCTTGTGTTTTATACCATTTTTCGATAATTTTAAACGATTCCCGGACAATATTTCCATAATCGTCCGCGTCATCGTGACATCTCCCCCGTCACTTCTGCGCGGCTCGGCAAAATACAGAAAGACCCCGGCAGATCGCCGGCAGATCGTAAAAAAACTGCCGCGGACAAGCCGCGGCAGAAAAGCGGCGGAGCCTTCTCCGCACAAATCCTTATCCGTTGAGTCTGGTGGCAGCTTCTGCCCCTGTCATACCGATCTCTATGCCCAGCTCCGCCGCTTTCGGCGTCACGGCTTTTACCGGGTTTGCAAGGATCTCCTCGAAACAGCTTCCGCCGACTACCGCTGCTGCATCGTCAAATTTAGCCGCTGCTTCTACATTCAAATAGCCGCACATGATATAGCCCTTTTCACAGAGAAGAAGAAGCATATTCGGATGCCCTTCTCCGCCCGGCGTTTTAATCGCAAGACCCTGGACTGTTTTTCCACCGACATTCAACATTTCTATCTGCATCATTTTTTCTTTCCTTTCCGCTGCGCAAAGTAACCGGCAGCTCGCTTTTGTATTCATTATACTCCCATACGGGAAGACCGTAAAGTCATTTACTGCACAGGGCTGCAGCAGCCTTGGCAGACAGCGAAGACCCGAAGGTGCCGTCAGCTTTCACAGGCCTGTTTTTTTTAGGAAACGCCGGCTTTATTTTCTGCGGGAGCGTTTCCATTCCATTATCTGCTGCAGCCGCTCTCTGACCAGTTTTTCCCTTCCCTGAGACGTTGGTTCGTAATAGCGGCGGTTCTTCAGTGAATCGGGCATACACGTCATCGCCGTCAGCTTCTCTTCGGTATCGTGGGCGTACTGGTACCCGTCTCCGTAATGCAGTTCCTTCATCAGACTGGTCGGCGCGTTGCAAAGATGCAGCGGTACCGGTTCCGCCGGCATGTCTCTGACATCCTTTTTACATTTTTCGCAGGCCCGATACAGGGCGTTGGATTTGGCTGCCATGGACAGATAGACGACTGCGTGGGTTAAATGAACATCGCATTCGGGCATTCCGAGAAAATGACAGGCCTGATAGGCCGCCACTGCTACCTGGAGCGCCTGAGAATCGGCCATGCCTACGTCTTCGCTGGCAAAGCGAACCAGCCTTCTGGCAATGTACAGCGGATCTTCTCCGCCATCCAGCATTCGGCAAAGCCAGTAAATGGCTGCGTCAGGATCGCTGTTGCGCATAGATTTGTGGAGGGCGGAAATCAGATTGTAATGCTCTTCTCCGTTTTTATCATATAAAAGAGATCTGCGGTTGATACACTGCTGCAGCACCTCTTCATCGACAAGCACCGCGCCGTTTTCATCGGTTTTCCCGTTTAACACCGCCATTTCCAGCGTATTTAGCGCCGTCCGCCCGTCTCCGTTGGCAAATCTGGCGATTGCCGACAGGATCTCGTCCCCCGCCGTCACATCCATATCGCCGAATCCTTTAGGACTCTCCATAGCATGATGAAGCAGCGTCAAAAGATCTTCCTCGCTCAGCGCTTTCAGCACGAACACCTTGCAGCGGGAAAGCAAAGCGGAATTGATCTCAAAGGATGGGTTTTCCGTCGTTGCGCCGACTAAAATAATGCTGCCTTTTTCCACATAAGGAAGAAAGGCGTCCTGCTGCGCCTTGTTGAAGCGATGGATCTCATCGGCAAACAACAGGGTACGGATGCCGATCCTTCGATTCTCTTCGGCCTTTTTCATAACCTCCTTAACCTCTCGGATCCCGCTGGTTACCGCGCTGAATTCAACAAAGGCAGACTTTGTCTGTCTGGCGATAATCCTCGCCAGTGTGGTTTTCCCTACGCCGGGAGGCCCCCAGAAGATCATAGAAGAGATCTGATCCTTTTCGATCAGCTGTCTGAGTATCTTTCCCGGACCGATCAGGTGCTGCTGCCCGACAAACTCGTTCAGTGAATCCGGTCTGAGTCTGCTGGCCAGAGGCATATTTTTCCGGCGGTCGTCGAAAAAGGATAACTGTTCCATAGATTCTCCTCCCCTCTTTCCTACGATCGTCTTTATTTTAGCACAGAAACAGAAATTTTCTCAAGACCAACGCTGTATATCTCTGCCAAAAAGCAGGGCGCCGACACAGTATTGGTCAGCGCCCTGCTT
>CALXJA010000214.1 GCA_944388465.1 uncultured Emergencia sp.
GAGGAGATCTCCATCAGTCAGGCGCAGGTATCCAGACTGGAAAAGAATGCGCTGCAATATATGCGAAAATATGTATAGTTTTTTTGCTTTACGGCTTTATACTGTCCCGGGTAGAGGAATCTATGCCTCATATCCGGGCGCTTCTGTTTTTTGCGGCGGCACGCTCCGGTACAGAAGCAAAAGAGAAAGCTCGACAGCGCAGCCGGCAAAGTAGCCGGCGCTGCTGACGAACAGAAGCGCCAGCGGCAGAGCGGTAAACGGATAAAAGGATATCCGGGCGAAAAAGATCCACAGACCGCAGGTGAGCAGACCGGTAAACAGTGCAGAAAAGAGCGTCGTCCGGCCGATGATCTTTTCGGCGGCTTTTTTAGCTGAGGGTTGCTTTTTCAACCATTCTGCGGCGGCACGGTCTGCAGCTTTTGCAGGGCAATTTTTTTCTCCAATGATCCGGCAGAGGAGGAATCTGCTGATAAGAGAAAGATAAAGCATGGCGGGCAGCCGCTGCGCCCATGGCTGCCGAAGGTGCCGGAAGAAAAACAGCGGCTCGCCCTTCTGCAGATAAAGCTGCCGGACTTTTGTAAACAGGTTTCTGCTGAATTGAGAGAATGTGTTGGTGCGGGCATATCGGACAAGGGCTTCCCGGCAGCAGCGAAAGAGCTGCAGGCGCGGCGCTTTTCCGAAAGAAAGAACCCCGAGAGCTGCAGTCAGGTGGCCGAATCGGAGCAGCAGACCGGGACCGCGCAGGATGAGAAGGTGCAGGATCAGTGCGAAAGGAAGCCAGATAAAAATGGCAAAGATGGCGCCGTTCGCACCGAACAGCCAGCCGGCGCCGATGAAGATCGGCAAGAATGCGGCAGGAAAGGCTGCAGCAAGGAGACTGAGGCAGAATCTGGCTGCAACAAAGGGAAATGTCTTTCGAAAAAGGGTTTTCAGCGGCATGGGTCGATTCTCCTGTTTGTTTTCAGATTTTCCCGGCTCACAGAACGCAGTGCGGTTTGTGACAGCAGGATCTGAATATATATATTCAGCAGGACAGGGAGAATATGACGAAAAGAGAAGGGTTTGGACTTTACCGGGGGCGGTGTGCAGTGCTATACTGTAACGTAAAGAAAAAAAGAGGAGATAAAAACCATGTTGAAAGATAAAACCGTACTGCTGGGGATCAGCGGCGGTATTGCCGCATATAAGTCTGCGTATCTGGCCAGCCGGCTGGTGAAAGAGGGCGCCGAGGTACATGTCATCATGACAGAGCATGCGGGGAAGTTTATCCAGCCGCTTACCTTTGAAACGCTGACGGCAAACAAATGCGTCACAGATACTTTTGACCGCAATTTCCGCTATGACGTGGAGCATGTGGCGCTGGCGAAAAAAGCGGATCTGTTCATTGTGGCGCCGGCCACGGCCAATATCGCGGCAAAGCTGGCTCACGGCATCGCTGACGATATGCTGACGACGACGTTTTTAGCCTGCAGATGCCCGAAGATCGTCGTACCGGCCATGAATACAGCCATGTATGAGAATCCAGTCACGCAGGACAATCTGAAACGGCTGGTTCATTACGGCATTACGGTAGTGGAACCGGCCTCCGGAAGACTTGCCTGCGGCGATACGGGAGCGGGAAAAATGCCGGAGCCGGACGAGCTGTATCAATATGTTGAACGGGCGATTTCCCGGGAAAAGGACATGCAGGGAAAGAAGGTTCTGGTCACGGCCGGAGCGACCAGAGAATCCCTGGATCCGGTAAGGTTTATCACCAATCATTCTTCGGGAAAGATGGGATTCTCTCTGGCGAAAGAATGTATGCTCCGCGGTGCGGAGGTGACGCTTGTAAAAGGGTTTACCACGGCTGAACCGCCTGCGTTTGTGGATATCGTCCAGGTGGAAAGCGCCGCCGATATGTTTGAAGCGGTCGTCTCCAGAGCGCCGGAGCAGGATCTGATCATAAAGGCTGCGGCCGTGGCGGATTACACGCCGCAGGAATGCAGCGACCAGAAGGTTAAGAAAAAAGACGGGGATATGACGATCCCGCTGAAGCGCACCCGTGATATCCTGAAATACCTGGGCGAGCATAAACGCCAGGGACAATTTCTGTGCGGTTTCTCCATGGAGACCGAGAATATGCTGGAAAACTCCAGAGCAAAGCTTACGGCGAAGAATGCCGATATGATCGTGGCCAACAATCTCAAGGATAAGGGTGCAGGTTTTGGAACCGGTACAAATCTGGTCACTCTGATTACCGATGACGGGATAGAGGAACTGGAGCTGATGAAAAAGGAAGAGGTAGCAGCAGCGATCATCGACCGGATTATCGGCAGAACGCGCTGAGAGACACGGACAGCGGCAGAGCTGCGGAGCAGCCGCCGGGGAAGCCGGTCATTGACTTTTGGACAAAAAGTGTTATAATCGAATTTGCAAATGATTTGCAAATTCGATCGGATTGCATTTTGAAGATGCGCACGACGGGGTGCGCGTCTTTGCTTATACACCGGCAAAAACGGAAGTGAGGGAGTCAATGGCAGATATATTGATCGATGCGCTGAAAGACAGCGTCAGGCTGATACCGTTCCTCTTTGTTACCTATCTGGTGATCGGTATTTTAGAGCATGCGGCCGGCAGCAGATCCAGGCGGATCATTCGGAAAGCAGGAAAGACCGGACCGATATGGGGCAGTCTGCTGGGTGCTTTCCCCCAGTGCGGGTTTTCCGCTGCGGCGTCGTATTTCTATATGGGGCGGGTAATCACCCTGGGAACGCTGATTGCTGTTTACATGTCGACGTCAGACGAAATGCTGCCGATTCTTATTTCTGCGGAGGTGGCGCCGGCGACAATCCTGAAGCTTCTGGCCGTCAAGGTGGGGATCGGTATGCTGTCCGGCTTTGCCGCAGAGCTGCTTTTGGGACGGATGTTCAAAAAAGAAGCAGCCTGGGAGCAGGAACACGAACATTCACCGGCCTGCAGCTGTGCGGCAGGCGCGGCTGCGGAGGCGGTGCGGCACACGCTGAAGGTCTTTTTCTTTATTTTCCTGATATCGCTGGCGATCGGTACGGTGATCCGCTTTATCGGTGAAGAGAGCCTTTCCGCCTTGTTTTCGGATATTCCGGTGCTGGGAGAAGCGGCGGCCGGACTTGTGGGACTGATTCCTAACTGCGCCGCCTCGGTCGCGATCACGCAGCTCTATTTGGAGGGAATCATCGGTTCAGGGCCGATGATGAGCGGACTTTTGGTCAGCGCAGGCATGGGGCTTCTGGTGCTGTTCAAAGAAAACCGGGATATGCGGGAAAATGTGACGATTACCGTTGTTCTTTATATAATGAGTGTATTATGGGGCGTGCTGATCGAGTTTTTCGGCATTACCTTTTAGCGCTTTCGTTTCGGCGCTTTTGCTTTTGACGATTTTGCGGTGCAGCGGGCAGTCTGCAGGAAAAGAAAGGTGTAAGATATGGCAGGCAATGAATACCGGACCAACAGCCGGACAAAGATCATGGAGTATTTGCTGGCAAACCGGGATCATGCAGTCAGCGTCAGGGAAATCGATCTTCATATGAAGGCCGAAAATTATCCGGTAAACCTTACGACGATTTACCGCTATTTGGATAAACTGGAGAAGGACGGATGTCTGATCCGTTACGTCGGAGAAGGCGATAAGGCGACGTATCAGTATGCGGACAGGGAGCGCCGGTGCGCGGAGCATCTGCATTTAAAGTGCACGGAATGCGGCGCGGTTTTTCATCTGGACTGCGCCTTTATGGACGAGATATCCTCGCATATCCGGGAGCATCACGGCTTTTTCCTTCAGTGTAGAAACTCTGTGCTGTACGGACTCTGCGAAACGTGCCGGAAGAAGAAAATAAGCAAAAATTCTGATTGACGAAGAAGAGGCGGTATGTTATCCTTTCAATTAAAATAAGTGTATGAAAAGAAGAAAGGCAGGAAAAATTACATGGATGATAGTGACAGTCACAGAATGAAGAGCTATTTCTGTTTCTTTGCTCTATGCCGTGTCATGCGTTTATAAAGAGGAGGTACAGTCTTTCCGCGCTTTGTGCGGAGGCTGTGCCTTTTTGTGGTTTTTGCATGATCTACGAGAGAAAGAGAAAAGGAGAGAGCCGGAGGCTCTCCGCTATGGAGGAAAGAAAATGATAGGACCTTTAATTCTGCAAGTTGTATTGATATTTTTAAACGCGACCTTTGCCAGTGCAGAGATCGCCGTAATTTCCATGAATGAGACGAAGCTGAAAAAAATGGCTTCGGACGGAAATAAAAAAGCCATGAGGCTGGCGGCGCTTACCGAACAGCCGGCTCGCTTCCTGGCGACGATCCAGGTGGCTATTACGCTGGCAGGTCTTCTGGGTGGTGCTTTTGCGGCGGACAGCTTTGCTGAGCCGCTGATGCATCTGCTGCAGAGAGCCGGAATCGCTATTCCGGAAAATGTGCTCAGCACCATTTCCGTTATTCTGATCACACTGATTCTGACCTATTTCAATCTGGTCTTCGGTGAACTGGTTCCGAAGCGGATCGCCATGAAGAAGGCAGAGGCGCTGTCCATGGGGCTTTCCGGTCTGCTGCACGGCGTTTCCAAAGTGTTTGCTCCGCTGGTCTGGCTGCTGACCGTTTCGACCAATTTCATTTTACGTCTGCTGGGTATTAATCCGGATGAAAATGAAGAACAGGTATCCGAGGAAGAGATCCGTATGCTTCTGGGTGAAGGAATGCAGCAGGGCGTCATCGATACGGATGAAAACGAGTTTATCCTCAATGTATTTGAATTTGATGATATAACCGCAGAGGAGATCTGCACCCATCGCGTAGATGTTGTTTCGCTGAGTACAGACGATACGATGGAAGAATGGGAAGAGATCATCTACGGGACGAGACACACCTATTATCCGGTCTGCGGAGAAAACAGCGACGATATTCTGGGCGTACTGGATACAAAGGATTATTTCCGGGCGAAGGACAAATCGCTGGAGTATCTGATGGAAAACGCAGTGGATAAGGCATATTTCATTCCAGAATCGATGAAAGCGAACGTACTGTTTAAAAATATGCGGAATTCCGGGATCTACTTTGCCGTGGTCATCGATGAATACGGCGGACTTTCCGGCATCGTATCGCTTCACGATCTGATGGAGGCGCTGGTAGGCGATCTTTCGGATATGGAGACAGAGAAAAAGCCTGACGATATTGAAAAGGTCGCAGAAAACTGCTGGAAGATTTACGGCGCTGCGGATCTTGAGGATGTCGGCGAGGAACTGGATATCGAACTGCCGATAGAAGTCTACGATACCTTTGGCGGGTTCCTCTGCGGTGCGCTGGGACGGATCCCGGAGGATGGCGAGATCTTTACGGTTCCGCTGGAAGGCTTTACCGTTCAGGTCGAGCAGATGAAAAACCGTCGGATCGGCTTGACCACCGTGACCAGAAACGAGGAGAAAGAGGACGAAGCGGAAAGTGAAGACGCCTGATCCTGTTTTACGGGTTTCTTTGCGAGACAGGAGCTGATGCAGGATAGATGAACGTCATCTATGGAGCAGCAGCTCCTTTTCTGTATACAGCGGAAGTGCCGCAGATCATCTGTGACAGAGATCTGCGGCACTTCCTGTTAGGAAAAAACATTATGCAGCTTGTTGCTTACTGAAATTCCGGATAGTAATTTTCAGATCTGGTTACGGTCGCCGGGGGTGCAGGATCCAGTTTCCGATCCTGGATGCCCAGGATGATTTCCGGTTTTACCCAAGGCCGGTTCTGGATACCGCTGGTTTCCTCGTGGGTCAGATAGCCCTTGTAAGCGGTCAGGCTCCGGCGTAAAAATCCGTCCCGCACACAGGCTTCCGCCAGACCGTTTTTGATGATGGACTGGAAATGCGGGAGTATTCCTGCAGCGTATGCCTGTGAGGTAGAGCCGGCGATCGCGCCGGGGATATTGCTGACGCAGTAATGTACGACGCCTTCTTCAATGTAAATCGGATCGTCGTGGGTCGTCTCATGGAATGTTTCGATGCAGCCGTAATCGTTGCTCACGTCGACGATGACCGCGCCTCTGTGCATAGAAGCGACCATGGAGCGGTCGATCATAAATTCTGTGGCGTTCTTCGGCCATCTGACACAGTTGATGACCAGATCGGCATCGGCGATTTCTTTCGCCAGATTATAGCGATTGGAAACGAAGGTATTGACCTGTCCGTTGTACTTGGAGGAGACCTCGCGCAGAACGCCGATATTGATATCAGCTGCACTGACCCAGGCGCCCATGGTATATAACGCTTCTACGGCGGCTTTTCCAACCGTTCCCAGACCGCATACAACAGCTTTTACACCTGGCGCTGCGCCCAGGCCGCTGACAAATTTACCGCAGCCTCCATTGATGGACAGCATTGCCCACAGTCCCATAAAGGCGCCGGCTTTTCCGGCAGCCTCACAGTTAGGCGAACCGTAGCGGTGAGAGTCTTCTGCGGTGATGGCAATGACCTTCTTGCGCAGCAGGGCGTCTACCTCTTCGCGATGTGCTGCCGGGTGTATGCAGCAGTAGATCAGCTGATTTTCGCGCATCAGTTCATATTCTTCTTCTTCTATCTCTTTTACTTTCGCGACAAAGTCACAGGTCTTCCATATTTCTTCGTTGGATTCGATGATCACCGCACCTGCGGCTTCATAAGCCTCGTCGTCGAATCCGGCCGCATATCCGGCATTATGGGCGACATAGACTTCCGTTCCCTCGGAAACGAGGATGTTTGCTTCGGCAGGAGTCATGACTACGCGGTATTCGCCGTTCTTTATATCTTTAAGCACACCAAACTTCATATCGGATTTCCTTTCTTTTGCTGAACCCGTCTGCCGTTTGCTTTTGCAAAAGGCAGACGGGTTTCTATCTTGTTAAGTCATTCTTGTTAAGTCGTTTCTGTTAAGCGACAGGTTTTCTGGTCTTTCCTAACAGTTTCTTGTCTTCGGAATCGAATACGCCTATACCGGTAAACGCACAGATGATGGCACATATCGGACACAGCAGCGTCAGGAAGGCGTAAGGCAGGTACTCCAGCGTCGGTACGTTTAAAACGCCAGTACTGTATATCGCCGCCGCCGACCATGGGACCAGGAAGGAGAAAATCGTGCCTCCGTCCTCCAGTGTCCGGGAAAGCACGTATGGCGCAACCTTTGCTCTGTCGTAAGACGGTCTGAATACTTCGCCCGGAAGGAGGATCGCCATATACTGAGAAGTGGTCAGCATAACGGTAAGCAGACAGGAGAACAGCGTTGTAATGATCAGGTTGCAAGGCTTCAGGATCTTTTCGCTGAACTTGCTGAGGATCACGGAAAGCACGCCCATCTCAAACATCAGCTCGCCCAGCTCCAGTGCGAAGACGCAGTAAACGAAGGTGGACATCATGGCGGAAATTCCTCCGCGGTTCAGAAGGCTGGACAGCGCCTCATCTTCAAATTCCATGGTGAAACCGCTGGACATAGCCGTTACGACTTCGTTGAAGGTAAACTGCGGCTGTGCGATCAGCGCCGCCGCGATTCCTAAAAGTGCGCCGATGACCAGTGCGACCATAGCCGGAACCTTTTTTGCGACCAGTACGATGGTAAAGACCGGTACGATCAGCAGGAACGGCGAGATATTGAAGCACTCGTCGAGGGTGACAATGATATTTTCGATACTGGCCATGGATTCTTCCGACGCCGTATCGTACTGCAGCCCCAGGACAAAGTAGAGGATCAGCGAGATGATGAAGGATGGCGTAACCGTGTAGATCATGGATTTGATATGCAGGAAGATATCCGTGCCGGCTGCAGCAGGCGCCATGTTGGTGGTATCGGAGAACGGCGACATTTTATCGCCGAAAACAGCGCCTGAAACGGCCATGCCGGCAGTCAGCCCCGGATGAATATCCATGCCGTAGCCGATGGCCATAAAGGCGACGCCCATGGTTCCCAGGGCGGCATAGGATGATCCGGTGAAAAAGGATACGATGCAGCAGATGATGAAGCCCAGCGCCAGGAAAGAAGACGGGGAGAAAAGCTGCAGACCGTAGTAAATAATGGATGGAACAATACCGGAGATCATCCAGGTGCCGACGACCATGCCGACGGAGATCAGAATCATGCCGATCAGAGCGAACTTCCGAAAGCCCCGGAGGATGACCTCCTGCAGATCGTCAAGCTTCATGCCCAGGCAGATGGCGATAATGCACACCGCCAGCAGCGACAGGATAAAGGTGACCATTGTATCGATTTTCAGAACCGCCAGGCCGACGGCCATGATGGCAGCTACGATGAGCAGTGTCAGAATTGCCATGCCCATGCTGACATGTTTTGTTTCTTTTTCAGCCATAATTTGCACCTCCTTATAGTTTGCCGGGATCTATGCCGGCTTCTTCGATCCACTTCCGGTCGATGATGCCTTCCTGCAGATCGGATCTGATTTTTTCTGTTTCTCTTTCTGCTGCCGGGCCGAAGCCGCCGCCGCCGGCAGTCCGAAGCTCGACGATATCATCGGTCTGCAGCCTGATGTTTCGCGGTTTGGCAACATCGGAAATAACTTGGCCGTTCCGGATGACTTTCATCGACGCGTTTCCGCCTTCGCCGCCGCCGGAGAGCCCCCAAGGCCTGCGTTTTGCCCGTTCGGTAGATGCTGCCACCAGCATGGTGTCCTCGCTTTCTGCAAGTACGCGTATGGCTCTGACGATGCCCAGGCCGCCTCTGTATTTTCCTGCACCGCAGCTGTTCTCATGGAGCGCATACTGTTCTACCATCAGCGGATATTCCATTTCCAATGCCTCTACAGGGAGATTCGAGGTATTGGTCATGTGTACCTGAATGGCGTCGAGACCGTCCTTGTTGTACCGGGCGCCGGATCCGCCGCCTATGGTTTCTACATAGATATACGGCTGATCCGTTCGGCTGTCTTTTCCGGAGAAGGAGAAGAAAGAGATGGCGCCGTTTCCGGCAGCGACCACCATCTTCGGATCCATCTTGGAGAAAGCGCCGAAGATGACGTCGGCGATACGCTGCGAGGTCGTTTCTCTGTCGCCTACGGCAGCCGGTTCGGTCGCCCAGACCAGGCTTCCCGGTTCGGCCTTGATCTCGATGCTGTCAAAGAAGCCTGAATTTGCCGGAATCGTATGATCGAGAACGGACAGCATGGCGTAGTATACCGTCGCCTTGAGCGCACAGGGAACACAGTTGTACGGACCGCTGACCTGCGGGCAGGTACCGGAAAAATCGAAGGTAATATTTTTTCCTTTTACCGTCAGCTTCGTGACGATTTTTAAATCTTCATTTCCGGCGCCGTCGTCGTCCATGTAATCTTCAAAGGTATATTCACCATCGGGCAGAGCTTCAATGGCTACTTCTGCTTTTCGTTTGCCATATTTGAGCCATTCCTGGCAGAACTCATGAAACGTGTCTATGCCGATGCGGTCGATCAGCTCCACCAGTTTGTCAGAGCCGAACTGGTTGGTGATCATCTGGGCGCTGAGATCGCCCTGCCGTTCATATTTCATCTGGAAATTCAGCATGATCAGATCGAAGACGTCCTGTTTCAGCTCGCCCTTTTCGTAAAGCTTGATCACCGGGATACGCAGCCCTTCATCGTAAATGGTAGAGCCCTTTCGGGTCTTGTCGGCGTGGTGGCCGGTATTGACCATGTAGGCGATCAGTTCGCCCTGGTAGAATACGGGCTTTAACAGGACGATATCCGGCAGGTGTGAGCCCCCGCCGCAGTACGGGTCGTTGGCGATGAAAATATCTCCTTCGTACACGTCTTCAACACTGTATTTTTCCGTCAGCACTTCCACGGCTCCGGAAAGAGAACTGAAATGGAGAGGAATGTGCTGTGCCAGGGAGAGCAGCTCGCCTTTGGCGCTGAATACAGCGACAGAGAGGTCTTTTCGCTCTTTGATATTGGTGCTGTAGCCGGTTTTAGAAAGGATGACGCCCATCTGCTCGGCGATGGAATTCACACTGTTGGCGATGATTTCCAGATTAATGGAATTGATTTTTTTCATTCTCTTCTCCGCCTCACTTTCGCTCAATGATGATATTCAGGTATTTGTCGACTCTGGCTGTCTGTCCCGGTAAAATGATGGTCGTGCTGTCCATCTGCTCGACGATGGCCGGTCCTGTTATGATATTGCCGTAATGGAGCTTTTCCCGGTCGTACAGGGTGTAATCGGCGGATTCTGTTGCCGATTCTCTTACGCTGCGGCTGCCGATAATGGCAGAGGACGGATCTTCTCCGGCATAATCGTCGGTGATGATCTTCGGATATACGATATCGCCGATGGCAGACAGGCCGAAATTGACGATCTGCACGGCGTCTTTGGAGCTAAAGGAATAGAGGCGCTCATAGACTTCGGTAAAAGCAGCCTTGATCCGGTCTGCATCGCCGGCATCCTGGCGCTGCAGCGGTACGCGGATCTCATGATTCTGCCCTTTGTAGCGCATATCCAGGAAGTATTCCCGACGCTGTCTTTCCTGTGGGATATCCTCTTCGGCAAACCATTTTTCCGCATCTTTTTCCAGGGCGGAGAACTGTTTTTCCAGAATCTTTGCCGAGTCCTCGCTGAGTTCGACAACGTTGGTCTGTACAAAGTCTCTGCGCATGTTTTCTGTGAGAAGGCCGTAGGCAGCCAGCAGTCCCGGCGTCTTCGGAATCAAAGCCCGGCTGATCAGCATATCTTCGATCAGTTCCGCAGCGTGGAGCGGACCGGAGCCGCCAAAGGCAACAAGGCAAAAGCCGCTCGGATCGTAGCCCTTGGCTACGGTCACGTTCTTGATTTCTTTTACGATGTTGGAATTGCTGATGGAGATGATGCCTTTAGCTGTTTCGAAAAGACCCATGTTCAGTTTTTCTGCCAGTTCTGCAACGGCTTCTCTGGATTTTTCCGCATCGATAGGCAGTCTGCCGCCCAGGAGCTCGCTCTGGTTCAGATGACCTAAAACGACGCGGGCATCGGTAATGGTGGCATTGGTGCCGCCCAGTCCGTAGCAGGCAGGGCCGGGGTTGGCTCCGGCACTCTGCGGTCCCACTTTGAGAACGCCGCCGCTGTCGATCCAGCCGATGCTTCCGCCTCCGGCGCCAATGGTGGAAATATCGATGGAAGGAATCCGAACCGGATAACCGCTGATGCTTCTTTCATCAGAAGCTTCGAAGCGTCCGTCCACGACCAGGCTGATATCGGTGCTGGTACCGCCGATATCGATGGTGATCAGATCCTTTTCATCTACAAGGTCGGTGATATACTGTGCGCCGACGACGCCGGCAGCCGGGCCGGAAAGACCGGTTTTGATCGGGAAGCTCATGGATTCGGATATGGACATCAGTCCGCCGTTGGAATGGTTGATGTAGATGTTCCGGATGCCGATTTTTTCCAGGGTCGCCTTGAGGTTTTCCATATATTTCTTGACCTCGGGACCGACGAAGGAGTTCAGGACTGTGCCGCACAGTCTTTCGTATTCCCGGAATTGTTTGGAAAGGTCGCTGGATACCGTCAGAAAGATATCCGGGAGTTTGTTTTGGATGGCCTGGCGGATATGATCTTCATTCTCCGGATTGAGATACGAGTTGAGCAGCATGACGGCGATGCTTTCCGCTCCGCTTTCCTTTATCTTTTCGATAACGGCGTCGAGTTCTTCTTCGTCGATCTGCCGCACGATCTCGCCCTGACAGTTCATCCGTTCTGTCAGCTCGTAACGAAGCTCTCTTCTGATCAGCGTAGTGACTTTATCTGCCTGAAGGTCGTACAGGGAAGGCCGTTTCTGTCTTCCGATTTCCAACAGGTCGCGGAAACCGCCGGTGGTGATCAGCGCCGTTTTGACTCCCCGCGTTTCCAGAATGGCGTTTGTCGCCACGGTCGTGCCGTGCATAAAGCGTTTTACCGCTTCGCCATCGAAGCCGTACTGATCGGAGATGGCCTTCACACCATTGATGACCGCTTCGGACTGGTCATGGAGAGACGATGGGAGTTTGTATACCATCAGGTCTCCGTTTTCTTCGTCTATCGCGCAGATATCCGTGTTGGTTCCGCCGACATCTACGCCGATGCGAATTACGCGTTCGCTCATAATTTCCTCCTCTTCAAAAATTCAAAATTATCATTACTTTTAAAATAGCATTGATTTTCTGAAAGGTCTAAGATATAATGAATTATATATATATAAATTAAAAATTATGATTTGAGGGGAAAAATGGAACTGCTTCAACTGAAATACTTCCTTTATCTGGCAAGAAATGAACACGTTTCGAGAACGGCGGAGCAGCTGCATATTTCGCAGCCTTCATTGAGTTCGACCATCAAAAGGCTGGAACAGGAGCTGGGCGTTCCGCTCTTTGAGAAAAAGGGAAGAAATATCGTTTTATCTGAATATGGGAAAATATATCTCAACTATGTGGAATCGGCCTTTGCGCTTTTAGAAAACGGAGAACGGGCGCTGAGAACGAAGAAGGGAGACGATGACCGGCATCTGGTTCTGGGGATCCTGAGTCCGTATATCTGGCAGGATCTGCTCCATGCCTTTTCTGACGCCTATCCGCAGATATCCGTCGATCGTCATTCGCTGGAAGGAAACGAATATATCCGCTCGCTGTTTGAAGGGAAGATCGATCTGTATATCGGGGCAATCACCCAGAGAGAAATGACGGGACTGGAGTACCGGATCCTGTATGAGGATGACATGGTACTTCTGGTCAATAAAAAAAATTCCCTTTCCGAGAAAAAGGAGATCGATCTTCGGGACTGCGGCGATGTGAATTTTATCAATCTCGGCGATGAGACCAGTCTGCAGCAGTTTCTGACGGAACTTTACCGCGAGGCGGGGCTGTCGCCTCGGGTCATCATGAAATGCGATTATACGCTCCGGGATGAGATGGTTATTGAAAATCGCGGCGTTTCTCTGACGACAAAGACCTCGGCTCTGCGTCTGGAATCGAATCAGGTGGTGCCGGTAGACATCACCTTCCCGAAGCGAAAACGGATTCTGGGTCTGGTCTGGCGCAAAAACCTGCATTTTACTCAGGCCATGTGCGATTTTTATGATTTTTGCATCCGTTGGTTCTCTTCGTAAAGAGCAGGATGACAGCCGGAGGGTCTCTGCGCCGGATCGTGTTTTGCTTTATGAATCTGCCCGCTGCATCTCGCCGGGTTCACAGACCGGCGCGAAAGCCGGGGATCTCGTTGGCGATTTCCTTTTCCAACAGTGTCTGCGCCCGTTCGATGAGACAGCCCTGTGCATAAGGGGAAATACGGTAATAGGCGTCGATCAGAAGATGAACCTGATCCTTGCATCGGTCGGAAACCAGTACGTCGTTGATGAATTTTTCTCCATCCAACTGCAGGATAGTATCTACACGAACCTGATAAAAGGCGGCGAGATCCAGGATCATATCCACGCCGGGAACTTTTTTTCCTGCTTCGTAAAGAGCGTAGGTACTGCGGCAGAGGTGAAGTTCGTCTGCGATTTCCGTCTGCGTGTAACCGAAGACGTTCCTCAGGTATTTGATGTTTTCTGCGACTTTCATCTGCATTTCCAGTTTCAATTCTTTTGACCTCCCATTTGTCGTGTATGTTGAAATACTGTTCAATAAATATAGAGTAGCGGAAGAGAAAAAAAGTTTCACTTCAAATCTATTTTTTAGTTCACTTCGCATAAATCATGACAAGCTCACAGGTCGATATGCCCGATGAAATTGTAGTAGATATTGAAGTCCCGTTCCTCGTGGCCGTCCACCATACGCTTTTCGCCGACCTCGATTTTCTGGATGAGCCGCACCAGCGTAGG
>CALXJA010000215.1 GCA_944388465.1 uncultured Emergencia sp.
GATAGCAGAGATTGTCGAGAAGGGATGGATTGAATGAGAGTAGACGAGATAGAGAGGTTTCTTAGCGTGTTCGTTGAGGTAGAACTCAAAACGGGAAAGAAAATGGCCGGACTGCTCATGAAAAGTGGGGAAGAAGGCTTAAAAGATTCCCTGGTATATGACCCGGAGCTATATAGGAAAAAGGGTTATTATTTTCTGGATCAGTGGCCAGACGGCACATCAGATATGTTCAGGGCGTCGCACGTCAAGAAGATTCGGAAGAGCTAGTGCGGGAATGAGTCGATGCGTTGGATTGAAGATCAAAAAGGAGGTTACGGAAAATTCTGCGACGGACGAGGAAATTGAGAAGGCCATGGAAGAGATAGTACTGGGGCAAGTAGAATGGCACTGGGAGAAAGTCGACGAATAGATAGTATAACACATTAGGAGGATGATAGCATGCTGATTTTATCTCAAAATAGAACAGTGCTTGTTAATATGGATCGGATTGATTCTGTTGTCGTACATAATTTGGGGGACAATAAATTCCGAATTCTTGCATATTACGGGAATGAGAATGCGGATTGCTGGGGGATTGGAGACTATGAAACAGAAGAACGCGCAAAAGAGATCTTATTGGAAATAATGGGGAAATATGCGCAGTACTTCCACCGCCCTGCGAGTCCCGCGATGCTCAGGGGAAGTTTGGATATTTCAGAAGCTATTTTTACTTTCCCCAAAGTTTATGAGATGCCGGAGAGGTGATGCCAGTGGGAAAAGAAATGACGGATACAGAAAAAATCAAAAAATTTTTGAAGTCATATTTGCGGTGCAGGATGGCCGCTGTAAGGCTGCAAGAGCAGATCAATGAATTAAGGCTGGACAGGTTGTTCCCTAGAGGAATAATGGGAGATGGAATGCCCAAGGGATCTGATGTGGGAGACTTATCGGAATACGCGGCGAAGATTGATGAGTTGGAAAGAAAACTTCTCGATAAAATGAAAGAACTTATCGAAACATTCGCGAAAGTGCAGACAGCTATTGATGGATTAGATTCTGAAGTAGAAAAAAGTGTGCTTACATATCGTTATATTCGAGGCATGAAATGGGAAGAGATCGCAGTAGTCATGAGTTACAGCTGGCAATATATTCATAAGATTCATGCATCAGCCTTGCAAAAAGTAAAAATAAAATAAAAAGGAGATTAAATGCGATAGAATGCGAGCATTAGATAGTGGTATAGTTATAGTAACCCAAATGGGTGATGCCGTAGATTGACCTCCTATCATGTTCACCGCATTAGGTGTAACAGCCTGATGTGGTGTTAGGCCGATCAGGCCGAAGCTTGTAGCCGGGACAAGCGAACCCAATTTTCCCCCTGTTCTAGTCCAATTCCCGGCAATACAACGCGGGGTGGAGAAGTGGAATCTTTCCGGGTCTATGCCCCGGAGATCGCCGGTTCGATCCCGGCCCCCGCAATTTCTCATATTTCCTCTTTTTCCTTTCTATGCGCCTGGCTTATGCCGGGCGCAATTTGTATGAGCAGAGGTGGTGATAATGGCCAGAGCGCCGAACCAGAAAGCCGAGCAGGCGCGAGAAATGTTCTTATCTGGTAAAAAATTAATAGATATTGCTGTAGCACTGGATATTCCAGAGGGAACCGTTCGGAGCTGGAAAAATAGATATGGATGGAATTGCAACCAAAATGCAACCCAAAATGCAACGTTGCAATCCAAACGCAGCGTTGCGAAGAAGAATGTCGCGGAAAAGAAAGCTGTTGCGAAAGCGGTGGACCATGTGATGGAGAATCCGGATCTGACCGATAAGCAGCGGCTTTTTTGCATTCTGTATGTCCGATGTTTTAATGCTACAAAGGCTTATCAAAAAGCGTATGGGTGCAGATACGAAATTGCTGTAACAGAAGGATCGGCGCTCCTCAGAAATCCTCGGGTCAAGGAGGAAATTGCAATCCTAAAGCAGGCGCGGCTCAATCAGGAAATGCTGGATGAACACGATATCTTTCAGAAGTACATAGATATCGCTTTTGCAGATATTACGGACTTTGTGGAGTTTGGCCGGGAAAAAGCGCAGGTCATGGGAGCCTTTGGCCCCGTGGAGGTGAAAGATCCGAAAACGGGAAAGAAAGTGCCGCTGGAGAAAGAGATCAATACGGTTCGGTTCCGAGAATCTACTGACGTGGATGGCTCCCTGATCGCAGAAATCAAGCAGGGTAAGGACGGGGCCAGCATTAAGCTCAGTGATCGGCTAAAGGCCCTGAATTGGCTGGCAGATCACATGGGCATGGCGACGCCAGAACAAAAAGCGCGGATCGAAACGATGAAGGCGCGGATCGGCGCTGATACAGAGGAAGAGGTAGAGGACGATGGTTTCCTGGAGGCATTAAAGGGAATGGCTGCGGAAGATTGGAAAAAGCCGGAGGTAGAAGATGATAAAGAAGAGACCAGTATTTAAATTCAAGCCGTTTTCTCAAAAACAGCGAATGGTTTTGAATTGGTGGATGGACACCAGCCCGGTCAAAAATTATGAGGGAATTATTGCGGATGGGGCAATCCGATCCGGCAAAACCGTCTCTATGTCCTTGTCTTTTGTGATGTGGGCTATACAGTCTTTCAATGGCCAGAACTTCATTATGGCCGGAAAGACGGTTGGGAGCTTCCGCCGGAACGTCCTGTTCCTACTGAAGTTGATGCTGCGAAGCCGCGGCTATCACGTGACGGACCGGCGTGCGGATAACCTGGTGGAGATCAGCCGCGGGCAGGTCACCAACTACTTCTACATCTTTGGTGGTAAGGACGAGAGCAGTCAGGATTTAGTACAGGGCATAACGGCAGCGGGGGCCTTCTTTGATGAAGTAGCGCTGATGCCGGAATCCTTTGTAAATCAGGCCACCGGACGCTGCTCCGTAACTGGATCGAAGTATTGGTTTAACTGTAATCCAGGCGGGCCGATGCACTGGTTCAAAATAAATTGGATCGACAAATGCGATAGTAAGCATCTGTTGTACCTGCACTTTACGATGGATGATAATCTGAGCCTATCGGAAGAGATAAAAGCCAGATACCGCGGCTTATATGCCGGCGTGTTTTACCTGCGCTACATTAAAGGCTTGTGGGCCGTGGCGGAAGGCCTGATTTACACCATGTTTACGGATGCCAATCTGTATGATCAGCTGGACGATCGCACCCGGCACATATCCAGCAAGGTAATTGCGGTGGACTATGGCACTACAAACCCGTGCGTATTCCTGGAAACATGGGATGATGGGGAAACGATTTGGGTGGAGCGGGAATACCGGTGGGACAGCCGATCCGAAGAAGCACGGCGGTCTGCAAACCCGCAGAAAACAGATGCTCAGTATGCAGATGATATGGCTGTATTTATGGGGGACCGGCCGGCAGATCAGTGTTTGATCATCGTGGACCCATCGGCAGCATCGTTTATCCAGGAGCTACGCTCCCGCGGCTGGGTGGTGAAGGAAGCTGACAATGAGGTGCTGGACGGCATCCGAAAGGTGGGCACATTGTACGCGAAGCATCAGATCAGGATAAACAGGAACAACTGCAAAGGGCTGATTTCGGAAACACAGTCCTATGTATGGGATGATAAAGCTGCTGAGCGTGGCGAAGAGAAGCCAGTAAAGCAGTTGGATCACGGGCCGGATGCATTACGGTATCGGGTAAATGCACTGCCGGCGTGGAGAATTGGAATATAAATCACATGGAAAAATTAATCAGTTTTATTTTTGCGGTCGCTATGGCCGTTTATTATTGGCGCAATCATCGCCCGATGCTGAGCATGATATTTCTGGCATCAGGCATTACAGCAACCATGTAAGGGAGGGAATCAAATGGCGTGGTTAGGAATACAGACGGTTTCGACTACCGGGGATACCCCGGTTCAGGTTGAGCTTGGGGTGCGGTGCCAACAGGCGCTGGTCAAGAATTTTGGCGAAAACGATATCTGGGTGGGCGTGGAATCTGACGCAGCCAAGACCGAAGGCATGGCACGGATCCCGGCAGGCACAGCGCAGGTGGTTGGCGGAAATGTTAATGGTCCGTGGCCCTACGAGGCATTTGACACATTGTATATCATTTCTGACGCATCGGAAACGGATTCCGTCGAGGTGCAGCCGGTGCAGTATTGATGGAGGTATGATGCATAAACGTTATCGGAAATAGGCCGGGAGGAATCTATCCGCTAAGGAATACTGGCGGAGGAGGCGGGACCGGAACTACAAATTACAATAATCTGACCAATAAACCGTCCATAAACGGTGTGACGCTGCAGGGTAATCTGAGCGCCGAGGATTTGGGATTGATGCCGGCGG
>CALXJA010000216.1 GCA_944388465.1 uncultured Emergencia sp.
CAGACCAACACAGGAGAAAGCGGGCTTTTCCTGCTCTCCGAGGAACTGCTTGGAACAGGCACCGATAGCGGCGTGCATTTCAAGCAGGACCAATCAAGCAGCGCATGGCAGGGCAGCGACGCGCAGGCGTGGTGCAAGGACTTTGCCGGAATTGATGGGAACAGTGTAACAGACGCTTTTTCCGCTGCTGAACTTGCTGCAATTCTGGAAACCACAAAAAGCGACGCGGCGTTTACAAGCAGAAGCGGTGCATCTCCAAAACCGTTTGAAGCGTCTGAAAAGATCTTAAACAGGGACAAAGTATTTTTCCTCTCGGCAGAGGAAGCGGAAAACAGTACATACGGTTTTGTCGATAATAACGCACGTATTGCCAATTATGGCGCAATCGGTTTGTGGTGGCTCCGCTCGCCCTCATTGTTTCCGGGCGTTGCAGGCTTAGTCTACAACGATGGCCATGTGGACATCTTACGCGTGTCCTTTGGCGACTGTGTTGCTCGTCCCGCTTTTAATTTAGATCTGAACTCTGTCCTCTTCACATCCGCCGCCGAAGGCGGCAAAATCTCCACAGGTGCCGACGCGATTTTTGAAATTGGCGATTATACGGGCAACGAGTGGAAATTGACGGTTTTAGACAGCAGCCGCAATTTTTCGATTTCCAATGCGACGATTAACGGCAGCAGCGGCACCATCGGATTTTCCTACTCTGACGCACAGACTGGAACGAATGAGTACATTTCCGTTGTGATCGTAGACAATGGCGCAATCACCCACTACGGGCGCATTTTGCAGCTGGACGGTACGACGAATGGTGCAAGCGGAACGGCAAGTCTTACGCTCCCTGCGGGTGTAACATTAAGCGATACGACAAAGCTGTACGTGTTCAACGAACAGTACAACGGCGGGGAAAGCGATGATACCAGACTGACGGACTATGGCAGTAAACTGATTGATGTGCAATCCGCTGTTGACACCACCGCGCCGACTTTGAGCAATGGCAGCGCGACCCGCGACAGCGAAACCAACGCCACGGTGAAGTTTACCAGCGACGAAGCGGGCACCTATTATTATGCAGTAGTGGAAAGCGACACAGAAGCCCCGACCATCGACACCGCCGGCGCGGGAACTTCCTGCGATACCACCGAGCAGACCATTTCCCTTACAAGCCTTTCGGGTGTGGACGCAAAGGATCTTTACATCGTAGCGAAAGACGCGGCAGGGAATGTCAGCGAAAAGCTCAAAATCGGGATACCTGAATATATCTCACCGGTCTATGGCATTTCCGTATCTCCGACGACGCTGAACTTTGGCAGTGAAACGGTAGACTATACGGAAGCCCCTGCCGCGCAGGAAATTACCATCACCAATACAGGCAACCAAACGGTAACGGCTGATCTGCCCACCAGCACGAACTATGCCATTACAGCGGGAGCGGGTTTTGAAAATGGTTCCGCTGTCCTTGCTCCGAATGGCACGGCGACCTTTACTGTCCAGCCCGAAACCGAGCTTGGCGCGGGCGACTATTCCGAAACACTGACCATTTCCGGCAGCAACGGCACAAGCGCCAGCGTGGAACTCTCCTTTAAAGTGCTTGAAACCTATACTCTTACCGTCAACCTGAACGGCGGCAGCGGCAGCGGCAGCACAACCGGCGGCGAATATATACAGGGTGAGGAAATCAGCATTGACGCAGGAACAAAGTCAGGTTATCGTTTTACCGGCTGGACTTCCTCAAACGGCGGCATCTTTGCCGACGCTTCCAGCTCAGGCACCACCTTTGCCATGCCCGCAGCCGATACGACGATAACGGCAAATTGGAGCTATAACGGCGGCGGTTCGTCTCACATCATTACAAAAAGAGTCACAAATCCGGACGGCTCCGTTACCACGACAGTGACGAATACCCTTACCGGAACGGTCACTGAGACTACAAAACGGCCGGACGGCTCTGTCGAAGTCATTGAAACGAAAAAAGACGGATCGATGGAAATCACTGTCACGAACAAGGACGGCGCTTCTTCCGTGACGACTGTCTCTGCAGACGGAAAATCGGAGACTGTCGTAAAGCTGCCGGCGTCTGTCATCAGCGCGGCAGAAGAGAAAGGCGAAGTGATCGTTCTGCCGATGCCGGAAGTATCGGCTTCAAAGGATCCGGAAACAGCGCCTCTCATAACGGTAGATCTTCCCGACGGTACTTCCGTCAGAGTTGAAATACCGGTCAGAGATGCAGGTACGGGTACGGTAGCTGTATTGATCCGGGAAGACGGAACGGAGCAAATCCTCCTCGGCCTGCCTTCCGAAAATGGCATCTCTGTCATCCTGCAGGACGGTGACACCGTCAAAATCACGGATAATCACAAATCCTTCGCTGACGTTCCGGAAGATTACTGGGGCGCGGAGGCCATCGAATTCGTCATCGCCCGGGAGATTTTCAAAGGAACCGGCGAAGACACCTTTGCTCCGGAAAGTTCTATGACGCGTGCCATGATCCTTACGGTTCTCGCCCGCTGTGAAGGAGTGGACACTGCCGCAGGCGGTGAGTGGTATGAATCAGGCGTACAGTGGGCAGTGGAAAACGGAATTTCCGACGGCACAGACCTGAACGCTCCGGTGACCCGGGAGCAGCTTGTAACGATGCTGTATCGCTATGCGGGAGAACCGGAGACCGCCGGCAGCATCGGCTCCTTCAGTGATACTTCCGCAGTCAGCAGCTGGGCAGAGGACGCCGTAATCTGGGCGGTGGAAAACGGCATAATGGAAGGCATGGGTGATGGTATGCTGAAACCTCAGGAAGCTGTCACCCGGGCTCAGGTCGCTGCCATCCTTCAGCGTTTTCTCTCTCTGTAGCCTGAGAACCCGGTGAAAACCGGCTGAAAAGATATAATTTCATAAACAGTAAGACAAAAGCGTTTCCCGGCCGGGCTTCACACCGGCGGGAGACGCTTTTTTTATGTGTGGCAGACGGGGAAACTATCCGGACAGGAAAATAAATTTCTCTCTTTTGCGCTCCGATGCGGTGGCGGAGGCAGGCGCAAACGGATATAATGGTGTATGGCAAAAATCTGATGTAAGAATCGTGGAAGAAGAGACATACAAGGAAATGGGAAAAGAGGAATGACATGAAACTGATCATGATAAGACACGGACAGACTCAGGGCAATACGGAGGGACGGTATCTGGGAAAAACCGATGAGCCGCTGTGCCCGGAGGGAGCCGGATATATAAAAAAGAAAAAGGAGGAAGGCGGATATCCCGGCGCGGAGATCGTCTGGTCCAGCCCGATGCAGCGCTGCCTGCAGACGGCCCGGCTGATCTATCCCGATGCGGATATTCAGGTGGAAGACGACCTGAGAGAGTGCGATTTCGGAAAATTCGAGTATAAGAATTATACGGAACTGTCAGGAGACGAAGACTACCGGGCGTGGGTCAACAGCAGCGGCACGCTGCCATTTCCGGAGGGAGAAGACGCGGACGATTTCCGTCAGAGATGCCGGGAGGCTTTTCTGCGGGTGGTAAGGCGGTATGATAACGATGCAGAAGTGGCTCTTGTAGTTCACGGAGGAACGATGATGTCTGTATTTTCGAAGTTCGAGGAGCCGCCTTCGGGATATTTCGACCGTCAGCCGAAAAACGGATGCGGTTATATCTGCGATTTCGACCCTGAGACGGAAAAGCTGACCGTTCTGGAGGAAGTTTAGAAAATATACGAAGGAAATGTAAAATGCTGGAAAACTGGTTATATTTCTGCGGACTGCCGGCAGCGGCGGGCTTTCTGCTGGACCTGATATTGGGAGATCCCCGGCGGATCCCGCATCCGGTGATATTCATGGGAAGAATGATCTCCTTCTTTGAAAGACGCCTGCTGACCGGAAAAACGGAACAGACGGCGGCCCGTCAGTTTGCGTCGGGCTGCGCCTCCGCTGCTTCCGTGGCGGTCCTGTCCGCGGCCTTTCCTGCTGCCGTCGTATTTCTGGCCTGCTGCATCCATCCGTGGGCGGGCATCGCGCTGTCATGTCTGCTGTGCTGGCAGATGTACGCGGCAAAGGGTCTGAAGACGGAGAGCATGAAAGTGTACCGGGCCCTCAGGGAAGGCGATACGGAAGGCGCGCGATATGCCGTTTCCATGATCGTGGGGAGAGATACCTCCGTGCTGGACGAGAAAGGCATCATCCGGGCGGCGGTAGAGACAGTAGCGGAAAACACGTCGGACGGCGTGCTGGCCCCGATGTTTTATATGGCCCTGGCGGGTCCCGTAGGAGGATACTTTTATAAATCGGTCAACACTATGGATTCCATGACGGGTTACCGGAATGAACGATACGAATATTACGGAAAATGTGCCGCCAGGATGGATGATGTGCTGAATTTTCTGCCGGCGAGAATCTCCGGCCTGCTGACTGTGGCAGCAGCGGCGCTTCTTCCGGCGGAGCGCGGTACGGGATTCCGCAGCAGCGGCAGAGGGGCTCTCCGTATTTTTCTGCGGGACAGAAAGAAACACGCCAGTCCCAATTCGGCACAGACGGAATCGGCCTGCGCGGGAGCTCTGGGAATACGTCTGGCGGGACCTGCCGTATATTTCGGTATACTGCATGATAAATCGTATATCGGCGATGGGCTGCGGGAGCCGGAGTATGAGGATATACGCAGAGCGAACAGGCTGATGTATGCGGCCTCTGCAGGAGGCGAAGCTCTTCTGGTGCTGACTGCCGCAGCGGCGTTTTTTTTATCCGGAATCTGATCAGAGCGTCTGCGGAAAAATCCGTCCGCAGGCGCTTTTATTTTAACAGTTCTGCCGCCGGCTTAGGGGACAGGCTGCAAGATCGCACAGACACAGGAGGAAAAAGGTTTTATGACAGAAAAGAATCGTCATGGAGGAGAATTGAGAGGAAGGGACATCCGATTTGATTTTTCGGTAAATGTAAATCCTCTGGGGATGCCGGAAGCGGCCAGGACAGCTCTTCTTTCGGACTGGAAGATATATGAGGAATATCCTGATGACGGATATAAAGAGCTTCGGGAGGCTTTAGCGGCACGATTCGACGTGAAGAAGGCGCAGATCGTCTGCGGAAACGGAGCGTCAGATCTGATTTACCGCTTGTGTCTCTGCGGCGGATTCCGGAAGGTTCTGCTGCCGGTGCCTTCTTTTACGGAATACCAGCGGGCACTGGAGATGGCAGGCTGTGAAATACGATATTTCTATACAGAGGAGCATTGCGGGTTTGTGCCGGATGAAAAGATTCTGGAGGCCATTACGCCGGATCTGGATGCGCTTTTTCTCTGCAACCCAGGAAATCCTGCAGGGGGGCTGATGAGCGGAGAACTGATGAAAAAAATCTCGGAGCGCTGCCGGCGGGCGTCAGTGATGCTGATATCCGACGAGTGTTTTCTGGATTTCGTGCAGGGTGCGGAGAACGCTTCAGCTCTGGGCTGTCTGAGAGAAGAAGCGGAGAAAAATTCCGGGGAAGGCGGCGGAATCGCAGTGATACGCGCTTTTACGAAAATCTTCGCCATGGCGGGACTGAGGCTGGGATTTGCCGTATTCAGCAGCGAGGAAACGGCCCGAAAAGTGTACGGCTGGGGAGCTCCCTGGCAGGTTTCGGGACCGGCTCAGGCAGCGGCGCTGGCGATTCTGGGAGCAGGAGGGGACTTCTATATCGAAAAAACAAAATCGTACATCGCCGATCAGCGATTTTTTATGGAGGGCGAACTGAAAAAACTGGGATTTTCAACGGTTCCAGGCTGCGCCAATTATATCCTTTTCCGGGGGCCGGAGGATCTGGGCGGAAGGCTGGCAAAGAGGGGATTTTCCATCCGGGATTGTTCAGATTACAGAGGGCTGAAAATAGACAGAGAAAATATGGAAAGGAGTGCGGCTGCGCAAAAGGGCGCAGGCGGAAAAACCGCCGGAGAGCGCTATTACCGGATTGCCGTCAAGAAGGAGCGGGAGAACAGGCTGCTGCTGCAGGAAATGGAGAGGTATGTGAAATGGCTGTAAATATCATGATACAGGGAACGATGTCGAATGCCGGAAAGAGTTTGATCGCGGCAGGACTCTGCCGCATCTTTGCGCAGGATGGCTATCGGGTGGCGCCTTTCAAATCGCAGAATATGGCGCTGAATTCCTGCGTGACGGAGGAGGGACTGGAAATGGGACGGGCCCAGGCGGTGCAGGCGGAGGCCTGCGGCGTGAGGCCTTCGGTGCGGATGAATCCTGTTCTTTTTAAGCCTTCCACCGATGTGGGTTCGCAGGTGATCGTGATGGGAAAGGTTCGGGCAAATATGAAAGCGGCCGATTATTTCAGGTACAAAAAGGAACTGATTCCGGAGATTCTGGAGGCCTACAGAAAGCTGGAGGAGGAGAATGATATTATCGTCATCGAGGGAGCCGGCAATCCGGCGGAGATCAATCTCAAGCGGGATGATATCGTTAATATGGGACTGGCGGAGCTGGTAGATGCACCGGTTCTGCTGGTGGGCGATATCGACCGGGGAGGCGTCTTCGCCCAGCTGGCGGGAACCGTGATGCTGCTGGAGGAGAAAGAACGCCGTAGGATTCAGGGGATGATCATTAACAAGTTCCGGGGAGATGTTTCTCTTCTGAAACCGGGGCTGGAGATGATCGAGGAGATCTGCGGAAAGCCGGTAATAGGAGTGGTACCATATGCGCAGGTGGATATCGAGGATGAAGACAGTCTGTCGGAGCGCCTGGGAAAGAAGGCTTATCCGGGACGCGGCGCGGCAGCCGGCAGCCGGCGGGATTTCGTGGATATCGCTGTGGTCCGGCTGCCGCGGATTTCAAATT
>CALXJA010000217.1 GCA_944388465.1 uncultured Emergencia sp.
TTTCGCAGGGTGACTATGAGGGAAGCAGGAGACAAGAGATTGCCCGTGCATATGGTAAGCTGCTTTCGTATCCGGACGAGGGTATCGAACGTCTGATGCAACAGGCGGGAACAAGATGACCGCCTGCGTTTTCGTCGCCGTTTCTTTTTGGAAGAAAAAACTTGTGGACAATGAAACACTGACATAGTATAATAGTCTCCAGAAAGAACAACAAGAACAAATGGAGGAACTGCGATGAAGAGAAATACATGGAGAAAATCGCTTCTGACAGTGACGGGAGCGCTTTTAATTGCCATGATGGTATTCTTTACCGGTTGTGGCGAACCGCAGACGTTAGAAGATTATGTAAATGATAACGATGAGATCAAAACCGAGATTGATAGCTATTCGCAGGAGGGTATGACGGTCGAGATCAAAGAGAACGTCCTCTCCTATGTCTATCAGTATGCGGACACATATGACGAGAGCATGGTTGAAGAAATGGCAGCGCAATTTGAAAGCGCTATGGCATCTGTAAGTTCAACCTTCAGCAGTATTGCTTCCACTCTTGAGGAAGAGACCGAGATCGATGGTATCACGGTCAGAGTGACCTATCTCAATGGTGATGGAAGCGAAATCTATACTCAAGATTTTCAGAGCGAGTAACCAACCTCCGCTTTGGAATACACACTGACAAAATAAAACGAATAATGAACCACGAGCAAAGCTCGTGGTTCATTATTTACAAGCGAAATGATTCTGCTCATCCTATTTATCGTTTTGTGCGGCAATCAGGGAACAGATTTCTTTGGCAAAGGTTGCCGGATCTTCTACCGTAAGGCCGGAGATAAGCAGTGCCTGATTGTAAAGCAGATCTGCATATGTTTTTACCATGTCTTTTTTCTCCTCTCCGGCAGAGAATGCGGATCTCAATGTTTCCATGACCGGATGATCAGGATTCAGCTCTAAAATACGTTCTGCACGAATATGCTGATCCTGCGGCATTGCATTGAGAACCTTTTCCATTTCCAGAGAAATGCCGCCTTTGGTAGTCAGGCAGACTGCAGAATCCTTCAGACGAGGAGAGAGTTTGACGTCGGTCACTCTGTCGCCCAGCGTATTCCTGATGAAATCCAGCAATTCTTTGTTTTCTTCTTCAGCCTGTCTGATCTTTGTCTGCATGTCTGCAGATTCTTCGCTGGAAATATCCTCAGCGGATACGGATTTAAATTCCTTTTCTTTGTAATCCCGGATCATCTGCAGGACGAATTCGTCGATTTCGTCGGTAAGATAGAGGATTTCGTAGCCTTTATCCTTGATGAACTCCGTTTGCGGCAGCATATCGATTTTTTCTACGGATTCGCCGGCCGCATAGTAGATGAATTTCTGTTCTTCGCCCATCTTGGCGATGTACTCATCCAGGGTGATCATCTTCTTTTCCATGGAAGAATAGAAGAGAACCAGATCGGCCAGGACATCCTTGTGCATGCCGAAATCATCGTAAAGCCCGTATTTCAGCTGGCGCCCGAAATTCCGGAAAAAGGCCTCGTATCCTGCGCGATCGTTTTTCAGGAAATCGGCCAGCTCTTTTTTGATCTTCTTTTCCAGATTTCTTGCAATATTGCGCAGCTGCCGATCATGCTGCAGCGTTTCCCGGGAAATATTCAGAGACAGATCCTGCGAGTCTACCAGACCCTTCACAAAATTGAAGTAGTCCGGAAGCAGTTCTTTGCATTTATCCATGATCATTACGCCGGAAGAATAGAGCTGCAGACCTTTCTCATAGTCCTTGGTGTAGTAGTCGTAAGGAACGTGTCCCGGAATGAACAAGAGAGCCGTGTAACTGGATACACCTTCTACACTGGTGCGGATTACCCGTACAGGATCCTGATAATCGCCGAATTTGCTCTTGTAGTATTCGTTGTAATCTTCCGGCTTGACCTTACTCTTTTGCCGCTTCCAGATCGGTTCCATGGTGTTCAGCGTTTCAAGCTCCATGTAGCTTTCCATCTCCGGGGCTTTGCCTTCTTCGGTCTGGGCGCCTTCCTCAGGCCGGTGTTTTTCGACCATCATCTGGATCGGGTAGCGGATATAGTCGGAGTACTTGCGGATCAGATTTCTGATGGTGTATTCCTCCAGAAAGCGGGAATAATTTTCGTCTTCGGCATCGGCCTTGATGTGAAGAAGAATTTCCGTTCCCGTTCCGGCTTTTTCGGCAGGGGATACGGTATAGCCGTCGGCACCTCGGGAATTCCATACATGCGCTTCCTCTGTACCGTAAGCACGGGAGGTTACCGTGACCTCGTCAGCGACCATGAAGGCAGAATAGAACCCGACGCCGAACTGTCCGATGATGTCTACTCCTTTTTTTCCTTTTTCAGCAGCTTCGCCGGCGTGCTCCTCTTTAAAAGCCATGCTTCCGCTTTTGGCAATGGTACCCAGGTTGGCTTCCAGCTCTTCGCGGGTCATGCCGATTCCGTTGTCGCTGATAAGCAGAGTACGCGCTTCCTTATCGACGTCGATACGAATATGGAAATCGGAACGCTTGATGCCGGTATCTCCGGACTGCAGGCTCTGATAATACAGCTTATCCAGTGCGTCGCTGGCGTTGCTGATCAGCTCCCGCAGGAAAATTTCTTTGTGTGTGTAAATGGAATTGATCATTAAATCCAAAAGTTTTTTGGATTCTGCTTTAAATTGTTTTTTTGCCATAATCTCGCCTCCGTTATCGTTTTCCTGATGGAATATCGATGCTGTTGTTAGCACTCAAATAAGATGAGTGCTAAACACTATAATATAATTTATCATGTCCTGAGAAAAAGTCAATAGAAAACGAAAAAAAGACGGATTTACCTCTGCTTCAAAAATGATAATGTCCTAAGTAAGCGCACGGGAAAATGTCCCAAAAAGGTTTCCAAAAATCCAAAGCTATAGTATACTGCCTCTTCGGAGGTGATCTTTATCAGAAAGGTTGAATTGACAATGAACGAACAGAAAAAGTATGAAGTGATTAAAAAGCTAAAAGAAACCAATGGAAACAAAAAACGAGCTGCCGCCCAACTTGGATGCACCTTGCGGCACGTAAACCGTATGCTGAAAGGTTACGAGACATACGGCAAGGACTTCTTCTCTCATGGCAATAAAGGCAGACGGCCGGCTTCTGCCATTTCCGATGACGTGAAAGAAGCCATCCTGCTTCTGTACGAGAACAAATACTATGATTCGAATCTCACTCATTTTACACAAATGCTGGCAGAAAACGAATCCATCCACGTTTCTGAAGGGACTGTCAGAAATCTGCTCCTTTCCCACAACATCCTTTCCCCTTTGGCCTGGAAACGAACCCGCAGACGACTTGCAGACAGTTTAAAGACACAGAAGGATACCGCAACATCAAAGAAAGAAAAAGAAAGGCTCCAGGCTGCAATCGTTGCCGCACAAGATGCTCATCCTACAAGATCCAGATGTGTTCATGCAGGAGAAATGATTCAAATGGATGCATCCGTGCATTTATGGTTTGGCGAAACAAAAACACACCTGCATGCCGCCATTGACGATGCCACAGGTTCCATTGTAGGCGCCTACTTTGATGCACAGGAAACTCTGCATGGCTACTACCATGTATTCCGCCAGATCCTTGAAAATTACGGCATTCCCTACATGTTCTACACTGACCGCAGAACCGTCTTTGAATACAAAAAGAAAAATTCCCCGAAGTTGGAGAATGATACCTTTACACAATTCTCATATGCATGTAAGCAGCTTGGTGTTGCATTGAAGACAACCAGCATCCCGCAAGCAAAAGGCAGAATTGAGCGTTTGTTTAAAACTTTACAATCACGCCTGCCTGTCGAATTGCGGCTGGCAGGCGTCAACACCCTAGAGCAGGCAAATGAATTTCTCAACTCCTACATAAAGAAATTCAACGCACAGTTTGCTCTACCTCTTAATCCTACCATGTCTGTATTTGAAACGCAACCTTCAGCAGAAAAAATCGACCTGTTTCTTTCTGTTCTCACTCCCCGGGTGGTGGATGCCGGCCATTCTATCCGATTTAATAATCATCGATACAGAATGCTGGATGAATCCGGAATTCATACAAATTATCGAAAAGGAACAAATGTGCTGGTGGTTCAGACCCTTAGCGGCAGGATATTCGGCAGCGTAGGAGACAGAATTTATGCCCTGAAGGAGATTCCATTGCATGAAGAAATATCTCGAAATTTCAATACGGAAAAGCAGCTTGCAGAGGCATATAGACCAAAGAAGCAGAATATTCCACCCATGAACCATCCTTGGCGCAAGGACAACTTCATGAAGCATGTTTATGCCATGTACGGCAATGAAGCAGCGTGGGCAGTTTAACTGTTCACGCTGAGCACCACCTTAGCTGGGGCTAATGTTGTACTTTTTTTAGGACATTTTCAAAAACGGTTGACATCAATAAAATGAAATTTGCTTTCGTTTTCTGCGAGTCTGCTAAAGCTCAAAGGGATCGTCTGACTTTCTCATAGCTTGTGCTTTCGCTCTTCAGCTGCGCTTTTCCGCTGGAAAGACCGTTGATCTCCTCCTTCAGCTGCTGCGCATCCTCCGGCTCACAGATGAGAGAAAACTCCACTGCGTCGGTATAGACCTCATCCGTAAGCAGAGCTTCAACGGAAAAGCTGTGATTGCGGATTCGGTTAAACGACGCATAATCCACCTGGAAGCGCTGAATGCTCTTTTCCGCGACATCACAAATCCCTGCCGCCTCAAGTCCCAGCTTCGCACTGCTCGTATAAGCTCTGACCAGACCTCCGGTACCCAGCTTGATGCCGCCGAAATAGCGGGTAATCACAACGGCAACATTGGTTATACCCTCCTGCACCAGCATCTGTACGACAGGCGCGCCCGAAGTTCCCTGCGGTTCGCCGTCATCACTGGCCCATTGAAGCTGGAACTTGTCGCCAATGACCATCGCGGGAACATTATGCGTCGCATCTTTGTATGTTTTGCGGATCTCTGCAATAAAGCTGTCTGCCTCATCTTTTGAAGAGACCGGTCTTACATGCGCAATAAACCTTGATCTTTCAATGCTCTGTTCGGCCTGCCCCTCTCCGGCTACCGTGCTATACAGTTTCATATTCCTTTACCCTCTGATAAATATCCTGATCGATCTCCACTTCAAAGCGCGTGCCCTCTTCCTCGTAGTCCATAGAAAGAACCTGTGCCTTTTCGCACAGATACGAGGAAATATCGCCTCTGGCATAAGGGATCAGCAGCCGGATCCGGAGCTTTTTCCCGAATATCCGCTTCTGTATCTCTTCCAAAAGCACATCCATATGCAGACCCTCTTTCGCCGAAACAAAGAGCGTGTCTGTTCCGGAAGAAGGGTTCAGGGACAGCGAAGGCACCAGATCGACCTTGTTGAATACCATCAGTTTTTCCTTGCTGCCGGCGCCGATTTCCGCTAACACCTTGTCCGTTACCTCGATGTGAAACCGGTTCTCTTCGTATGATGCATCCACCACATGAAGCAGCAGATCTGCATAAAGCACCTCTTCCAATGTCGATTTAAAGGCTTCGATCAGTCCATGAGGCAGCTTGCTGACAAACCCCACCGTATCGACAAGGATAAACTCCCGGCTGGCATCCAGCCTGACACTTCGCTGCTGGGTATCCAGCGTAGCAAAAAGCATGTCTTTTTCGGCAACGGACTTTTCTTCCTTGTCTGCTTCTTTCAAGATTCTGTTCATCAGGGCGGATTTCCCTGAATTGGTGTAACCGACCAGCGCTACCACCGGCAGCTCCGACTTTTCTCGTTTTGCGCGCTGAACGCTCCGCGTTTTTCGAAGCCGTTCCAGCTCCGCCTTGATCTCCGTCATCTGCCTTTCTATATGGCGCCGGTCTGTTTCCAGTTTCTTTTCCCCCGGACCTCTGGTACCGATCCCGCCGCCCAGTCTGGACAGAGACTTACCGAAGCCGGTGAGCCGCGGCAGTCTGTATTTCAGCTGTGCCAGTTCCACCTGCAGCTTGCCTTCCCGTGACACTGCCCGACGGGCAAAAATATCCAGAATCAGGATCGTGCGGTCGATAATCCGGATGCCGACGATCTCCTCCAGATTGCGGATCTGCATACCGGTCAGCTCATCATTAAAAATCGCCACATCGGCTTCCATATTTTCCGCCAGTTCCCGCAGCTCCTCCGTTTTTCCCTTTCCGATAAACGTCGCCGTATTGGGTCTTTCCAGTGTCTGTATGATCTGTCCCAGAACCTGGGCATTGGCTGCCTCAGCAAGCCCTTTAAGCTCTTCCATGGAATACGTGATGTCTTCTGCAGTCTGCAGGCCGACCAGAATCGCCCGGTAATATTCTTCTGTGATTACATCGTTGTGTTCGTTGAATTTCAGCATGAGTTCAGTATACCACAAAGTGACCGGTTTGTATGCCCCATTTTCCTGACAGACAAAAAACATGGCCGGCAGCGCTTCCGTTTAATTTACCGCGTCCAGTATCTCATTCTCCGGCACATTGACGTAGCTGTCCGGAACCTCTCCCACGATAACCGTCTCCGCCACTAAAACTTTATTTCTGACCTTGAGATCTCCCGAGGAAAAAGGACGCAATACACGGATGCTGCTTTCGACCGTGATATAGATTCTGTATTTCGTCTGATTGATCCCCTGACTTTCAAAATCCGTTTCAAAATCGCAGCTGGCCACAGAAAGCGGCAAAATCCGGATATTCACGCCCAGATCTGTCTGGGACAGCAGTTTGCTTCCCAGAATGCTGCCGTAAGAGAGCTTTACCTCCCGCGCCTCCTGCTCATTGTACTTTTTCTGCAATGAAGAGGCAAAGGAAGAAACCATTTTATTGATCAGACTGGTATTAGACTGCACCATCTGTATTTTGCCATCCTCTCCGGTTCTGACAGAAAAAAGGTTTTCCTCATACTCGCGGCCGGTAAACTCCTCTTCTATCGTTTGATTGATCAGCTCAGTCACCATGCCTTTCGCTCTGAGTTGGCTCACAGCGTCCAAATTCGGGCCAATCTGCCATTTTATTCCCTCAATCAATAAAATACACCCGAGCGCGATAATGCCCGTGGAAATCGCCGTTTTTTTCCAGAATCTGCTTTCAGCCTGTCTTCCGCTTCTCATGCCCGCCTCCCTGCTGTTATTTTATGCCGAAAGGCTGTATTCGGTTACGGTTAACAGAAAATACATTTTCAGGTTATGACCCGGGATCTGCCCGATATCTGACTATACAAAAAGAACCGGGGTCTTCCGGTTCTTTTCTGCGGCGTTTTCCGCCGCCTTACACTTCAAAATTCTTGATTCCGTCTCTGAGGAATTCGTTGGTGATTTTGATTCTCGTTCCTTTCATTCCCAGGGATCTGGATTCGATAACGCCGGCGCTCTCCAGTTTTCTCAGCGCATTGACGATAACGGATCTGGTGATGCCGGATTTATCGGCGATCTTGCTGGCAACCAGCAGACCTTCGTCGCCTTTCAGCTCGGCGAATATCTTTGTCACCGCATCCATTTCTGAATAGGACAGCGTGGAAAGAGCCATATCGACAGCTTCTTTCTGTCTTATATCCTCTTCTTCATCAAGGGCTATGCCTCTTGCCACCTCGATACCGATTACTGTAGCGCCATATTCGCAGATGGCGATGTCTTCATCATCATAGGCTTTATCCGGTCTGGCTAAAAGCAGGGTGGCGATTCTGTTGCCGCCGTTGACGATCGGCACGATCGTGTGATACTTGCTGGCCATAGAATAGTCGTCGCCGTAATACTCCTTGATGCTGTCATAGGTGAGATTGGATTTCGTCTCATCCAGCTTCAGAAATCTTTCATTGTAAATCTGCGGCAGTTCGATCTTTCCTGTTTCTTCATCCACAACGAGCGGAGCTTCTTCTCCTGCCTCATAGTGTGCAGCAAGAACTTTTCCTCTCTTGTTCAGAATGTAGATATTGGAATTGAGCAGCTCACTCATAATGTTGCACAGCTCGTCAAAGGATATATAGCCTGCCGAGTTTTCCATAAGCACCCAATTCAGCTTTCTGATTTTTGTTAATAAACTTTCACTCATTCTCTACCTCAATTCTTAATATACAATAATCTATAACTTACAGGATATATCTATCCACATCATCCTTATGAATAGTATCCATAAACTTACTCTGCACATACTCGCGGTCAATGACGATCTGCTCTTCATCCATTTCCGGAATATTGAAGGATATATCCTCCAGCAGCTTTTCCAGAATCGTATGCAGACGCCGTGCGCCGATATTTTCGGTCTGCTCATTCATAAGATAAGCCATCGTTGCTATTTCGTCAATAGCATCTTCAGAAAAATCGACTTTAATTCCTTCTGTTTCCAGCAGTGCCTTGTGCTGCTTGAGCAGCGCGTTTTCCGGAACCGTCAGAATCTTGACAAAAGACTCCTTCGTCAGGTTCGCCAGCTCTACGCGGATCGGGAAACGTCCCTGCAGTTCCGGGATCAGATCTGTCGGCTTTGCCGTATGGAAGGCTCCGGCGCCGATAAACAGAATATGATCCGTTTTCACCGGTCCGTATTTTGTATTGATCACGCTTCCTTCCACGATCGGCAGAATATCCCTCTGTACACCCTCCCGGGATACATCGGCTCCCGTATGATAACTGGAGCTGGAAGCGATCTTGTCGATTTCATCAATAAAGATAATGCCGTTCTGTTCGGCGTTTTCCAAGGCCTCATCTGTCACCTGATCCATATCCAGCAGGTTCTGCGCCTCCTGCTCCCGAAGGATTTTTCTGGCATCCTTGACACGGACTCTCTTTTTCTTGGTCTTCGGCGGCATCATATCGCCGAAAATATTTCCAATGGCGATGCTCATTCCTTCATTGCTCATATCCAGCTGATTGCCCTTAGGAACGTCCGTCACCTCGATCTCCACGAACTGTTCCTCCAGCAATCCGTCGCGCAGCTGCTGTCTTACCTGCTCCCGAGCCATTTCTATATCGCCGGAAGCCGTTTTGCTTTCTTCTTCCTTGGCCTTGCTTTCTTCATAAAGCTGTTTCTGACTCGGATAACCGCCGCTGTTCATGATAAAGTCAAAAGGACTGCGGTTTCTGTTGCTTTGTGTCTTTTTTCTTCCATCCGGAATGATCGCTTCTATGATCTTTTCTTCTGCGATCTCCTCTGCAATATCGTACTTTTCCTTTAGCCTGGTCTGTTTGGTAATGCGGATAGACGCCTCGACCAGATCGCGAACCATGGAATCCACATCGCGGCCTACATAGCCGACCTCGGTGAACTTGGTGGCTTCCACTTTGACGAAAGGCGCTTCCATCAGTTTTGCCAGACGTCTTGCGATCTCTGTTTTACCACAGCCGGTAGGCCCCATCATCAGAATATTTTTCGGTGTGATCTCTTCTCTCATCTCATCGGAAAGAAGACTTCTTCTATAACGGTTCCGCAGCGCAATGGCTACAGACTTTTTTGCCTCGTCCTGTCCAATGATATATTTATCCAGTTCCGCCACGATTTCCTTTGGCGTCATGCTTTGAATCTTCCCTGCCATAACGGTTCCCCCTTTTTCTTACAGTTTCTCTACAGAAATATGATCGTTCGTATACACGCAGATCGACGAAGCGATCTTCAAGGACTCTCTGACGATTTCCTCTGCACTCATATCCGTATGGTTAAACAGCGCATTCGCTGCAGAATACGCGTAATTCCCGCCGGAACCTATGGCCACAAAATCCTGATCCGGCGTGATGACTTCACCGTTTCCGGACACGACCAGAAGATCATCCCGGTCTGCTACGATCATCAGCGCCTCCAGACTGCGCATCCCCTTATCGGAACGCCAAAGCTGCGCCAGATCTACCGCCGCTCTTTTCAGATTGCCGCCGTGCTCCTCCAGCTTTTTTTCAAACTTCTCCGTCAGAGAAAAGGCATCCGCTACGCCGCCGGCAAAGCCGGTCAAAACCGAATTCTTATATATCTTCTTTACCTTTTTGGCACCGTTCTTCATGATCGCGGTTTCCCCCATGGTGACCTGTCCGTCTCCGCCTATGGCCACATCGTCTGGCCCCCTTCTGACCGCACATATCGTCGTTGCATGAAATTCTACCATTCTCTCTACCTCCGTAATTCCTTTCAAAAGTCAATTTCTGTTTTCTATTCTTTGTAGTCGCAGTCTGCATTGGAGCAGGCCAGTGACGTAGTTTTCGTCTTTTTCTCAACCAGAAGCGCGCCGCATTTCGGGCATTTTTTGTTCACCGGTTTGTACCAGTAAGACTGATCACATTCCGGATATCCGCTGCAGCCATAGAAGACTCTTCCTTTCTTACTTCTTCTTGCCACAATATCTTTTCCACATTTCGGGCATTTTACATCGATGGATTTAACCACCGGCTTGGTATTCCTGCATTCCGGATATCCGCTGCAGGCAATGAACTCGCCGAAGCGTCCGCTCTTTAATACCATCGGCCGTCCGCAGAGCTCGCACGTTTCACCTGTCGGCTGATCCTCTACCTTCACCTTTTCGATGGCCGCGTCTGCAGCTTCCAGCTCCTTTTCAAAAGGACCGTAGAAATCCCGAATGACCGTTTTCCACTGCACTTCGTTGAGTTCTACATCATCCAGCTTGTCCTCCATCTCTGCCGTAAAATTCACATCGACGATCTCTTTGAAATAATCCTCCATCAGGCCGGTAACCAGAAATCCCAGCTCCGTAGGCACCAGAGACTTTTTTTGCCGGGTAACATACTTACGCTCTGTAAGAGTACCGACGATGGGCGCATAGGTGCTCGGCCTTCCGATATCTTTTTCCTCCAGCTCCTTGACCAGACTGGCCTCGGTGTATCTGGACGGCGGCTGGGTGAAATTCTGCTCGCCGCTGACGTTTTCTGCTTCAAGGCGCTCGCCTTCCGCAAGAGAAGGCAGGATCTTATCCCGTTCCTCATCGATACTGTCTTTATACACCTTCTGGTAACCGTCAAACAGCAGTTTCGATCCGCTGGTTTTAAACGTATAATCGCCGTTTTGGATTTCGACCTGCAGATGATCGAATCTTGCGCCACTCATCTGGCTTGCCATAAATCTGCACCAGATCAGCCTGTACAGTTTAAACTGATCTAAAGTCAGTGAGTCCTTTATCTGATCAGGTTCCAGCGACACATTGCTGGGGCGGATGGCCTCATGCGCATCCTGAATATCCTTCTTTTTATTGGAAAAAACGTTTTTTCCTGCATATTCTGCTCCAAACGTTTCCTGTATATAAGTCAGGGCAGCAGCTTTAGCTTCCTCGGATATACGTACAGAGTCTGTACGGAGATACGTGATCAGACCTGTGGTTCCCTGACCCTTTATCTCCACGCCTTCGTACAGCTGCTGCGCAATCATCATGGTCTTGCGCGTATTAAAATTCAGCTTTGTTGACGCTTCCTGCTGAAGGCTGCTGGTCGTAAACGGCGCATATGGTTTTTTCACTCTTTCTCTGCGATTAAGTGCAGCCACCTGATATTCGCCTTTTTTCAATTCTTCCAGGATACGATCATTTTCTTCTTTATTGGCAATCGTAAGCTTCCTCTTTTTATATTCGGCTAATTTGGCAGAAAAGGTCTTTTCCTTTTTAAAATCCGCGGTAATCGTCCAGTATTCTTTAGGTTCAAAATTCTGTATTTCTTTTTCTCTGTCACAGATGATCTTCAGTGCAGCCGACTGTACACGCCCTGCGGACAGACCCTTCCTGACTTTTCGCCATAAAAGAGGACTGATCTGATAACCGACCAGTCTGTCCAGAACCCGACGCGCCTGCTGGGCGTCCACCAGATGAAGATCGATCTTTCTCGGATGCTTGATGGCTTCCTTGACTGTACTCTTGGTAATTTCATTGAATACAACCCTGCAGGGCATATCCGGATCCAGATCCAGCAGATGAGCCAGATGCCAGGAAATGGCTTCCCCTTCTCGATCCGGGTCTGTTGCCAGATAGACTTTGGAAGCTTTTTTTGCTTCCTTTCTCAGTTCTTTAATGATCTCGCCTTTTCCTCTGATCGAAATATACTGCGGCTCAAAATCATTCTCAATATCGATACCCAGCTTGCTCTTTGGCAAATCTCTTACATGGCCTACCGATGCAATGACCTTGTAATGTGAACCGAGATATTTACCGATCGTCTTGGCCTTTGAAGGCGATTCAACAATAACGAGTATTTTTTTTGCAGATGCCATTGTTCCTCCCGCACTCTTTTGCATCACACCTTTTGCCTGTGCTGACGGTTCTCCTTCTGCGATACTGTCTTCATGCCTTTCTCATACTCATATAGAAAATGCAGTCTGGGAAAAGCCGTAATCTTTAAAACACAACAAAGCCTGCCTCAGCGGATAAGCTCCCCGAGCCGGCCTTATAAAAAAGGTGCGTTCAATGCTATATTGTATTCCTATTATCAGAATTTTGCAACAAAAACTTTGCCCAAAGACGAAAAAATAATGCCTTTCATCTCCAGGACGGTAATTATACCATTAATTTCCGAAAGTTTTATGTCCGTTTTGTGATAAATTTCGTCTATTGTGATTTCTCCATGTTTTCTTATGATATCCAAAATTCGTTTTTCGGCTTCCCCCAGTTCCTCTTCCTCCTTTTCTTTTCCCTGCGGCACGATTCCCATATCCAGCAGCAGATCATCAATAAAGCACATCGGTGTCACACCATCGCGAATCAGCTGATTCGTTCCGAAGCTGTAATGACTGGTGATATTCCCCGGAACCGCATACAAACGCCTTCCCTGTTCTGCAGCGCAGGCGGCTGTGATCAGCGCGCCGCTTCGGCTCCCGGCTTCTACGATCACCACGCTTTCCGAAAGCGCACTGATCAGACCGTTTCTCCGGGGAAAATCAAAAGGCTTCGGCACATATTCCGGAGGATGCAAGGAAACCAGCAGGCCTTCCTGAGCAATTTGCTGCTGCAGCCTGCGGTTTTCCGCCGGATAGTAATAATCCGTACCGCCTCCTAAAACGGCGATCGTCTTCCCGCCTGCATCAAGGGCTCCCCTATGACCTTCTGTATCGATGCCTCTGGCCAGTCCGCTGACCACCGTGACGCCGCTTTCCGCCGCTTGCCTGCCGATCCTGCGTGCCACGGTACGTCCGTACTGCGTACAGGTTCTGCTGCCTACCACGGCTATACAGCGGGAATGCAGCAGCGACACGTCTCCGTCTACAAAGAGTTCTTCCATCTCCGATGCCGCTTCCCCGACCTGCCGCGGAAACGCTTCCTCTCCTTTTTTGATTCTGCCCTTCATCGTCTTACCTCTCTGTATTGCAAAGCTTCTGCCAAATGGTTTACCTGTATCTTTTCGCTTCCCGCAAGATCAGCCAGCGTTCTGGCGATCTTCTTTACCTTCAGCAGTGTGCGGGGATTCAACTCCAGTCGCCGGTAAGCTTCTTCTGCCAGTTTTTCTTCTTCCTTCCCCAGCCCGCAGAAAATCTCACACAGATGATCATCCAGCTGCCCGTTTAACGTGATGCCGTATCCATGGTACCGTTTTCGCTGAATCGCTCTGGCCGATTCTATGCTCTTCCTCATCTCCGCAGAAGATAAAGCCGGCCGGCTATCCGTCAGCTCCTGATAATTTACCGGCGTTAAGCGGATCTGCAGATCGATTCTGTCCAGAATCGGGCCGGATAACCGGCTCCGGTAGCGAGCGATATCTGCAGCACTGCATCGGCACGTCCTGTCCGGATCGCCATAATACCCGCATTTGCACGGATTTGTAGCCGCAACCAGCAGAAAATCCGCAGGAAAAACGCAGCACAGCCCCCGCCGGTTCAAGGTGATCGATTTCTTTTCCAGGGGCAGGCGCAAAGCATCGATCAGATTCCGGTCAAACTCACCGAGTTCGTCAAGGAACAGCACCCCTTTATCCGCCAGAGAAATCTCCCCCGGTCTCGGCGGATAACCTCCGCCAAGAAGCGCTGCCGGCGTGATCTTGTGATGCGGTCTGCGGAAAGGACGCTCACAAATGTATGGCTCGTTTTCGTCCAGCAAGCCGGCTACAGAATAAATAACCGTTGTTTCCACGATCTCATCATAGGTCATATCCGGCATGATCGTCGGAATACGTTCAGAAAGCATCGTTTTTCCCGATGAGGGACTTCCGGTCATCAGAATACCATGACCGCCGGCTACAGCCACTGTAATCGCCCGTTTGGCGGTCTCCTGCCCCTTAACATCAGCAAAATCCATGGCATTGCCGCGCTTCCTGTTTCCGGACAGACACTCCGGATCGCTGATCTCGTGTATTCTGACCTGTAAGTTGAAATTTTCAATGATCTCTTCCAGATTTTCCGCAGGATAAATTCTGATTCCGTGAACCAGAGATGCCTCTTCCCGGTTTGCCTTGGGAACGATCACATTCCTCACACCAGCCTTGCGCATCGCCAACACCATAGGCAGTATCCCATCCGTCTTGTTCAGTGAACCATCCAGCGAAAGCTCGCCAAAAAAGCCGCAGTCATCCATTTTGTCATCGAATACCTGGCCGGAAGAGACTAAAATCCCCATTGCAATGGGCAGATCAAAATGACTGCCCTTTTTGCGAATATATGCCGGCGACATATTAACGGTTATCCGGGAATGGGGATAATCCATCCCGGAATTGACCAGCGCCGAACGGATCCTCTCCCGTGCTTCTTTCACCGATGAATCTGCCTGGCCGACGAGATGGAAAGCCGGAAGACCTCTGAGCAGATCGGTTTCCACGATAACCGGCTCGGCCTCTACGCCTTGTACAGATGCGGAAATTATTTTGGAAAGCATATTCCTGTTCCCCCTTTCGCTCGTCTCCGATATTTCGTTAAAAGGCGTCTGTAATTCGGTTCACCGATATTTCGATGACCTGAAAGGAAAATGCGGAAGCCGCAGCGGAAATCTGCGGATGGCTCTGCATATAACAGACGGCCGCTCTGCGGAGACGCATCTGTTTATCTCTGTCCACAGCTTCCGCAGGTTTCCCGAAACGCCCTGACCGTCTTGTCTTCACTTCAATAAAGAAAAGCTCGCTTCCCTTACAGCTTATCAGGTCGATCTCCCCCTGACGGCAGGAATAATTCTTTGCAATGATCCGGTACCCTTCCTGTTCCAGTAATCCCGCAGCAAACTGCTCACCCAGCCTGCCCAGACCGTTTTTTTCGTTCATCTTGTTTCCCGCCTCCTTATTTTGACGTGTCGCTTTTTTCTGTACGCGGCAGCGGAAGCCGACGCTTTTCTTCCTGTTTTAAATTTACTATATTTTTACATTTATGTCAATATATAGTCGTTTTCTTGCCCGACGAAGAAAGGTGTTTTGTGAAAGTCCCAGCTGCAAAGCCGCCTTCCTCGATGAAATTTCTCCTTTTGCCCACCGATCGCTGACCTGCTCAAAGCCTTCCGGCACGGGCAGCGGCGGCCTTCCCAGCCGGTCGATGGACTTGATCACCAGGACATCCCCGCTCATCATCCTGCGCAGCATTTTCCGATACTGAGGGCGTTCAAAATCTTTGCCGCTGATCTTGTCCATGAACATGTTCCTTCTGCTGATGGGAAATTCCCGCAGTGCCAGCAGCTGCCTGTCTCATGCTGTTCTTTTGTCGATACGCGTACATATCCGTAATATGTCGTTCTCATATTAAACCTCCTTACTCTGCTCCTGCCTGCATTTCCCTCCTCAAACCACAGGCTATGCGGGCAAAAGCGCCGATTCCTTTCCTGGACTTCCCATTGTATCAGCTGTACCGGCTTTTTTTCCATTCTTCCGGCTGGCCGGTTATCGGTCACCGCACACAAAAAAGCACAACTGCTCTTTTCTGCACTTGTGCTTTTGGAAAACGTATTTTCCGTTATTTCCTGTATTCTTCCGCTCGCCCGCTCCTACAGAACAAACTTTTCTATAGCCTTTGCCACCCCTTCATTTTCATTGGTATCGGTCACATAGTCACCGATCGCTTTCATCTCTTCCGATGCGTTGCCCATGACCACACCTACCGCTGCCAGTCTGATCATTTCCGCATCATTAAGGCTGTCGCCGCAGGCCATCAGCTCCTCGGCAGAAACGCCCACTCTTTTCATTAAAAAACGCAGTGCTTCTGCCTTGCTGGTACTGTCTCCTCCGATTTCAAAATTGTGGGAGAACGAGGAAGTCAGCGTGATTCCGCTGATTCCGCCCAAAAGGCTCTTCCATTTTTCTTTTTCCTCAAGAAATTCGTAGTTGACGCTGATGTTTTCAATCCGGTTCTTATTTTGAAGAATGAAGTCAAAAATATTATCCACCGGATTACGGGTGGAAAGAACGTACTCCCTGTCCCTGTAAGTCGAGCCGGATGTTTTCATTTCATCCAGTTCTCTGCGGTCGATATACGCTCTGCCCTCTACGAAGGTCTCTACGGAAAGCCCTGTGCCTCTGAGATGGCGCACTACATCTTCTACAGCCTGCGCAGAAAGGTAGTTTTCGTAGATCGTCTTTTTCGTAGCCAGCTCCGTAATATGGGCGCCGTTAGAGGTTATGGCAAATTCGAGCCCGTCTATGGTATAAAGCTGTGCCGGCAGGGATTGAAAGGTTCTGCCGGTAGAAACCACAATATGTACGCCCTTTTCCATAGCCCTGCGAAAATCCTCTACGGTCCGCGGGCTGATCTGTTTATTCTGATTCAATGTGGTGCCGTCCAGGTCAAGGGCGACCATTCTTATCTTTTTATCTTTCATTACCATCCCTCAAAGCTAAAAATTCGGAATTGTACCTTCTGACATCTTTCATCGAGCAGCCCTCATCATGCCCCGGGTAGATCCATATATCGTTCGGCCACTGATCAACGATATCGCATATCGTCTTCTTCATTTCTTCTTCCGATCCGCCGTCAAGATCCGTTCGTCCCAGATCTGTATCGAAAATCGTATCTCCGGTAAAGCAGATTCTGCTCTTCTCACAGAAAATGCAGATGCTTCCCCTGGTGTGACCCGGCGTGTGCAGGATCTGCAGTGTCTCCGTTTCCAGACGGAGGATCTCCCCATCCGTAAGCATATGATCCACGATTCCCCGATAGACAAAGGCGTCAGCCTCGTGCATATAAACGGGACAGGAGAATGCGTCTCGGATCGTCTCGGCGCCGCCGGTGTGATCGTGATGAAGATGCGTAAGGATGATCCCCATCGGATGAAACTCTTCCTTTTTTATGTATGAAATAAACCGCTTCGGTTCGTAGCCCGGATCGATGATATAACAATCTCCGCATTCTTTGCAATAAACGATGTAGCCGTTGCTCTGCAGCGATCCGCCGACAAATCTTTTGATTTTCAATCCGTACCTCCTTGCCTTCCGCTTTTCCTCCCGAGTCTGCGCCTTGCAGGGTCTGCCGGGGGAAAAGCGCCGCAGCAAACGCTTTCCTGCGGCAGCGCCCCGGCTGGCTGCCGCTTCCGATCGTGCGTCCATTATACCATGACGCCGTTTCTGCCGCAACGATAGAATCCGGGCTGCAGAAGGCGCGTCACCGTCTCCCTCCGCCGTCTGATTTCAAGGAAAATTCTCACATATCCTTCACCTCTTTATACTTCATAAAATCCCTTGCAATTTCAATTCTGTTGGATTAGAATATGTCTTGCTTAACGCAAAAATATTTGAAAAAAGAAGGATAAATACATGAACATAGCTATTGTCGGTGCCGGTAAACTGGGGCTAAAAGTAGCTGCCGCACTTTCCGGCGGAGATTATTCGATCACAATACTTGATAAAGACGATGATATTCTGCAAAAGCTGTCACAGCAGCTGGACGTCCTGACGATTAATGCAGATGCCAGGGATATCAACGTACTTAAGCGGATCAACATCGAAACATTTAATTATCTGCTGGCGGTAACGGATAATGATGAGACCAATATCCTCATTGCATCCTTCGCAAAAACGCTTGGATGCCGCAGGGTCATTGCCCGGGTGCGCGAACCTGAGCATATGAATCAGCTGGGTTTCATCAAAGAAACCATGAAAATCGATTCCATCATCAACCCGGATCTGGCAATCACTGTCGAGATTTATAAATACCTGGTCGAAAAATACACATTAAGCAACGGTATTTTCACCAGCGGCAAAATCGCGCTGATTGAATTTCCTTCAAAAAAATACAACAAACTGATCGGTCTCTCCATGCCGGAAGTCCGCAACGTGCTTCCGGATATGCTGGTAGTCGCGATATCCCGAAACGGAAAGGTTATCATTCCTCACGGAAACGATCAGATCGGCCAGAACGACTATCTCTATCTGATCGGCGAAAAAGAAAAGATCATCGCGCTGAATAAAAAAGTTCATGAAAAAGGTAAATATACCAATGTACACAAAGTCATGATCATCGGCGGCGGAAAAACCGGATTCTATCTGGCTGAAAAGCTGGCCGAGTTCGGCGCCGCTGTAAAGCTGGTGGAAAAGAACAAGGAGAGGTGCCACTATCTTTCGACCCACCTGAACAACGTCATGGTTCTGCACAGCGACGGTACAGATATTTCCCTTCTGGAAGAAGAGAATATGGACGAAATGGACGCCTTCGTCACCGCTACCGGTTACGATGAGGAAAATCTGCTTCTGGCACTCACCGCCAAGCAGCACGGTGTTGAAGACGTTATTTCCAAAGTCAGCCACGAGAGCTATAAAGATCTCATCGAAAGCATGGGCGTAGATATGGTACTGAATCCGCTGGACATTACAGCCAGCAATATTCTGCGCTTTATCCAGGGATCAAAAACCGTCATCTCTTCCCTGCTGATCCAGGGACAGGCGGAGATCATGGAAATCGTCGCCCACTCCCATATGAAAATCATCGGTGTGCCTCTGTCGCAGCTGGATCTTCCGGACGGCGTACTGATCGCCGCCATTCACCGCGGGCAGCAGGTCATCATTCCGGATGGCAATACGCGGATCCAGTGGAACGACAGAGTCATCATCCTGAATCTGCTGACAGAAATCGGCGATATGGAAAAGCTTCTGAAAAACAAGAATTAGGAGTATAAGACAATGACTGTGAATTTAAATGGTGTGGTAAGGATGATGGGTATACTGCTCATCGTATTGGCATGCTGTTTCCTGCCTTCTCTTGTTGTAGCCATAATCTACAAAGAATCCGTGTCCTTCTGGAGCTTCATGCTCACCGGCATTTCCTGCGCGGTCATCGGATTCATATTGAAAAAGCTGACTCGTCCGTCTCTTGCGCTCAAAGCCAGAGACGGATATCTCATTGCGGCTCTGGGATGGATGCTCGCTTCCCTGGTCGGCGCGGTTCCTTTTGTCATTTCCGGTGCGATCCCCAGTTATGTGGACGCCTTTTTTGAGACCTGCTCCGGTTTCTCCACTACCGGATCAACGATACTGGCAGACATCGAACCGCTTCCCCGTTCCATGCTGTTCTGGCGATCTTTCACCCACTGGATCGGCGGTATGGGCATTATCGTCTTCATGGCCGCTGTACTGCCTTCGATGGGTATCAGCGGTCAGCTCGCTGCCAGCGCGGAAACGCCTGGTCCTACACTGGATAAGCTGTCTTCCCGCTATTCCGATACAGCAAAAAAGCTGTATCTGCTCTATACCGCTTTTACGGTCATTGAGGTCATACTCCTCCTTTTTGGAGGAATGAGCCTCTACGACTCTTTGCTGCACACTTTCGGAACAGTCGGTACAGGAGGATTCTCCTCTTACAACGCCAGCATATCCCATTATGCAAATCCGTATATTCACTGGGTGATCACGATCTTCATGATCCTCTGCGGCATCAACTTTAATCTGTACTTCCTTCTGGGAAAACGAGGCGGTATAAAGAGCTTTTTCCGGGATTCGGAATTGAAACTGTATCTGGGGATTATTTTTGTCTGCTCACTGCTGATCACTGTCGATCTTCTGGCTACAGGCACATACGACAGCGTTTCCGACAGTGTTAGGGATTCGGCATTCCAGGTTTCATCAATTATTACCACCACCGGCTATATGACCGCCGATTACGATACATGGCCGACGTTCAGTAAGATGCTGATTTTCCTGGTGCTGCTCACCGGAGCCTGTTCCTCGTCCACCGGCGGAGGTGTGAAGATCATACGCGTATTAGTTTCGCTGAAGATGGTCCGGCGCGGCTTTTCTCTGAAACTGCATCCGAATCGCGTTGTCACTCTCACTGTCGGCGGAAAAGAAGTGCAGCAGGAAGTCGCTACCAATATCGCCAACTTTGTATTCTGCTATATTCTGGTGGCTTTTGTCGGTTTTCTGCTGGTTTCTCTTAATAACCTGGATCTGGTGACCACGGTGTCCTCCGTGCTGACCTGTCTGGGCAATGCCGGACCGGGCTTCGGACAGGTAGGTCCTGCCCTTAATTTCTCCATACTGTCGGATTTTTCCAAACTGGTACTCTCGCTTCTGATGATTGCCGGCAGACTGGAGCTGTTTACGTTTTTCATGCTGTTTTCGCCGCGTTACTGGAACAGTAATAAGGCGTGATCAGGAGGTAGGAAAGTTTGAAACAAAGAAGCAGAGGTAAACCATCAAAAAAGTGTATAGCAAACAAGCCACCCTCAAATTAGCAATTAGCGGGTGGAAACAACTGCAAAATATAAAGAATAAAGAGATAACAATGAC
>CALXJA010000218.1 GCA_944388465.1 uncultured Emergencia sp.
TGATGATCCGGCACGTGCAGAGGAAGGTTGCTGCAGCTGCCGCTGTAATGAATAGACACAGACGGAACTCCGGCACGATATATACACAGGATATACACAGCAGAAACAACAGATTCATGCAGCCGGGCAGGGAATTTTCCTGCCCGTATCTGTTGTTTTTTCTTTTTGACCGGAAACGGAAGGGTTTTCTCGGAAATTTTCTTGCAAAAAAAAGATTTTTTGGTAAAATATCATAGATAACAAAAAATAGGAAAAGACGTTGAGGAAGAGGAGTAGACGGAAGAGCACTTTACAGAGAACGGGATCCTGAGGCTGAGAGATCCCGGAGTACAGCATCCGTTGAAGGTTGCTTCGGAGTCTTGGCATGAAATGAGCGCCGTCTGCCTTTGCGGACGGAACAAAGGTGGTACCGCGGAAGATTTTCGTCCTTTGCAGAATATCTGCAGAGGATTTTTTCATTCAGAAAAGAAAAGTAAATCAGGAAGGAAGGGAAACATGGAAAAAAATCTTGCGAAAACATATAATCCTAAAGAGTTTGAAGACCGCATATACCAGATGTGGGAAGAAAACGGCGCATTCCGGGCGGAGGTGGATAAGGACAAAAAGCCGTTTACCATCGTCATGCCGCCGCCGAACATTACCGGACAGCTGCATATGGGGCACGCTCTGGATCAGACGCTGCAGGATGTTCTGACACGATGGAAGCGGATGCAGGGCTTCAGCGCCTTGTGGCTTCCGGGATCAGACCACGCCAGCATTGCGACCGAGGTCAAGGTCGTAAACAAAATCCGGGAAGAAGAAGGAAAAGAAAAAGAAGATCTGGGACGTGAGGAATTTCTGAAACGAGCCTGGGCCTGGAAAGAAGAATACGGCGGCAGGATCACCCGTCAGTGCAGAAAACTGGGAGATTCCTGCGATTGGAGCCGGGAACGGTTCACCATGGATGAAGGCTGTAACAAAGCCGTCAGAACCTTTTTCGTGCGTCTGTATGAGAAAGGACTGATTTACAGAGGAAACCGTCTGATCAACTGGTGTCCGCAGTGCGGTACGTCACTTTCTGACGCGGAGGTAGAGCATGAGGACAAAAATGGTATGTACTGGTATTTCCGCTATCCGGCTGCCGAAGAAGGCGGACGGGACATGGTCGTCGCGACATCCCGTCCGGAAACCATGTTCGGAGACGTAGCCATCGCCGTCCATCCGGATGATCAGCGATACAAGGACATGGTAGGCAAAAAGGTCATTCTGCCGCTGGTCGGCAGAGAGATCCCGGTGATCGCAGATCCGTATCCTGATCCGGAAAAAGGTACCGGCGCGGTAAAGATTACGCCGGCTCACGATCCAAACGACTTTGAAGTAGGACAGAGAGCAGACCTGGAATCCCTGTCCTGTATCAATCCGGATGCCACCATGAACAGCCTGGCAGGCAAATATGAGGGAATGGATCGCTATGCCTGCAGAAAGCAGTGGGTGGCGGATCTGGAGGCTGCCGGATATCTGGTCAAAACAGAAGAAAAAGTTATACCGGTAGGGGAGTGCTACCGCTGTCATACCGTCATTGAGCCGATGCTTTCTGATCAGTGGTTCGTCAAGATGGAGGAACTGGCCAAGCCGGCCATTGAAGCGGCAAAGTCGGGCAAACTGCAGCATGTGCCGCAGCGTTTTGAGAAAACCTATCTGCGGTGGCTGGAAGAGATCCGCGACTGGTGTGTTTCCCGGCAGCTGTGGTGGGGACATCGGATCCCGGCCTGGTACTGCCAGGACTGCGGTCATCTGATCGTTGCCGAAGAAGATCCGGCCTGCTGTCCGAAGTGCGCAAGCAAGAATCTGCACCAGGACGAAGATGTGCTGGATACCTGGTTTTCCTCAGCGCTCTGGCCGTTCTCTACACTGGGCTGGCCGGAAAAAACGGAAGATCTGGATTACTTCTACCCTACGGATGTTCTGGTTACCGGCTATGATATCATTTTCTTCTGGGTCGTGCGGATGGTCTTTTCCGGATGCGAAGCCATGGGTGAGCCGCCGTTCCACCATGACTATGTACACGGTCTGGTCAGAGATGCAGAAGGCAGGAAGATGAGCAAGTCTCTGGGCAATGGCATCGATCCGCTGGAAATCATCGACCAGTATGGCGCCGACGCGCTGCGGTTTATGCTGACTACAGGCATCACGCCGGGCAATGACATGCGGTTCAAGACCGATCGTCTGGAATCGGCGAGAAATTTTGCGAATAAACTGTGGAATGCTTCCCGATTCGTCATCATGAATCTGCAGGATGAAGACGGGAATTTCAGAGAAATGGCCAAATGCTGCAGCGACTGCTGCGGTATGGCCTGCGGTGATACGGATAATTTCAGCAATATTGCGCTCCGGGATGAAGACAAATGGATCATCAGCAGAGTGAACGAGGCAGTGGATTATGTCACCACGGCGCTGGAAAAATACGATCTTGCGCTGGCCGGACAGCGTGTCTACGAACTGATCTGGAACGAGTACTGCGACTGGTACATTGAGCTGGTGAAGAAAAGACTGTGGAGCGATGATGAAGAAGATAAAAAAGTCGTTCGCTTCGTTCTGGTGATGGTGCTGAAGAATATGCTGGAACTGCTTCATCCGTTCATGCCGTTTATTACCGAAGAAATATGGAGCTTTTTACCGCATTCTCTTTGCGAAAGAGAAGGAAACCCGCAGTGTTTCCTGATCAAAGCCAAGTGGCCGGTATACAGCGAGAGCCGCTGCTTTAAGGAAGAAGAGGAAAGGGTAGAGACCGCCATGGAAGCTATCCGGGCGATCCGGAATATCCGGGCAGAGGCCGAAGCCGCGCCGAGTAAAAAGCTTACAGCCGTAATTTTAGCGCAGGGTGAAAAAGAAGAAGCGATTCGTGCCGGCGAACGGTATATCCGCGATCTGGCCAATATTGCCGATATCCGTTTTGTCCGCGAAAAGAGCCAGGTGCCGGAAGACGTCATGTCTGCCGTAATCAGCGGTCTGGAAATATTCATTCCTCTGGATGATCTGGTAGATTTCCAGGCCGAACTGGAGCGTCTGGAAAAAGAAGAAAAGAGACTGACCGGTGAAGTAGCCAGGGTCAGAGGCAAGCTTTCCAACCAGGGCTTTGTTTCCAAGGCGCCGCAGAAGGTTGTGGAAGAAGAGAAGGCGAAGCAGAAGAAGTATGAGGAAATGCTGGCCAAGGTTGAAGAGCGGTTGACGATGGTGCGCAGGAAAGTGAACAGTTAATTATGGATGCAATCAGTAAGATACACGATTTTTTGCGGTTTGGAAGCGTTCTGGGACTGGAACGGATGAACACCCTTCTGGAAAAGCTGGGAGATCCTCAGGATGATCTCCGCGTGATCCATGTCGCAGGAACCAACGGAAAGGGCTCGGTCTGCCGCTATATGTGCCGGGCGCTGCAGGAGGCCGGTTACCGGACCGGACTCTATACTTCACCGTTTCTGGAGGTCTTTCATGAACGGATCGAATTGAACGGGAAGTATATCTCCAATGAAGATCTGGAGCATTACACCGACCGGGTACTGGAAAAAGCAGAGAAAATGGTCACAGAGGGGTGCGAATCGCCTACAGAGTTTGAAGTGGTGACGGCTATTGCGCTTCTCTATTTCCGGGAAAAGGGAGCGGATTACGTGATTCTGGAAGTAGGACTGGGCGGCCGGGGAGATTCCACCAACGTGGTGAAACGTCCTCTTGCCAGCGTGATCACCTCTATTTCCCTGGATCATACGGATCGTCTGGGCAGTACTGTCGGCGAAATTGCCGGGGAAAAGGCCGGAATCATCAAAAGCGGATGCCCGGTCGTGGTTTCTACAGACAGGGAAGATGCCATGTGTGTGATCCGTAAAAAAGCAGAGGATATGGGAGCGCCGCTGTACGATGTACAGGAAATTCCCTGCCGGATCATAGAAGAGTCACTGGAGGGCACACGGTTTTCTGCTATCGTAGACGGAAAAACCTATGAAATGCAGATTTCCATGCTCGGCCGCCATCAGGTCAGCAATGCGTTGACGGCTCTTGCGACGCTGCTTCTTCTGCGGGATGAAGGAAAGCTTACCCTCAGTGATGAAGCCATAAAGGAAGGGTTTCGTCAGGCAAAGCAGATCGGACGCATGGAGATTCTGCGAACCGATCCGCCGGTGCTGATCGACGGTGCGCACAATCCCGACGGCGCCCGGGCGCTGAAGGAGGCGGCCGTCACGCTGTTTCCGGAAAAACGCGTGCTGATGACCATCGGCGTGCTTGCCGACAAGGATATCGACGGAATCTTAGACAGTTTTTTTGCCGTTACGACGGATTATGTGGTGACAGAACCGGATAATCCGCGAAAAATGCCGGCGGATGAACTGGCGGAAAGAATCAGGAAAAGGGGAGGACGCTGTATGGTTGCAGCGTCCACAGAGGAGGCGGTGAAAGAAGCGCTGGCTCGCAGTAAAGACTACGATCTGCTGCTTTTTGCCGGTTCTCTGTACATGATCGGAAAAATCAGGAGGTTATTGTGTGAATCAGGAAAAAATGGAGATGAAAAGGGTAAAGAAGGTAATTCTGTTCTATAATCCGTTTTCCGGAAGCGGAATGTTCAAGAATAACCTGGACAATATCATCGAAAGATACCAGGACAGCGGATATCAGGTCGTGCCGATACGTGCGGCTCATGGCCACGCCATCAACACGTATCTTGCCGAACTGGATCAGAAAACCTATCAGGAGGAATATAAACAGATCGTGGCTGCCGGCGGGGACGGAACCATCAATGTGTGCGTAAACGCCATGATCCGCAATCATATCCATCTGCCTCTGGCGATCATGCCGGCAGGAACGGCGAATGATTTTGCCTATTATTTCAATATTCCCAATGAGATCGACAAGATGCTGGATATCGCGCTGGGCGGAAATTATACCTATGCGGATGTGGGAAAGGTCAACGACCGGTACTTTATCAATGTTGCGGCCATCGGCCAGGTGGTGGATGTGAGCCAGAAGACCGATCCGACGCTGAAGAACACCATTGGCGTTCTGGCCTATTATTTAAAAGGGCTGTCGGAGGTGCCGAACCTGAAGCCGGTCAGAGTGACGCTGACCACGCCGGAAAAGGTGTATAAGGAAAATATGTATTTTATGGTGGTCATGAACGGTGAGTCGGCCGGCGGATTTAAAAAGATCTCGCCGGACTCGGAAATCAACGACGGCTTGCTGGACGTCCTGCTTTTCCGCCATATGTCTCTGTTTGAGATGCCGGCGGTCTTTATGAAGGTTATGCAGGGAAGTCATCTGTCCAGCAAAAAGGTTCTTCATTTTAAAACCGACAAGCTCAGGATCGAAACCGACGCCGAATCGGATCTGCCGACGGATATCGACGGAGAGCACGGGGAAAAATTCCCTCTGGTCTTTGAGGTGCTGCACAACAGGCTGAAGGTGTGCACGCAGGATGATAATATGGGGGAGGATCAATGAACGGATTTTTGCTGAGAGAAACAGGGGAATACGAAAAACTGGTGCGTTTTTTTGTGGAAAACGAGCTGGAATTTGACGGCGATGAAGAGGTGGATACGGATATCCTGAACTGCTATGAAGTGGTAACAGAGGACAGCGGCAGCCTGGCAGGCGCAGCCGTTTTAGCGAAAAGAGAAGGTAAATTCATCATTGACGGCATTGCTGTTGATGAACAGTACCGCGGGAGAAAAATCGGAGAGATGCTGCTGCAGCAGATAGAAAAGCGGATTCATCAGCTGGGCGGGGATTCTCTTTATCTGGTGGCAAGAGCGCCGGGATTTTTCCGCAGGAACGGGTTTTCCGCCATCGATCCGGAGAAAGCGCCTAACTTTTTTGAATGTAAATATTGTCCGCAGTACAGGGTGAGCTGTCATCCTGAAGTGATGAAGCTGGAGCTGAAATAATGGATTACGATAAGCTTTTGCAGGGCATCCTGGATATCGGCGAAGAAATGGTGGTGTGCGGAGCGGAGGTAAATCGCGTAGAGGACAGCATTTACCGTATGTGCGCCAGCTATGGGGCGGATCGGATCAATGTCTTCATTATTACCTCCAATATCCAGGTGACCATGGAAGCTCCCGACGGCAGGATACTGACGCATATTCGCCGGCTGGTGCGAAATGATGTTAATTTTGACCGGCTGGATTATCTCAACGATCTGTGCAGGTATGTCTGTGCACAGAAACCGGACGCCGGCGAGCTGCAGGAAAAACTGACGGCCGTACTGAACCGTCCGCAGCCGCCAAAACTGCTGCGGCTTCTTGGAGCGATCCTGGTAGCCGGCGGCTTCACCGTTTTTTTCGGCGGGACACTGCTGGATTGTGCCGGTGCGTCGGTGGTGGCGGTGATCATTACGTTTATGGAGCAGATCCTGCTTCCCCGGGAAAAAAATCAGATCGTCTATAATTTCATCGTATCGGTGACGGCGGGGATCGCGGCGCTGCTTTTGGTACAGATCGGTATCGGCGACCATCCGGATATGATCATGATCGGCGGGATAATGCTGCTGATACCGGGAATCGCCATGACTAACGCTATCCGGGATATGCTGATCGGCGATATCGCTTCCGGACTGCTGCGGCTGATCAATTCGCTGCTGGTTGCGGCAGCCATTGCCTGCGGCTTTGCTTTTTCGATCATCGCACTGGGAGGTATGCTATGGCAGTACAGCTGATTTCTGCATTTCTCGGCTCTATAGGATTTGCCATTATCCTGAAGATCAAAGGCAGGCAGATCCTGTACGCCGGCATCGGCGGCCTGGTGACCTGGCTGATCTATCTTCTGACCTTTGCGCAGCTCCACAGTGATTTTACCTGTAATCTGATCGCGGCAGTATTTGTGGCGATTTACGCGGAGATCATGGCCAGGATCAACAAGGCGCCGGCAACGATCTTTCTTACGGCAGCGGCTGTGCCGCTGATTCCGGGCGGCAAACTCTACTATACCATGTACGGAGTCGTCAGCGAGAACCGGCAGCTGTTTTTGGAAAGCGGAGCTTCGGCAGCGACCATTGCGCTTGCCATTTCCCTTGGTTTTGTCGTGGTAGCGGTGGCAAACAAATATTTTAACCGTCTGAAACGGTTTGCGCGATAAGCGGCAGGCGGGGAAACGAGCGGATAAACGGATAAACGGATCAGCTGTGAAAAAGCGGCTGCTGCCGCGGCCGGGGCTGAATTGTCGTATACTTTTTCTCTTTACAGAATACAATGTACCAATGAGAGTTTCTGGGAGGGAAGATATGATCAATACAGCCGAAAGCCACACAGGTACAAATACCGCGCATTTATGCGGAAAAGTAGTAGAAGGCCTTTCCGTGAGCCATAAAACCTACGGAGAGGTTTTTTATACGTTTGAAATGGGAATATGCCGCAACAGCGGTTACGAGGACAGAGTCATCGTCATGGCTTCTGAGCGGATTCTGCGCATGGTCGCTGTAGAGGTGGGGGCATTTCTGGACATACAGGGACAGATCCGCACCTACAACGAGGAGGTAAACGGTCACAACAAACTGAACATTGTGGTTTTTGCCCGTGAGGCAGAAGCCGGAAGACCGGAGCAGATGCCGGTCAACGAAATATATCTGGAGGGGTTCCTCTGTAAGAAACCGCTGCAGCGGGTCTCGCCTCTGGGCAGGAAGATCAGCGACCTCATGCTGGCCGTAAACCGCATGTATAACAAATCGGATTACATCCCATGTATTGCCTGGGGACGGAACGCGGTCTATTCCAGCACGATGAAGGTCGGCGACAAACTTGCTCTGCAGGGCAGACTGCAAAGCAGGCAATACAGGAAGAAGACAGAAGACGGAGAAGTGGAGATAAAGACGGCCTATGAGGTCTCCATCGTGCAGCTGGAGACGTTTCCGGACGAAGAAGGCGCACATCCTGCGCTGTGCCGCCAGCTGTAGGGGGAAGCTGCTGCTGTATTCCGATTACGTTATGATCGTGTCTTGAAAGAGAACGGAAAAGGATGATATAATACATACGTTACGGCAACCTCCGCAGGGAGGCGCAGGGAACTGCGTTCAGGCTTCCGGATAATGCGGCGGAACGAAGGTTATACAGCACAGAAGGAGTGGAGAAATGTTTACAAAAGACAATCAGGATAACAGTACCTACAACGTAGACAATTTTGCGTTTATCAAGAAATTTTCGCCGGTGGTCGGCGATCTGATCGAAAAAGAGTACAACAGACAGAAAAACAATATTGAGCTGATCGCTTCGGAGAATTATTGCTCGGAGGCTGTTTTGGCAGCCTGCGGAAGCTGTCTTTCCTGGAAATACGCCGAAGGTTATCCTTATGTCAGAACCTCCGGCAATACCAGCAGGTATTACGGCGGTACAACGTTTGTCGATGAGCTGGAGGAGTATTGCTGTGACAAATGGAGAGAAGTTTTTCATACGGATTATCACGTGAATGTTCAGCCTCACAGCGGTTCGCAGGCGAATTTTGCCGCATACAAAGCGATTTTACAGCCGGGAGATACGATCCTTTCGCTGAGCCTGGATAACGGCGGCCATCTTACTCACGGTTCTTCTGTCAACTTCAGCGGCAAACTCTACAACATGGCATTTTACGATGTAGACGAAAAGGGCTATATCGATATGGAGGATGTGCGGAAAAAAGCGATGGAGCACAAGCCGCAGCTGATTCTGACCGGCGCTTCCGCATATTCAAGAATTATTGATTTTAAAGCGTTTGCAGAGATCGCCAGAGAGGTCGGCGCCTATTTCATGGTTGACATGGCGCATATAGCAGGGCTGGTTGCCGGGGAGCAGCATCCGAGTCCGTTCGGTTATGCGGATATTATCACGACGACTACGCACAAAACTCTCAGAGGCCCGCGGGGCGGCCTGATCTTTGGAAGAAAGGAACTGGCGAAGAAGATCGACAGTGCCGTTTTCCCTTATGCCCAGGGCGGTCCGCTGGAACATATCATCGCAGGCAAAGCGATCTGTGCAGAGGAGGCGCTGCGTCCGGAGTACAAGGAATATGCCCGTCAGGTTGTTTCCAACTGCAAAGCGTTCTGCGACGAGTTCCTTAGACTGGGCTATAAGGTCGTAACCGGAGGAACGGATAATCACGTCTTCCTTCTCGACCTGTCCGGCTACCCGTTCAGCGGCAGAGAACTGCAGGAAAGACTGGATGAAGAGGGCATCACCCTGAATAAAAACTGTGTTCCCGGTGAGACGCGCTCACCGAAGGAGACCAGCGGCGTGCGGATCGGTACTGCGCCGATGACGACCAGAGGCTATAAAGAAGAGGACTTCCGTCAGGTTGCCCACAGGATCGACAGCATCATCAAAGACATGATGAAATAGAAAGATTTTCGGGCAAACGGCCGATTGTCCGGCCAAGGGACGATGCTGACCGGCATTGTCTGTATCTATAAAGAAAATGAAGAGCAGAGGATCACCTTAACCAAGAAGAAGGAGTCAGGGTATCGTTCTGCTCTTTTGTTTATGGAAAGAAACCGGATCTCCTGGCGTACGGCGGTTTCATCACGCCGGAAAGACAGTGACGGAAACGAATATAAACAAAATGTCAATAATATATTGACAATAAAGGC
>CALXJA010000219.1 GCA_944388465.1 uncultured Emergencia sp.
GGTGAGAATCCCTAAATTTCTGCTTTCCGATGTCATTGACGGGGCGCCGGAAGTGGCGCATCCGGCCTTTATCGTTGGAAATCGTGAAGTGGAGTGCATTTATGTCAGCAAATATCAGAATGTTGTAAAGATAAACCAGAAGAGCTGTTTTCGCCTTTTAGCAGGATAACTGCGCAGATCGATGAGTTAAAGCCGAGGAATCTCCTGCAGCAGCTTTGCCTGATCCCCGTAAAACCAGAAGAAGAAATTCCTGCCGCAGGATGGGGAGTTACGGATGATATTCGCTATCCGATCCGCGGAGGCCACTGGGTGAATCGCGAGATGGCCGGTATCCAGGCATATGGATTTTACATGAGGAATAAAGACCGGTATTTTGATGTTGGATTTCGCTGCTGCTACATTGAGGAATCCGGTGAGGCAGAATAACCGGAAGCTTGCGTAAGCATGTATCCGTAACGGACAGATCTGAATTGCAGACTGATCTTCCGTTTTGTGGATCTGCAGGTTACAGAAAGGAAGTATGAGATGGATAGAATAAAAATGTATATTGACGGTTCGTGGGTCAGCGCAGACAGCGGAAAGTACCGAAAGATCATCAATCCTGCCAATGGTGAAGCTGTGGCGGAAATGACGGAAGGCACAGCAGAAGATGTGCGGAAAGCCGTTGCCGCAGCAAAGAAAGCCTTTGCTCCGGATTCTCCATGGAGACAGCTTCTTCCTGAAGAGCGTGCGGCTTTGCTCCTCAAAACCGCTGATCTGATCGACGAACGTGCGGAAGAACTGGCAGTAGCAGAAACGAACAGCATGGGAAGAGTATATAAGGAAACGCGTTATGACGACGTTTATGCGGTAAGCGGCGCTTTCCGATATTACGCGGGAATCATTCATGAACTGAAGGGAGAGGCAACAGCAGAAAACGGAGACCTGATCTCCCTGACAATCCGGGAACCGCTGGGTGTCTGTGCGGTTATCGCACCTTGGAATTATTCTATCGGCACTATGGCGGCAGGACTGGCTCCGGCGCTGGCGGCCGGAAATACGGTGGTCGTTAAACCGTCTTCATTGACACCTGTTTCGACAGCCATGGTCTTTGAGGCTATGGAAGAAGCCGGTTTTCCTGCCGGCAGCGTCAATCTCGTGCTGGGACCCGGAGATGAGATCGGTACAGAACTGGCAGAAAACGAAGATGTGGCGAAGATCACGTTTACCGGCAGCACAGCAACCGGTCAGAAAATCATTGAAAATTCGGGGAAGGGTCTGAAACGCTGCGCTCTGGAGCTGGGCGGAAAGTCGCCTTTCATTATCTTCGATGATGCGGATTTAGACGCTGCGGTAGACCGATTGATGTTCGGCATCTTTTTAAGCCAGGGACAGGTTTGCGTTGCCGGTTCAAGACTTTTGGTTCAGGAATCGGCTTATGAACAGGTGACGTCTATGCTGAAAGAGCGTATACCGAAGATCCGCATCGGCATGCCGCTCGATCCGGAAACAGAATTCGGCCCATTGGTGTCTGAGGGACAGCTGGAGACCGTACTTCGTTATATTGAATCCGGAAAGGAAGAAGGCGCGGAGCTTCTGATCGGCGGAAACCGTATTGTTGACGGCGACTTCGCAAAGGGATATTTCGTAGAACCTACGGTATTTGTCAAATGCACACCGGAAATGCGCATTGTGAAAGAGGAGATCTTTGGGCCGGTGCTCACCGTACAGACCTTTAAAGAGGAAAAGGAAGCGATCGCATTGGCCAACAGCACGCGCTACGGCCTGGCAGGCGCGGTTTTCACTTCCGATCTGGGTAGAGCGTTAAGAGTCAGCAATCAGGTGAATACAGGCATGCTTTGGGTCAATACCTACATGGAAAATTCGCCGTCTATTCCGGTGAGTCCTCATGGAAACAGCGGCCTGTGTCTTGACGGCGGCATGGCCGGTCTGGAAGAATACACTGTGCTGAAGCAGATCAATCTGAAAATGCAGCCGTCGAGAACCGGCTGGTTTACAGGGATCGAAGAAATGTAACAGGAGGTGCTGACAGATGACGGACAAATATCTGTTAAAGAGCAGCCGCATTTTTGATAGTGAAAACAGGGTACTTGTGCCGGGCATGACTATACCCATGTCAATGAAGCACCGGAAGGAATCAAAATGGTTATGCTGGATGGCGTTTGCGCCGTAGTAAATAATGAAATCAAAGGAAGATACGGGAGATTCATTCCTAAGGCAGATTTCTAAAAGAAACCGTACTTCTCTTCCCTGGCACAATAGAGCGGGATTCAGCAGGGTATAAAAAAGTATAAAGTATAAATGGAGAGAAAGCGAACAATGGATACAACAAAACGGAAAAAGCATCAGGTAAAACGTCAGGCGATTTTGCGGGGCGTTAGTGAGTTGATTGCTGACTATGGACTGGAAAATGTATCGCTGGATCAGATAGCAAAGCATCTGGAAATTCCCAAAAGCCTGCTCTTCTACTATTTCAGAAATAAGGAAGAACTGGTAAATGAGACTGTGGATTATGTTCTTGACGTATGCCGGGAAAAAAGTTTTTCTTATATACAGGATACGGCTGTTCCTCCGGACAGGCAAACTTTCTGCCGGTACATAGAAAAGTTGTTTTTCTTTGATCAAAGTACAGAAGTAGTCCCTCATCTCAGAGCATATTATGCCTGCTATAACTTAGCTCTTCGTGACAAGTCTATCAAAGAGAAATTCTTTCGGCATCAGGAGGAAATCCGCGGGAAGATCAAAAATATCATGCTGTATTTTGCCGAAAACGGCATTATTGACCTGAATGACGCAGAAGAGACAGCGGATGTACTTTACAGTCTTATCGACGGTTTAAGCAATTCTCTGGATTTTCTGAAGGATGAAGGCAGAAAAAGAAAGCTTGCCAGACAGAATATGCTGTTTTTCCTGGAGTATCTTCATCTTCCTTGCGAAGAAAAGGCTGAAGGATAGTGGAAAAGGAAGGTGCATTCGGGGGAGGGACGGCCGATCGATCGGATGTATGTGATATATGGAAAGAGAAAAAATGGAAGATAGAAAGTTAGAATTTTACATAAGTCAGCTGCAGACCTATCAGAAGACTTTATGGGCGTATCATTATGTTGACGGATTGCTGGACTATGACAGTCTGACAAGCATGCCTCCAGGCGGTATGAAAGACAGGGGAGAAGCCCGGGCGCTGCTTACCGGAGAGATCTACAATATACAGGCTGCTCCCCA
>CALXJA010000220.1 GCA_944388465.1 uncultured Emergencia sp.
CGATAAAAATAGACCGCCCGCGGATTAGTATCCTCCGCCATCAGCTGGATCCGTCTGTAATTCTCAGCCTGAAGCAGTTCTTCCAGATCTTCCAGCGCCTTTTTTCCGTAGCCCTTTCCCCGAAAACCCTCCCGGATAAAGAAATCGTCTAAAAACAATACTTTTCCGTGCGCCCAGACACTGAGAAAGGAAATCGTGTTCATAAAACCGATGGTCTCCCCCTCCTCTTCAATAAGAAAGAGCCGCTCCGCGGCGTTTTCCGCGGTTACTATCCGGTCGAAAATTTCTCCCGGGTCTCCCTTGCTCATCGGATCTTCCCACACATTTTCTTCTCCGTATTCATAGGACATGAATTCCCGGTTCATCTCCGTCCAGACCGTTCTGTCTGTTATCGTGCAATCTCTGATCATGGTTCTCCTCCATACTTTTCCGCAGATCCAAGTAGATATAACGGCAAAAAGGGAGATCCCGCAGCTTCCGTAAAGCACGGGTCTCCCTCCATATCGGCTATTTAAAATTAGCAAACCTTTCCACCGCTTTGGTGAAATTCTCTATGGTCTTATCTGCATCTCCGTGTTCGATGCCGTCTCTGACACAGTGCCGGATATGTCCCTCCAGCACGACCTGTCCTGCCTTGTGCAGCGCAGATTTAGCCGCATTGATCTGTGCCAGTATATCCTCACACGGTACGTCTTCATCAATCATACGGTCGATAGCCTGTACCTGCCCTATGATTTTTTTCAGTCTGCGGTGAAGATTGTCCGCATCCATGCACTGTTTCATATTCTTTACCTCCTGCTTTTTCCGTCCCGCATATTTTTCTGAACGCCGGAGCCTGAAGCTTCGCCTTCTCTCCTGTGCGGAAAACAGAAATCCACCTTTTCACTGATGTATAGTCAAGGCCGCTTTTCCACGCGAACAGCATCCTATTCCAGGAAAAACAGATTCAGCGTCTGCTTGTCCACCGGCTTTCCGATATAGCCGCCAACGATAAAGGTCGCCATGGAAATAAGGATCGACGGCACGATCGGCGTCACTCCGCAGATCGTTACATTCAGCGACGTCATCAGAACGAAGGATACCACGCCGCACACCGCAGACAGCACACAGGCTGTACTGTTCGCTCTTTTCCAGTAAAGGCCGAACAGAATCGGGCAGAAGAACGCACATTCCAGTCCGCCCATGGCGAAGAGATTGATCCATACGATCAGATCCGGCGGGTAAATGGTGAACAAAAATACAACGGCTCCGATCAGAAATGTGGTGCCGATAGACATCCATTTGATTTTATTGTTGAAGGCCGGTTTTTCTCTCTGCTCAGGCTTTGCAATGTAATTCAGGTACAGGTCTTTGACAATGGCTGCGGAAGCCAGAATCAGCAGAGAAGACACCGTGGACATGACGGCCGCCAGAGGCGCCGCGATGAACAGGCCGGCCACGACCGGATTCATGTATTTGAGCACCAGAGCCGGAATTACATAATCTGTATTGGAAAACTCCGACTCGTCCAATACTGCCGGTGCGAAAACACCGGAAATGTGCATGACCAGCATCAGAAAACCCACAACTATGGTGCCGTATATGATGGCGTTGTGCAGCGCCCGGGTATCTTTGAAACCCATGCCGCGGACAGCCGTCTGCGGCAGACCCAGCACACCGACGCCGACCGTCACCCAGAAGGACATGACATAGGCCTTGGCTGTGGTTCCTCCGCCGGTAACATCGGCCCAGGACGGATTTTCCACATTCAGTTTATCGATAAGCGAATCGAAGCCTCCGGCACTGGTAACGATGGTGAACAGGATAATAAACCCGCCCATCACCATGATGATACCTTGTATGGTATCCGTCGTCACGACCGCCTTAAACCCGCCGATGGTGGTATAAACGATGACCACAGTTCCGAACAGTGCCAGGCCATATACATAGGACAGGCCGGTGATGGATTCAAAGAGTACCGCGCCGCCGATAAACTGGCTCATCATCTGGGCAATAAAGAACAGAACCAGGCAGATCGAAGAAATCCAGACTACGGCTTTGGATCTGTACCTGCTCCGGAGATAATCCGTTACGGTGACCGCGCCTGTCTTTCTGGCGATCAGCGCAAACTTTTTTCCCAGAATGCCGAGAATGATAAAGGCTGTCGGCACCTGGATCATGGAGAGATAGACCCAGACCAGTCCCTTTTCATATGCCACGCCGGGGCCGCCGATAAAACTGCTGGCGCTGGTAAAGGTAGCCACCAGTGTCATGGCCAGCACCAGCCCGCCCATGGAGCGTCCGCCGATAAAATAGTTGTTGATAAAGCCTTTTCCTGCTGCCGCGTCAATCTTTGCCTGCCGGCTGCTTGCCCAGAGTCCGACGACCAGATTGAATACCAGATAGATGAGCAGAACGGTGATCAGAATTGCTGTATATGACATCTATTTCACCTGCTCTTTCTCATCTTCGCCCAGATCAAAGTCCTTGAAGAACTTTTTGACCACAACCACCGCTGCAACGCAGAACAGGACATAGCCCACGATACTGCTGAGGAAAAACCACACAGGCAGACCGAATATATAGGTATAGGTCTGCGGGGTTCCCCTCTCGGCTATGCCATAGCCGGTGATATACCACCAGATAAAAAAGGCAACATAAAGACCGGCTGAGATCAGTGCCTCTTTCCTGATCTGCCGGTGTTTCTCTTTCTCCGTCAATTTGGGAGCCATATTTCATTCCTCCTTTAGTAGAATCGCTTTTCCCAAGCGTATCCTCTATTTTGTACTTCCCTATTGTATCACGGATCGCGCCCGTTGGACAGCAAAAAATGAAAAGAGACGACAGGGAATATCGTCTCTCTCTTCTTCTGTTTTGTTTCTAATCCCTTACCCCTGAGGATCAGCCCTCGATGGCAATATATTTCTTTTCCTCGACCTGCGGCTTGCTGTCCGCTTTTGGTACGCAGATCTTCAGGATCCCGTCTTCAAACTTGGCTTTGATATCATCCTGCTCGATGCCTTCGCCTACATAGAAGCTTCTGCTGCAGGAACCGGTGAATCTTTCTCGGCGGATATATCTGCCGTTTTCATCCTGCTGGTCATTGTTGGTGCTGGTCGCGGCCTCAATGGTCAGCATACCGTCCTTCAACTGTGCCTTTACATCTTCTTTCTTGAAACCCGGCATCTCCATCTGCAGCTCGAAATGATCGCCTGCGTCCTTGATATCGGTCTTCATCAGCTGGTTCTCCATGCGTCCTCTTACCGGAAAATCCATAAAGTCATCAAATAATCTCTCTCCAAAAATGCTAGGTAATAACATTGTAATCCCTCCTTCAATACCGGGCTTCCCCGGTTTTACATGTCATTCTCTATTTTGTCTTTTCCCTTTTGACAAGTTTATTATATCACTTTTGTTAGCACTGTCAAGAGGTGAGTGCTAATTTTTTTGATATTTTTTTGCACACCTTGTAAAACGGTAATATCATCGGGGGAGATGGAGATACGGACAGCCGATTTTGTCTGCATATCGGTAAAACTGTCTTTCGATCAATCACGTCAATCCTGAATTTGAGTATAGAAAAAGCCGTCCATTTCTGAACGGCTGAAAACAGCCGCTTACGCCACTCTGCGAAGTCGGACAAAAGCTGCACTGCAACAACAAGAGGTTATTGTCTTTCGCGCCGGAACTGATTATAATTGAACCGAACAAGGTAAACCGAGTGATTTAATAAGAAAATAAGCAGGGGAAAATTGAATGAGCGATATTATTCAAATTCACAATCTTAACAAGAGTTTCGGAAGTGTAAACGCCGTTCAGGATTTAAGTTTTCGTGTGAAAAAAGGAGAGCTGTTTGCTTTTCTCGGGATCAACGGAGCAGGAAAGTCAACTACGATCAATATCATGTGCGGACAGCTGCCGAAAGATAGTGGAAGCGTTTTTATTGATGAATACGACTTAGATAAAGATATGGACTTTATCAAGCGTGAACTGGGCGTAGTTTTTCAATCATCTGTCCTGGATTCCGCCCTTTCTGTTTATGATAATCTGGAAAGTCGTGCTGCTTTATATGACATTACGGGAAGGAAATTCCGAAAACGGCTCGAGCAGCTGGCGAAAATATTGGATTTTGAGAATTTATTGAAACGTACCGTCGGTAAATTATCAGGGGGACAACGCCGAAGAATTGATATTGCAAGAGCTTTGCTTCACAAGCCGAAGATCCTTATTCTCGACGAACCGACAACCGGGCTTGATCCGCAGACACGCCGGCTCATCTGGAATGTCATATCCGGTTTCCGCAAAGAGGAAAACATGACCGTATTTTTAACTACGCATTATATGGAAGAAGCTGCGGAAGCCGATTATGTCGTAATCCTTGATGACGGAAAGATATCCGCAGAAGGCACCCCGCTTGAATTAAAAAATACTTATACCGGGGATTACATCACAATTTATACCGCAGATGAAGATGACGTTAAAGCACTCGATGTGGAATATGAGCCGATCCGGAACGGATATCGTCTTTCTATACCGGATACAAGAGCAGCAACGGAACTGATCATCCGCAATCCGCAGTTGTTTAATGATTACGAAATAACAAAAGGAAAAATGGATGATGTTTTTCTTGCCGTTACCGGAAAAACGCTGGTGGGAGGTGCAGAAAAATGAGTATAGCTCTCATTCTTATCAAAAGAAATATCAAATTGTTTTTCAAAGATAAGGGCATGTTCTTTACTTCTTTGGTAACACCGGCTATATTGCTTGTACTTTATGCAACGTTTCTCGGTAATGTGTACCATGATAGTTTTACATCTAATCTGCCAAATTCCTTCAAAATATCAGAAAGCATAATAGAAGGTCTCGTAGGCGGCCAGCTTATTTCCTCTATTCTTGCTGTCTCGTGTGTCACGGTTGCATTCTGCTCTAATTTTTTAATGGTGCAGGATAAAGCAAATGGTACGATAAGAGATTTGCGAATATCGCCTGTGAAATCAACTGTGCTTTCGCTGAGTTATTATGCCGCGACCTTGCTCTCAACACTGATTATCTGCTTTACCGCAGCGGGTATCTGTCTTGCTTATGTGGCTGCTGTCGGCTGGTATATGTCACTCGCAGACGTATTCTTTTTATTCCTTGATATTTTTCTCCTTGTTTTGTTTGGAACAGCACTATCCTCGATCATTAATTTTTTCTTATCGACACAGGGACAAATTTCAGCAGTCGGTACAATCATCAGTGCAGGATATGGGTTCATCTGTGGTGCATATATGCCTATTTCATCGTTTAGCGAAGGACTGCAAAAAATAATCTCCTTTTTGCCGGGCACCTATGGTACCTCTCTTATCCGAAACCATACCATGCAGGGAGCACTTGCCGAAATGCAGAATCAAGGCATTCCGACAGAGGTTATTGAAAAACTGAAAGATTCTCTCGATTGCAATCTCTATTTTTTCGAAAATCAAGTAAATATCGAAACGATGTATACGGTGCTCGGTATTACGATTCTGGTATTGATCGGAATCTATATTTTGTTAAACAAATCAAAAAAATACAGCAATTAATTCAGCCGCTGCTTTCTCAGAAAACATGATGAGCCGCTGAGCTGCAGACATTTACTTCCTGTCCTCTGCAAGCTTAAAAAGATGGATCGTCCCCACGCGGTTGAGATAAACCAGCAGAGAAAGACCGATCGGAAAGCCAAAAAGACCAATGGCGCCGAAAAGCTGCACGCCGGCAAACATGCTGACCAGCGTCACGACAGGATGCAGGCCGATCTGTCCGCCCACGATCTTCGGCTCGATGATATTCCGCACGATCGTAATGATCAGATATACCGCCACCAGCTTGACCGCCAGAGGATAATTGCCCAGTATGGCAGCAATTACCGCCCACGGAATCATGATACCGCCGGTACCCAGCACAGGAAGAATATCAAAAATCGCAATGCAGAGAGCGATCAAAATGGCATTTTCAATGCGGATCAGCGACAGACCCACTGACAGCTCTACAAAGGTGATACTCATGATCAGCGCATAAGAGCGGAAGCACACAAACAGCGTTCCCACGATGTACTGCTTGATCTGCATGACGACTTCCTTCGCCCGCCCGGAAAGCTGACGCATGCAGAAAGCCGCCAGACGGTCGTAATCTATGGCAATAAAGAACGTAGAGATGACCATCAGCAGCAGTTTAATGAAAAACATCGGCAGCGAAGAGGCAAATCCGGATATGACCTCCATGCTGGAAAGCGACAGATCCGACACCAGACCCTTCATCGACTGCATCAGCTGCTCCCAGAGATAATCGAGGGTATCCAGCACCTTGGGATCCGCCTGCTGAAAGGCATGCTCCAAGCCTCTGAACACATCGCCCATAACCGGGCTCACATAGTCAAGATAGATCTGAGGCAGGCTCTGCACCAGATCACTGATAAAGGAAAACGCCCGTATGCTTCCCATCACGATCAGCATACCGATCGTTCCGTAGAAAAGCAGCACCACAAGGACTGCCGCCAGCTTTTTCGGCAGCTTTGTCTTCGCTGCAAGAAAGCGGATCGGATGCCGCAGAATATAGGCGATAAAAAGCGCTACCACAAACGGCAGCAGCAGCGTGAACGCAAATTCAAGAACAAAATAGGCGATAGCAATGATGATCGCAAAATACAGAAAATTAATGATGAGTGTCTTTCTTTTTTCCATTCTTTCTGATTTCCTCTTTCCCAATATAGATGCTGACCCTATAGCACAATATTAAGAATACTGAAAACACAAAGCAGTGTCAATACCCTCCGTTGTCAGCGGCACTTTTTTACTTCTCTGCCGCCGGAAGCAGAGACCGATACATGATATAGATATCTGAATACGTACCGTCCTTCAGCAAAAATCCGCCGGGAATCGTAGCCAGAATCTGAAAACCCGCTTCTTGATAAAGATGAATCGCCGCCTTATTCCAGGCGCCTACGCCGTTGAACTGGATCCCCCGGAACCCGGCTTTCTGCGCTTCCTCCACGGAACGCCCCACCAGATATCTGCCCAGATGCTTTCCGCGCATTTCCTTTCGGATAAGATAAGAAATATTCGCAATATGGCTGCACCGGCCGGGGATATTCGGATGAAGCGTAAAGTAGCCGGCCAGTTTCCTGTCGGCATACATGCAGACCACTGCCGTCTGCGTCCGCAATATCTGCGCAAATTCTTCTCGCTCAAACGGTTCCGTCTGCGGAAAGGACATACCGTCTGCGATGACGTCGTTCCAAAGTTCCATCAATGTTTCCGTATCTTCTTCTCTGTACGGTCTGAATGTGATTTCCATATTCCCTCTTTTCGTATATCCTCCTGTTTTCCCTCTGTCTCACCTTTCGCCGTTTGACCGGCCGTTTAACTGTAATCGGCCGTTTAACCGTAGGTACGCGCAAAGGCTTCCGCCAGCGGCGTTCCCTGCCGGTAAAACTGCAGATAATTTTCCAAAAGCTCTGCCGCCGTATCCACAGCCTCTTCCAGCTTTTTCTTTAATTCCTGATTGCTTTCAGCACAGGCCGGATTGCTTCTGCGATTGAGAAACATCCCCCGAAGGCCGTGAGAAAGTCCGCTCACTTTCAGTACGGCAAACACAACGCCTCTCACCACCTTATTTTCTGTTTGAAAAAAGCGGCCGTACTTTTTCATATCGGCGACAGCCCGGTAAACGACCTCCCGGGGAACCCCCAAAAGTCCGCCGATTACCTCCGGCTCTGCATCGGGCTGCAGGTGGCTTCCCGTATCAAAGCGCCATGGATCCTTTCCCTCTTCATACAGCAGCATCTTGTCGAACTCTGTTTCAATTTCCACATGCGGTACGCCGGTTTTCTCTTCCCAGCGGTTAACATAGGGATGGCACAGGCTGTCCAGAGTAAAATGACAGATAAAGCCCAGAATATAAGCCAGCGCAGCCTCTTCATCCGCGCTTTTTCGGATCGCCTGACGCACATCAGAGAAAAAACGTTCGCCTTTTTCTTTGTGCATATCCCTTCCCTGCTGATTGATGCGGCTATAGCGCAAAGGGCGGTGATAAAACAGGATATCCGGACCGTGCAGGCCGATATCATAGAGAGACCGTTTTTTCTCAATCAGCGCCGCCGTTTCCTCCGGCAGCGCCTGGATCACCAGTTCGCCAAAGAGACGGTGCGCATAAGTTGAAGGCATATTCTATTCCCCCTTTTCCCTGCTTAGCAAAAATTGATCATCAAAATCCCATCAGCATTCCTGCCGTATGCACAATAAACGCCATGATCCAGGCGATCAGACACTGCATGCAGACCACCGCCAGAGCCTATCTGCCGCCCAGTTCCCGTTTAACGGCCGAAATCGCCGCCACGCAAGGTGTGTATAGCAGCGTAAACACCAGAAAGACGAAGGCGGTAAACGGCGTGAACAGGGTGCCCAGAAGTCCGGTATCTCCGCCCAGCAGCACCGTCATGGTGCTGACAACGCTTTCCTTTGCCGTAAATCCGGTGATCAGAGCGGTCGAGACTCTCCAGTCTCCAAAGCCCAGCGGCGCAAAGACCGGCGCAATGAATCCGCCCACCATCGCAAGCATACTGTTGTGCGAATCACTCACCACATTGAGCTGTGTGTCAAAGGTCTGCAGGAACCAGATAATGATCGTAGCGATAAAGATAATGGTAAACGCTCTGGAGATAAAGTCCTTCGCCTTATCCCAGATCAGTCTGCCCACGCTTTTCAGCCCCGGAAAGCGGTAGTTGGGAAGTTCCATGACAAACGGAACCGGCTGGCCTTTAAACTTCGTCCTGTCCAGGATCAGGGCAAACAGCACCGCGGTCAGAATCCCGATAAAATACAGCAATGTCATGACCAGCGCCCCGTATTCCGGGAAAAATGCCGCCGTCAGCAGGGCGTAGATCGGCAGTTTGGCCGAACAGCTCATAAACGGCGTCAGCAGTATGGTCATCTTGCGGTCTCTTTCCGAAGGCAGTGTACGTGTCGCCATAATCGCCGGCACCGTGCATCCGAAGCCGATGATCATCGGTACAAAACTGCGCCCGGAAAGTCCCAGCCGCCGCAGCAGCCGATCCATGACAAAGGCTACTCTGGCCATATATCCGCTGTCCTCCAGGAAAGAAAGGAAGAAAAACAGCGTTACAATTGTCGGCAGAAAGCTGAGCACGCTCCCCACTCCGGCAAATACCCCGTCAATAACCAGAGAATGTACTACAGAATTGACATCTGCCTGAGAAAGCGCCTGGTCGACAGTTTCCGTCAATATACCGATTCCCTGTTCCATCAGCTCTGAAAGCCAGGCGCCGATCACCCCGAAGGTCAGCCAGAAAACCAGCGCCATAATCGCGACAAAGCTTGGGAGCGCCGTGTATTTCCCCGTCAGGATCCTGTCGATCCTTTGGCTCCGCATATGCTCCCGGCTTTCTCTCGGTCTGACCACGGTACTGCGGCAAACCTTGTCAATGAAGGAAAAGCGCATATTCGCCAGGGCAGCAGTGCGATCCATACCGCTTTCTTTTTCCATCTGCAGGATAATATGCTCCACCATCTCGGTTTCATTCTGATCCAGCTTCAGCTGATCTGCAATTCTCTGATCTCCTTCGATCAGCTTGCTGGCCGCAAAACGCACCGGAAGGCCGTTCTCTTCTGCATGATCCTCGATCAGGTGCATGATGGAATGAATGCACCGGTGAACCGCGCCGTGATCGCTTCCCTCTGCCTCACAAAAATCCAGGCGTCCCGGACGCTCCTGGTATTTTGCCACATGTACGGCATGGTCGATCAGCTCGTCTATTCCTTCGTTTCTGGATGCCGAAATCGGAATGACCGGTATGCCCAGCGCCTCCTCCAACTCGTTGATGTGGATCGTTCCGCCGTTTTCCCGAACCTCATCCATCATATTCAGCGCCAGAACCATAGGAATGTCCAGCTCGATCAGCTGCAGCGTCAGATACAGATTCCGTTCAATATTCGTGGCGTCAACAATATTGATGATCCCCTTCGGCTTGTCCTTAAGAAAAAACTCCCGGGTAACAATTTCCTCACTGGTGTACGGCGACATGGAATAAATGCCCGGAAGATCGGTGACCAGGGTATTGGCCAGTTTCCGTATCTGTCCGTCCTTGCGGTCTACAGTAACACCGGGGAAATTGCCCACATGCTGGTTCGATCCGGTCAGCTGGTTAAACAGCGTCGTTTTCCCGC
>CALXJA010000221.1 GCA_944388465.1 uncultured Emergencia sp.
ACTACGAGGTAAAAACTAAGTTTTTAGATGAAGGCATTACTTACGATGATCTGTCTGACGAGGATAAAGAACGTTACGAGGATGACTTTATCGAGGATGATACGGTACCGGACTTTATTCCCTCTGCGGCTCTCAACAAATTCGTGTTCAACGAGACGACAGTGGATATCGTGCTGCAGGATTTAATGGAGCGGGGAATCAAGGTTGCAGGCGGGGATCGTCTGGGTAAAACCATTGTTTTTGCGCAGAATAAACGCCACGCTGAATTTATCCTGGAGCGGTTCAACAAGCTTTATCCACAGTATCACGGTTCATTTGCCCAGCGCGTGATTTGTGACGACAGTTATGCGCAGACCATTATTGATGATTTCAAACAGCCGGAAAAGGAACCGCATATCGCGGTGTCGGTGGATATGATGGATACTGGTATTGATGTGCCGGAGTGTGTCAATCTGGTATTCTTCAAGAAAGTACGCTCCAAAGCAAAGTTCTGGCAGATGATCGGCAGAGGAACCCGCCTGTGCAAGGGCTTGTCCTGCGTGGATCAGGTAGATGGAGCATATACGGATAAACGCCGTTTTTTGATCTTTGATTACTGCGGAAATTTTGAATATTTTCGAGAGCATAAGGAAGGATACGAAGCAAAAGAAACGAAAACGCTGTCGGAAAATATTTTTGCCAAGCAGATTAAAATCGCGATAGCTTTACAGGAAAGCGCTTTTGCCGGAGAAGAATATCAGGTCTGGAGAAATGAACTTGTTGCGGCCTGCCATAAGCAGGTTACAGCACTGAACCCGGAGTTGATTTCCGTAAAACTGCGGATGCAGTATGTGGAAAAGTATAAAAAGCAGGATGCATTTCTTTCTCTTAGCGAAGGTAATAAAGGCGAGCTGCTGACACAGATCGCACCGCTTGTCCGGTCAGAAGAAAGTGACGAATTTGCCAAGCGGTTCGATAACTTTATGTACGGATTAATATTAGCGCATATTGACCAGATGCCCGCCTTTAAATATGCCAAGAAACAGCTGTGTGATACGGCTTCTCTGTTAGAGCGCAAAGCCAACATTCCGCAGATTAAAGAAAAATTACCATTGCTTCAGGAAATCCACACAGACGCCTTTTGGGATGCCAATGATATTTTGCTGTTTGAAAAAATTCGGAGAGAGCTTCGCGATTTGATCCGTTTTCTGGACGAAGGAAGTGGAGAGCAAAAACGCATTGTTACGAAGCTTACGGATCCAGTTATCGATACGCAGGAAGGGATCCAGCTGGAGGCGGCGTATGACTTTGAAGACTATCGTGCCAAAGTAAATCGTTATGTCAACGAACACGGAAATACGCTTGCAATTTACAAGCTGACGCATAATATTCCGCTGTCGGCAGGGGATTATCAGGAACTGGAACGAGTCCTGACCAGTGAACTTGGAAGCAAAGAAGACTATGAACGGGAATTTGGAGATACACCGTTTGGCCTGCTGATCCGTAAAATCGCCAAGCTGGATCATGACGCCGCAATGCAGGCGTTTTCTGCCTTTATCAATGATCAGTCCTTGAATCAGAAGCAGATTGCTTTTGTAAAAAAGATCATCAATCATATCGAGCTGAACGGGTATATGGAAAATGTCGCAGAGCTTACGAAACCGCCGTTTGATAAACCGATTAGTTTTGTCAAGCTGTTCGATGCAAAAACTCGGACTGCATTGATGACGACGATTAATCAGATACGGGAAAACGCGATCCAAGTTGCAGCATCATAACCGAATATTGTAGTCATCTTCCGAAAAAAATGGTATAATGAACCAGCAGTAGAGGAAAGAACAACTCATAGTTCGCGCCTTTCTGCAAAAATCTTGTATCCGCAGAGGAGACTGCGGCTGGATAGGAGGAGAAACATGAAGGATTTATATAAACAGGAGGTCGTTACCTGCGAGGAGATGAAACAGCTGGAGAAAGCCGCCGATGCAAAAGGGCTTTCGTTCCGTCAGATGATGGAAAACGCCGGATGCGGCGCAGCTAATCTGATCTTTTGCTTCCGTCAGCAGATGAAACGGGCGGTGATTTTCTGCGGCAAAGGCAACAACGGCGGTGACGGTTTCGTCGTTGCCAGAAATTTTCTGGATGTGGGCATAGATACGATCGTCGTTCTTGTAGAAGGAGAGCCGGTTACAGAAGACGCAAAAGAGAATTTTCACCTCATTGAAGGACGGGCGAAGATCTATACGGAACGTTTACCGTTTTCCCTCAGTGCGGATGATGTCGTAGTCGATGCCATCTTTGGCACAGGTTTTCATGGTGAACTTAGAGATCCTGCTGACGAAGCGATCAGACAGATCAACGGATCCGGAGCTTTTGTGGCGGCGCTGGATATCCCCAGCGGGCTTTCCGGCGATATGGGCGGCGATACACAGGTTTTACCGCCTTCGGTGAAAGCGAACCTTACGGTCACCTTTCATAGTAAAAAGCCTGTGCACGACTGTGAAGCGGCAAAAGACAGACTGGGAGATGTGATCGTTTGCGATATCGGCATAACGACAATATTTGAAGAAAGTGTGGTATTTGACTATGAGGATAATTACAGGGATATATAAAGGCCGCAAACTGGAAAGTCCCGTCGGCTTTGATGTGAGACCGACCTCGGATAAGGTAAAAGAAGCGGTTTTCAATCTGCTGATGAACGACATCTGGGATGCCGTCTGCGTGGATCTGTTTGCCGGGACGGGCAGCCTGGGTCTGGAAGCTCTGTCCAGAGGTGCAAAACGCTGCTATTTCTGCGATAACTCCCGACAGAGCCTGGATTTAGTAAAAAAGAATATCAAAAAATGCGGGGCAGAGGAACGATCGATTATTCTGGCCGGTGATTACAGCCGTGCACTGAACAGGATCCGTGAAAAAGCAGATATCATTTTCCTGGATCCCCCTTACAGCAGCGGCGTATACGAAAAATGCCTGGAACAGATAGATTCTCTTGATTTATTGTCGGATGAAGGTATAATAATAGCAGAGCACGGCGCCAGAGATGAGATGCCGCAGAGCGCTGGCAGACTGGAGAAGGTCAGAGAGCGCAGATACGGCAGGATTATGATCAGCATCTACCGGCACAAGGAGGAGGCAGCAGAATGACGAAGAGAGCCCTGTATACCGGATCATTCGACCCGATGACCAATGGTCATCTGGATATTATTACCCGCTCAGCAAAAATGTTTGATGAGCTGGTGGTCGGTGTCATTGTTAATCCCAACAAGAATCCTCTGTTTACCAGAGAAGAGAGAGTGGAGATGATTCAGGAAGTGACTTCCGATCTGAAGAATGTGACGGTGGACTCTTTTGAAGGACTTCTGGCCGACTACGTCAATCGCAACCATTTTGACGCTGTGGTCAGGGGACTGAGGGCTACTTCGGATTTTGAATATGAGATACAGATGGCGCAGATGAACGCCTGCCTTTTTGACAAGGGCATTGAATCGGTATTTTTGATGACCAGTCCCAGATATTCGTTTATCAGCTCCAGCATGATCAAGGAAGTCGTTTCTCTGAACGGCTGTGTAGACGGTTTGGTGCCGGAGCATATCATGGACAGGATCAAGTCCAAGTTTAATACGAAATAGCAGGAGGATGGGATGACCGTATTAGAATTACTGGAGGAAATCGAAGATATCGTTGATACTGCACCGGGTTTACCCCTCACCGGGAAAATCATGGTCGATTCCAATGAGCTTTTGGAGATCGTCAGAGAGATCCGCCTCAGCCTTCCGGATGACGTTCAGCAGGCCAAATGGGTCAAGGACGAAAAAGAACGGATTCTGAGCGAAGCTAAAGCCGAATACGAAAAGATCATTGTGGAGGCAAAAAAACAGGCGGACTATCTTGTGGAGACCGATGATATTACCCTGCGGGCACAGAAACTGGCCGAGGAGATCCGCCAGAACGCAGAGGAATATGCCCGCGTGCTGAAGATGCGTACATACGACTATGTGGACAAAATGCTCTATGACATGCAGGCGAAAATGGATGATCTTAATTTGAAGTATTTTGGAGAAATGTACGCCAATCTGGAAAAGTCCTTTGAGGAGATCGGCGGGGTTCTGCAGAGCAATCGGGATGAGATCAAAGAGATGGCCTACCGCACCCAGAGCGGCGAGGATGCCGTATACGACCGTCAGGAAGAAGCTGAAGAAAGCGAAACCGAGTAAAAAATAAAATCACAGAGGTATAAAACCCATAGGCAGAGAATAGGCTCTACTATGGGTTTTCATATGCAAAAAAAAGAAAAAGAAATAGAAAAGAGCAGGCTGATTATCGGCGGCGCCATAGGCTGCTGCCTGATCATGGTGGCTTTTCCGCAGATAACGGCGCTGGCTTCCAAAGAAGCGGTAAGTATCTGGCTGAATTCCGTAGTTCCGACGCTTCTGCCTTTTTTCATCGCTGCGAATTTCCTGAAAAAAACAGGAATCGTCGGCCGCATTCCGACCGGGATATATCCACTGGCCATGGCGCTTTTGTCCGGTTATCCTATGGGCGCCAAGATCGCCGGAGACGATTACCGGGAAGGGCTTATTGACAAGGAACAGCTGTATAAGATCCTCAGCTACAGCATGGTTACCGGGCCGGCATTTCTGATCGGCGCAGTGGGTGCAGGCTTTCTGGGCTCTCATCGTCTTGGCGTCATTTTGGCGGTAAGTCATTATGCGGGAGCATGGCTGAACAGTTTCTTTTATGATCGTAAAAAGACAGGAATAAAGCCGTCAGGGAGTGTTCAGAGTTACCGGAAAACCGGCTATTATGATCTTCTGACAGACAGCATACTGGAAAGCTTCCGTTCTCTGGCTGTCATTTTGGCCTATATTGTGATGTTCATGATCGTAACCGATCTTTTGCAGTTTTCAGGACTTCTGCGCATACTTCCCGGCGGAGAGGCGGCAGCGCTGGTTAAGGGGATTCTGGAAATGACCGTAGGCTGCAGCAGTCTTTCGGCCTGCAGCTGCAGTGCCGCATCCAAGGCGGCAATGGCTTCCTTTATGGTTTCCTTTGGCGGACTTTCCGTCATGGGGCAGTCCATGAGTATGCTTCGCGGCTGTAACGTCAGCCTGAGACGGATTCTGCTGATGAAACTTTCTCAGGGACTGATCAGCGGACTACTGGCTTTTTCTCTGGCGTGTTTTATGGTAAGATAAATGGTATGAAAAGTTTAGGTATCATTGCAGAATTTAATCCTTTTCATCAGGGACACGCCTATCTGATGAAAAAAGCGATGGAGGAAACCGGAGCACAGGTTTGTGTCGCCGTAATGAGCGGAAATTTTACACAAAGAGGAGAGCCGGCTGTTTATGACAAATGGGTGCGGGCAGAAGCGGCCGTGCGTCATGGCGTAAATCTTGTCGTGGAGCTTCCGGCCATTTTTTCGGTCAGCAGCGCGGAATACTTTGCCAAAGGCGGGGTGGATATCCTGGAGGGTTTCGGCTGTATAGACTACATTGCTTTTGGCAGCGAAAGCGGAGACTTGTCCCGCTTGCAGCAGACGGCGTTTTTTTTAAAGCAGAACGATAAGAAACTGCATGAACAGATCCGGCAGTTGCGGAAAAAGGGAGAGCCTTATCCGGCCGCAAGACAAAAGGCGGCGGCCGGTTTTGCAGCGGATGTTGAAGAAGCCCTGCTGCGGGAACCGAACAATATACTGGCGATCGAGTATCTGAAACGGCTGAAAACGCTGCAGCCGTACACCGTGCAGAGAACCGGAGAGGATCATCACAGCAGTGCCTCCCGGCTACGGAAAGAACTGGAATCCCGTGAACCGGAACGTTTTGAACGTATGCGTAGAGCCTACTGGGCGCTGATCAGCGCCGGGATCCTGCAGCGCGATGCAGCAGATCTGGACAGGCTGTTTTCTGCAGGCGCAGGCCTGGGCGCCCGTCTGAAAAAAGCCGTTCGCCGTGCATCGACGGCAGAGGAACTGATCCTGCAGGTGAAATCCAAGGTTTATACGTACAGCCGTATTTCCCGGCTGCTGACCCAGGTATTGCTGAATATCGAGAGGGAAGATGCAGAAGCGGCCGCACCGTATATTCGTATTCTGGCTTTTGATCAAAGAGGGGCGGACTTTCTGAAAGAGGTAAAGAAAAAAGAATGTGCGGCACTGCCTCTGCTTACCAATATCAACAGAGAAGCGGAACGATACCCGCAGATAAGGAAAACCATGGAAAAGGATATCCTGGCTTCCGATATCTATAATCTCCTCACCGAAAATGATCTTTTCCGCCGCTCCGACTATGTGGTCAGCCCCTATGTCGGATGCTAAAAATCCCTTGATTTTCCTAAGGATGCGGTGTATAATTTTAACGTCAAATTGGAAGAAAATATGGAGGATTTGGAATGAACGTTTTAGTAATCAACTGCGGAAGCTCTTCGCTTAAATATCAGGTTCTGGATATGGAGAATGAATCTCTGCTCTGCAAAGGCTTAGTCGAGAGGATCGGGATGGACGGTTCTGTGATCACGCACGAAAAGATCGGAATGGACAAGGTCAAAAAAGAAGTTCCGATGAAGGATCACAAGGATGCGATCAAGCAGGTTCTGGATGCCGTTCAGAACGGGGAGTACGGCGTAGTTTCCTCCATGAACGAGATTGGTGCCGTCGGACATCGTGTTGTTCATGCCGGAGAAAAATTTGCTGAGTCTGTACTGATCGATGAGAGCGTTATCGCAGCTCTGGAAGAATGCGTAGAACTGGCTCCGCTGCATAATACGCCGAACCTGTACGGTATTGCCGCCTGCCAGGAGCTGATGCCGGATACACCGATGGTTGCCGTTTTCGATACAGCTTTCCATCAGACGATGCCGCCGGAATCCTATATTTACGCTATTCCATATGAATACTACGAAAAGTATGGAATCAGAAGATACGGTTTCCACGGAACTTCACACAAATATGTAGCGCAGAGAGCAGCAGCCATGCTCAATGTGAATATCAACGATCTGAAGCTGATCACCTGCCACCTGGGCAACGGCGCTTCTGTTTCCGCTATCAAACACGGCAGATGTATCGACACCTCCATGGGATTCACTCCGTTGGAAGGTCTGGTCATGGGAACGAGAAGCGGTGATATCGACCCGGCTATCGTAACCTATATCCGCCAGAAGGAAAATCTTCCGCAGGGAGCTGTAAATGAGATCCTCAACAAGAAATCCGGCGTACTGGGCATTTCCGGCGTATCCAGCGACTTCCGTGATCTGGAGGAAGCCGTAGCCGAGGGCAACGAGAGAGCAGCTCTGGCGCTGAGAGTTTTCGCGAAGAAAGTACGTTTCTATATCGGTGCATACATTGCAGAAATGAACGGCGTAGATGCCATCGTATTTACTGCAGGTGTCGGCGAAAACGACATGAACATGAGAGAACTGATCTGTACCGATTTGGGTAATTTGGGCATCAAACTGGATCTGATCAAGAACAAGATCAGAGGCAAGGAGACAGATATTTCTGCTGAGGATTCCAAGGTGAAACTTCTGCTGATCCCGACCAACGAGGAATTGATGATCGCCAGAGATACCTATAATATTGCACGGAAATCTGCAAAATAATATTGACTTTATCAAGTGTTAAGTATATACTTGAGAAGTTAATGTAAATGATAAAGTTTAAATATAACCTAAGGACAGAGGAGGTGTAGACGATGGCAGTTCCAAAGAGGAAAACCTCTAAAGCAAGAAGAGACAAGAGAAAATCCCAGAACATGAAGAAATCTCTGCCGGGAGTTTCAATTTGTCCGCAGTGCCATGAACCTAAGCTTCCGCACAGAGTTTGCCCGAATTGCAATTACTATGAGGGGAAGGAAATCGTAGCCGAAGCTTAAGCTTTATTATCGCACAATAAGGCCTGCGCTGAGAAATCAGCTCAGGTCTTTTTGCGCGTTCAGGAGATTTCGTTGTTTTATCGCAGCAAAGATAGCTTTACGGCGAAAAACGGTTCTGCACGGCAATACGGCTCTATTTTATGCTGATACCGTAGCGAGCCATCTCGTCGTAGAGACAGTACAGTGTTTCGTTGGAAGGGTCGCACAGAGGCAGCCGGTATTCTCTCTCGATATAGCCCATGATATTCAGGGCGGCTTTTACCGGGATCGGATTGACTTCCCGGAAGACAGCGCGGATCAGCGGCAGCATGGCAAGCTGCATCTTTGCCGCAGATTTATAGCGGCCTTTTAGAAAATCAGCGGTCATCTGATGGTATTCGGCCGGAATGATGTTGGCGACCGTGGAAATACAGCCTATGCCGCCGACGGCCATAATAGGAATGGTTTGATCGTCATTGCCGGAGTAAAGGGCGAAATCTGATCCGGTCAGAGCGGCGATACGGCAGATCTGCGAAATATCGCCGCTGGCTTCCTTGATCCCGACGATATTGGGATGCTGTTTCAGTTCGCTGACCGTTTCCGGTTCTATGTTTACGCCTGTGCGGCTTTTCACGGAATAGAGTATGATCGGCATATCGCTGTAGTCTGCAATTTTTGTATAGTGCTCGATCAGCCCTTTTTGTGTGGCCTTGTTATAATATGGTGTGACGATCAGCAGACCGTCTGCGCCGGAGTAACGTATCTCTCTGGCCAGATACATGGAATGTGCAGTATCGTTGCTGCCTGCGCCGGCGATCACCGGCAGTCTGTGATCTGCCGTTCTGACGGCAAATTCAATGATGGACAGTTTTTCTACAGGGCTCAGTGTCGAGGCTTCCCCGGTGGTGCCGCAGACGATAAGGGCATCTGTCCCTGCCTGAATGTGCCAGAGGATGAGTTTTCTCAGCGCATCGTAATCGACTTTTCCGTCCTTGAACGGTGTAACCAGAGCTACACCGGAGCCTTTAAATAAAGTCATAGACAGCTCCTTTCTTTTCTGGTATGGAAAATACCCACAGAGATTTCCTGTGCTTTCTGTTATCCTATTCGGTATTCGCCTTTTTGGTTCATTTTGCGGCGGATATTGTCATAAAAACTTGCTTTTTTTACGATTGCGTTTATAATAAATTTGTAATTCATTATAAATTTATTTACATATCTGCTTTATTTTTTGGGCTTATTCAGCATCAATCATTTCCGATCCTTCGGCGAAAAGCAGATCAATCGAAAGAATGGAGATGACTATGGTTAAAAAAATAGTGAAAAAGCTGAGAACCGAGGGCGTTTCTTATGTGGCTTCAAGATCTCTGGAGATAGGCGCCGACCGGTTCGACGAATGGAAAGAAAGGAAGTCTATGGGTCTGTTTAAAATCAGAAGAAAAAGCGAAATAAACAAAGCGGAATACGAAGCGCGAAAATATGAGCTGGAGCAAAAGCTGAAGTTTCAAAGAGAGAGGGTTCGCATAGCAAAGAAAGAGGACGACAGCTATGCACTGCCTGACGATAAACCGCTGACCAGGGAACAGAAGGCCGAGATCGATGCCTTTTGGAAAAAGTACGAATTTATCGGAAAAGTCGATTACAGGGCATTTAAAACCTTTTACAACCGTTCCGGAATCTTTGATCCCCGGTATGTGCCCCATTATGTCATCAAATTCTTTATGCGTCCGAATACGGCGCCGGATAAATATAAAACGGCGTTTCAGAACAAGGCCTATCTGCCGCTTCTGATGCCTAACGTCAAACAGCCGGAATCCATCGTCAGAAGAGTGGAGGGACTCTTTTACGACCAGGATTTTAATCGTATTACCCGGCAGAAAGCGGTGGATATCTGCCATGAAGTGCTGGAAAGCGGCAGGGAGATCGTCGTAAAGCCCAGCGGAAAGGCCGGCGGAAAGGGCGTGGAGTTTTTTTCCAGTGCGACCAAGGAAGAACTGGAGGAAGTATTCCGCAGAAAAGGAAGACTTTTCGTTGTTCAGAAAGCCATACGTCAGCACCCGGAAATGGAGGCGCTCAACCACAGTACCGTTAATACCGTCCGTCTGACGACCTTTCTCTATAAAGGCAAGTTCATTCCGGTAGCGGCGCTGATCAAAGTGGGAAGCCCTAACGTCAGAGTGGACAACTACAAGCACGGCGGCTGTCTTCTTGGTGTAAACATGGACGGTTCCGTTCTTCCGTGGGCGCTGGATATCGACCGCAATCATATTACGGAACTTCCGTCTGGCGTAAAGCTGGGCGAGGGCGGATTTACGCAGGTACCGTGCTTTGATGATGTGCTGAAAACCGCGAAAAAGGCTCACTACAGTATACCGAAGATCAAAATGATCTCCTGGGATATCGCCATCGACGATGAGAATGAAGCGGAGATCATCGAAGCCAATTTCGGCGGCGATCTGCGCATGCACCAGGTTCTGACCGGTCCGGTATTCGGCGATATGACAGAAAAAATTCTCGACTACTATATGCTGCGCCGCTATTGCCGTCCAGGCATCACGGAAGAGTTTGATTACAATGAATACGTTGACCGCATTGAAATTACCGGATATGCCGGTCATGCTGCCGATGTGGTGATACCGGATCAGATCGCGGGAAAACCGGTAAAGGAAATCGGTCCATACGCATTCGGGTTTAAAAATGAAATACATTCGCTGACCGTACCGGAAAGCGTGGAAATCCTGCGGGACTGCTGTTTCTTTGCCTGCACCGCCATGCACACACTGAATATCAATACCGACAGTCTGAAGAGTGTTGCGCCTAATGCCATCAATCGCTGCAGCAAGCTGGATAAGGAACTCAAGGAGCGCATCCGCGCCAAAGAGTAAAGAGTAAATGTTAAATAAAGAGAGAACTCTTCTTTTCGGCCTTGAGCCGGGGACAGGAGTTCTTTTCTTTTGCCGCAACACATGTTGAAAGATGAATGAATAAATGGTAAAATAATACGATATGATTGATAAGACGAGATAAAGGAAAAGGAGTTAAAATATGAAACAACGGGAACGCAAACTGAAAGTCGGCATTTTAGGCGGAACGGGAATGGTCGGCCAGAGATTTATCTCCCTTCTTGAAGATCATCCCTGGTTTGAGGTGACAACCATTGCGGCCAGCGCCCGAAGTGCGGGTAAAACCTATGAAGAAGCAGTAAACGGCAGATGGAAGATGACCGCGCCGATGCCGGAAGCGGTTAAAAATATCCGTGTAATGGACGTAAAAGAGGTAGAAAAAGTGGCTTCTACCGTCGATTTCGTGTTCAGTGCGGTCGACATGTCAAAAGACGAGATCCGGGAGATCGAAGAAGCGTATGCGAAGACGGAGACCCCGGTGGTATCCAACAACAGCGCTCACCGCTGGACACCGGACGTGCCGATGGTTATACCGGAAATCAATATCGATCATTTTGCGATTATTCCGTATCAGCAGAAAAGACTGGGAACAACGCGCGGTTTTATCGCAGTAAAGCCAAATTGCTCCATTCAGGGCTATGTGCCGGCATTTGCCGCATGGGCTGAATATGAACCGTATGAGGCTGTTGTCACTACCTATCAGGCGATATCCGGTGCAGGAAAGACCTTTGCTGACTGGCCGGAAATGGTAGAGAACATCATACCGTATATCGGCGGTGAGGAAGAAAAGAGCGAACAGGAGCCTTTACGCATCCTGGGACATATCGAAGACGGAAAAATCGTCAAAGCCGAAGAACCGCGGATCACCTGTCAATGCGTCAGAGTACCGGTGCTGGACGGACATACGGCCGCTGTTTTCGTCAAGTTCAGAAAGAAACCGACGAAGGAAGAACTGATCCGGAAGCTGAGAGAATACAGAGGCTTCCCGCAGGAAGCAGGGTTGCCTAACGCGCCGCAGCACTTTATCCAGTACAGAGATGAAGAGGATCGTCCGCAGGTCAGACTGGATGTCGACTATGAGAACGGGTTCGGTGTTACCATTGGCCGTCTCAGAGAAGATACGCTGTACGATTTTAAATTTGTCGGTCTGGCGCACAATACCGTCAGAGGCGCAGCGGGAGGCGCAGTGCTCTGTGCGGAAGCACTGACGGAAAAAGGATATATTACGAGTAAATAACAGGGGGTAAAGAGCATTGGGCTACATTGAAGCGATTATTTTGGGATTAGTACAGGGACTGGCGGAGTTTTTGCCGGTCAGCAGCTCGGGTCATCTGGCGCTGCTGCAGTATTTCTTCGATGTGAAAGAGGATCAGGTGCTGCTGTTTACCGTGCTGCTCCATGTTGGCACGCTGATTTCTGTCTTTATTATTTACTGGCAGGACATCTGGGAGCTGCTGAAAGAGCTGGCGCTGACGATCCGGGATCTGTGCACGGGCAAAGGGTTGCAGCTTCAAGAAAGACCGGTCAGAAAGCTGGGGGTAATGATCATTGTTGCAACAATCCCTACTGCATTGATCGGACTGCTGTTTCAGGACTTTTTCAACGGACTCTATCTTTCTCTGGTCTCCATTGGCATAGGTTTTCTGATTACCGGATTCCTGATGTTCTTTGCAGAGAGAATAGGCGCTGCCAGCAAGGGTATCGAGCGGATGAACTTTCGCAATGCCATTTTTGTCGGCGTATTGCAGGGTATTGCCATCTGTCCGGGAATTTCCCGATCCGGATCGACTCTGGTAGGCGGTCTGATTACCGGACTGCGCAGAGATTTTGCCGTTAAATTTGCGTTTTTAATCTCCATACCATCTATTTTGGGATCCGTAGTGCTGGAACTGCCTGCTGCCGTGGAATCCGGCATTGACACGTCCTTTTTGGGACCGATCGCAGCAGGAATGATCGTAGCCGCTGTTTCCGGCTTTATTGCCATCAAGACCATGATCAAAGTGGTGACCAGTAAAAAGCTCAGCTATTTCTCCTACTATGTGTGGATATTGGGCTTATTTACCGTCGGTTACGGTATATTTTTCGCATAATAACGACAGGTGAAAGGGTGTAAATTGTGGCACAGAGAAAAAGGACAAGTGCAAAAGCAAAGAAGGGCAAAGGCGCAAAGGACAAGTCCGCGGAAAAAGAACCGCGGGAGAGGAACCGGGCTGATCAGCGTGTCATCGATGAGATCTGGGGCGTCGTCTTTATTGCGCTGGGAATCTTTATTTTTGCCGCCGTTCAGTTTCATGCGGCAGGAGAACTGGGAAACGTCATCGGAGATGTGCTGCGAGGCATTTTCGGCCTGATCGGCCTGGTGGTGCCGTGGTATCTGATCGGTTTCGGCATTCTGCTTTTTACCGGAAAAACCGGTCATCTGACGGGAAGGCTGGCCGTTCTGGCTTTTCTGATCCTACTGATGCTGTGCCTGCTGAATTCCGGCAGATTCATTGAGAACGATCATCTTGTCTATGAAATTGCCGAATTTTACCGGGAAGGCGTAAGTCTTGACGGGGGCGGCGTCTTCGGTATGGTTCTGGGCACATTGCTGATTAAAGTTACCGGGCGAGTGGGTCTTTACATTTTTTCCATCGTCATCATTCTCGTCAGCCTTCTTTTAGCCGTCAATACGCCTTTTTCCCGCGGCTGGGAAAAACTGCGCGGAAAGCTGGATACAGAGAAAGAGAAAAAACGTCAGGACGCTGCGGATGTGGACAGTTCTGTGGTATGGGAAGGAGAAAAACAGCCGGCGGAAAACAAAAAAGAGATTCCGATTATCACGCCGTTTTCGGAATCAGAATCTGTGCCGGGACAGAGGAATAAGTCTGTCCGCAGTGCAGGAAAAAAGAGCAATGTAATGAAGTATATGCAGGACGACAGTCTGTTTTCGGAAGAGAAAACTGCCGAAGAGCCGGTTTCTTTCGGTCTTTCAGGAAAAACAGAACGCACAGAGGGCTATGGACTCGATGGAAGCCCGCAGACCAAAGCACCGGTACGGGAGGGCTATGGTTTAGACGGACTGGATGGCGTGGTGCAGGGAAAGCCGCAGCAGATCAGGCTGTCGAAAAAAGAAGCGGAATCCATTACGCTGGATCCTGCGGAGGTGTCTCTGGAAAAAGGGCTGAGTCATTATCAGAAACCCCCGGTAGATCTGCTCAATAAACCACAGGCGAAAAACAGGGGCAATGTCAATGCCAGATTGAAGATGAAGGCGGCAAAGCTGGAAGAGACACTGCGGAATTTTCATGTGGATGCCAGAGTGATCCAGGTCACACAGGGACCGGCAGTGACCCGCTATGAGATACAGCCGAATGTAGGGGTAAAGGTCAACAGTATCGTCCGGCTGGCCGATGATATCGCACTGAACCTTGAGGCGAAGAGTATCCGTATTGAAGCGCCTATTCCCGGCAAGGCTGCCGTGGGCATCGAGGTGGAAAACGATAAAATTAATATGGTCACCCTGCGGGAAATTATCGATTCCCGGGAGTTTAAAGAGGCAAAGTCAAAGATCACCTTTGCCGTGGGCAAGGACATAGCGGGCAAGGCTATCGTTGCGGATCTGAAGGGGATGCCGCATCTGCTGATCGCCGGCTCTACCGGTTCCGGAAAGAGCGTCTGCATCAACAGCATCATTACCAGTTTTCTTTACAAAGCGGATCCGGACGAGGTCAAACTGGTTCTGATCGACCCAAAAGTGGTAGAACTGGGTAATTATAATGGCATACCGCACCTTTTGATTCCTGTGGTGACCGAACCGGCTAAGGCCGCTGCAGCCCTTAACTGGGCAGTAGCGGAGATGACAGACCGCTATAAGAAATTTGCCGAAAACCAGGTTCGCGATCTGGAGAGCTACAACGATACTATGCGTCTCTGCGGTCAGGAGGATCAGGTGATGCCGCAGATCGTCATCATTATCGATGAGCTGGCAGACTTGATGATGGCGGCGCCTTCTCAGGTAGAAGAATCGATCTGCCGTCTGGCGCAGATGGCCAGAGCGGCAGGCATGCACCTGATCGTAGCGACCCAGAGACCTTCTGTAGATATTATTACCGGCGTAATCAAAGCGAATATCCCGTCGAGGATCGCTTTTGCTGTTTCCTCACAGTTCGACTCGCGGACGATTCTGGATATGTCCGGCGCGGAAAAACTGGTGGGAAAAGGCGATATGCTGTTTAATCCTCTGGGAATGGGAAAGCCGGTCCGTGTACAGGGCACGTTTGTTTCCGATGCCGAGGTACACAAGGTGATCGAATTTGTTAAATCCCAGGTTGAAAATGTAGAATATGCAGATGCTGTTATGGACACCATTGAAAAAGGCAATCTGCCGCAGAGTCACGAAGACGACGGCGATGAACTGCTGCCGGAAGCAATCCAGTGCGTGGTCAGCGCCGGACAGGCATCGGTTTCCATGCTGCAGAGAAGATTCCGCATCGGTTATAACCGGGCGGCCAGAATCGTGGATATGATGGAAGCCCGGGGGATCGTAGGCCCGCAGGATGGAAGCCGTCCAAGACAGGTTCTGCTGACTGAAGAAGAACTGGAAGCGATGAAAGGTGAGGTAGAAGGATAAACAGAATGATGAACGTATATTTTGAGACATTGGGCTGTCCAAAAAACATTTACGATACACAGATCGCGCAGGGAATACTGGAAAAGGCACGGTATGCTGTAGTTGATTCGCCGGAAGCGGCGGATACCATTATTGTCAATACCTGTGGCTTTATAAACGATGCGAAAAAGGAATCCATCGACAGAATTTTTGAGATGGCCGCCTACAAAGAGGAAGGAAAAAAGCTGGTCGTTTCCGGCTGTCTGTCTCAGCGCTATGCGGATGAACTCTTTGCGGAAATGCCGGAGGTGGATCTCTTTATCGGCGTCAATGAATATGAGCAGCTTCCGGAGCTTTTGCAAAAGCTTGATGAGAGAAGGATCGTCTGTACAGGCGGTACAGACGATGTGCTGAAGAGCGGATGCAGGAAACTGAGCGACCGTCCCTATTCCTCGTATCTGAAAATTGCTGAAGGATGTAATAATGTCTGCGCCTATTGTGTCATTCCGGGAATCCGGGGACGGTACCGCAGCAAAAAGGAAGAGGATATTTTGCGGGAAGCAGAAGAACTGGCTGCTGCCGGCTGCCGGGAGCTGATCCTCATCGCGCAGGATGTGACGTATTATGGCATGGATCTTTACGGAGAGCTGCGTCTGGCCAGTCTGCTGCGTAAGCTCTGCAGGATCGAAGGCATATCCTGGATCCGTCTCATGTACTGTTATGAGGATCGCATTACCGATGAATTGATCGCGGTCATTGCGGAAGAAGAGAAAATCTGCAATTACCTGGATATTCCGATCCAGCACGCCAGCGATCCGGTGCTTCGGGCGATGAATCGGCGATCGACAGCCGCTTCGATCAGACAGACGATCCGACGGCTCAAATCGGCAGTTCCGGATATCCATATCCGCACGACACTGATCGTGGGTTTTCCGGGAGAGACCGATGAAGATTATCAGACGCTCTGCGAATTTGTCAAAGAGGAAAAGTTTGCCCGGTTAGGTGTTTTTGCCTATTCACAGGAGGAAGGGACGCCGGCCGGGGAAAGAGAGGATCAGATCGAAGAAGAAATAAAAGAGCAGAGGCTGGATGGCATCATGCGCAGGCAGATCGATATTTCACTGGCAGCCAATCGGGAAATGATCGGCCATGTGTATCAGGTCATGGTTGACGGTCGGGATGAAGATGGAAGCTACCTGGGAAGAACGCGCTACGATGCACCGGAAATTGACAATGCGGTGATTTTCACTTCGCAAAGAACGCTGCAGCCGGGAGATCTGGTGAACGTACAGATCGAAGATGCTTTTGATTACGATATAGTGGGCAGAGAAGTGTAGAGATCGTGGGTTTTCCGCTCCGTTGTATTTTTCTGTATGGTGAGAACCTTTCAGGACAGATGATCTGTTCTGAAAGGTTCTTTTCTTGTTCGGCGGTCTGCATGTATTTGATTATTTCCTTTCTGGTACGTATTGACAAAATTGTTCTTATATTGTATATTTATTACACTGACGCTTTAAAACAATAAAGCGATAGGCGATAAGCATGGATTGTGTGATTAAAGGGAGGATTTACAAATGCGAAAGAAGATTTTTACTGTTTCCCTGATTCTGCTGCTGGCGCTGGGTATGTTTGCGATGACCGGCTGCGGCGAATCTGAGGAAAGCAAAGAAGAAACGCTGGTTGTGGGTTTGGACGATACTTTTGCTCCGATGGGCTTCCGCGATGAAGCCGGTGATCTGGTGGGTTTTGACATCGATCTGGCCAACAAGGTCGGCGAGGTGCTGGGAATGAGTGTAGAATTTAAACCTATTGACTGGAACGCCAAAGAGATGGAACTGAAGTCCGGTACCATAGACTGTGTATGGAACGGGATGTCCATTACGCCGGATCGTCTGGAAAATATGTCGCTGTCTGACAAATATCTCAACAACAAGATCGTATTGATGACTCTGGCCGATTCGGATCTGGATGTAACGGAAGCCGAACAGCTTTCTGAATTGAATATCGGTACACAGGTCGATTCTTCAGCACTGGAGACCCTGCAGAAAAATGAAGCCTATGCCTCTTTTAAAGACAATATTACCGAATATGACACCTATGATGCCGCGATCATGGATCTGAAGGCAGGCAGAGTGGATGTTATTGCCGTGGATCAGGTTCTCGGCGAGTACACCAATAATAACCTGGGCGGTGAAATGAAAGAATGTACCTATGATCTGGGCAATGATTACTATGTCATCGGTTTTGCCAAAGATAATACAGAACTTCGTGACAAGGTCAACGAAGCGCTGAAACAGCTGGTCGATGATGGAACGGCGGCAGAGATCAGCGAAAAATGGTTCGGCAAAGATATTGTTGTCTTTGAACCTCTGGAAGAATAAAAGCGATTCCCTTCGTTTTGCTTTTCAATGAGTCTGGGCAGATCTGCCCGGACTCATCGTTTCCTGCAGAGATCCGTCTGTCATGCAGAGGGCGGAAAGACGGCTGTCACAGAAAGGGAGGAGTATAGACATGGTTGAATATTTTTCGAGATTTTTACCCTTTATGCTGGAAGGCACCTGGATGACCCTGGAAGTATTTGTTTTGACACTGTTGATCTCTCTGCCTCTGGGTCTGCCTTTCGCGCTTGGATCAAACAGCAGAATCAAGCTGCTGAGCTTTCTTTGTAAGCTCTATGTGTGGATTTTCAGAGGAACGCCGTTGATGCTGCAGTTGTTCTTCTTTTATTTCTTTTTCCCCATTGTCCTGGACATCAAGCTGGCGCTTTTTCCTACAGTTATCATTACTTTTGTATTTAATTACAGCGCTTACTTTGCCGAGATCTATCGCGGTGGAATCAACAGCATCGACAGAGGACAGTACGAGGCGGCACATGCACTGGGCATTTCCAGAGCGCTGACCATGAAAGACATTATTCTGCCTCAGGCCATGAAGGCTGTGCTGCCGCCGGTAGTCAACGAAGCGATCACCCTGGTCAAAGATACAGCGCTGGCCTCGAGCCTGGGTCTTATCGAACTGATGAAGGCGACGAACAGTGCCGTAAACAGAACATCGGACATTTCTATTTTTTTCTGGGCGGCATTGATCTATCTGATTATGACGTTTGTTTTGACCGTTCTGGCCGGACGTCTGGAGAAATACTTTGCCAGGTACGACGCAAAGGAGGAATGGTAATGGACAGAGAAACAGTACTGGAGATGAAGGACATCGTAAAGATGTACGGAGAGCTCTGCGCAGTGAAGCATGTGAACTTTTCCATGAAAAAAGGAGAGATCGTAGCGATCATCGGACCTTCCGGTTCGGGTAAAAGTACGCTGCTGCGCTGTATCAACGGACTGAATAAAATTACTTCGGGGGAGATCAGGCTCAACGGAGAAACCGGCATGGTTTTTCAGCATTTTAATTTATTTCCTCATATGACCTGTATGGATAATATCACCTATGCGCCGATCAAGGTAAAGAAAGAAGAACGGGAAGCGGCTCGCGCCAAGGCTGAACGGCTGTTGAAGATGGTCGGTCTGGAAACAAAGGCGGATGTCTATCCGGCGCATCTGTCCGGCGGACAAAAGCAGCGGGTTGCCATTGCCAGAGCGCTGGCCATGGATCCGGAGCTGATGCTCTTTGATGAGCCGACGTCTGCACTGGATCCGGAGATTACCGGAGAAGTGCTCAACGTCATGAAGCAGCTGGCAGAAAATCATACGACGATGATTGTCGTAACGCATGAGATGGGATTTGCCAAGGAGGTGGCAGACCGGGTTCTGTTTATGGATCAGGGCGTCATCGTGGAAGAAGGCACGCCGCAGGATTTTTTCGAGAGACCGCAGAGTGAACGGCTGCAGACCTTTCTGCGTTCTATGCTGCGAGCCTGAGAAACCGTGGAAAAAGCAGAAAGGCAAAAGAGAAGGACAGCTCTCTTTTGCCTTTTCTGTTCATCTGCCCATGATGTATATGCTGTTTCGTTAAAAACGGTTTCCTATGCTTTGTAAGCCATGTCGTTCATCAGTGTCGTACCGTCAGACTGCACAATGAGTCCGGTAATATCGTGGTGAACGGCGGTATATGTGTTATCGTAATACAGCGGGATAATGTTCAGATTTTCAAACATGTACTGCTGTACTTCAAAAATTCTGTCTACACGCTTTTGGGGATCCACTTCGCCGGCACAGGCTTCTACCAGAGCACGATATTCGTCATCATTGCCGGGAGCATTCAGATCGTAATAACAGATATTGAGAATCAGGATCGGCTCTGCCCAGCCCAGTCCGGAGATACCGACATCGTAATCGTCGTCGGCCACACGCTCGTGGATATAGTTCCAGTCCAGTGTTTCCATTTTCATTTCAAATCCGACATCCTTCATTTGTTCCGTCATGGTTTCGGGAATAACGGTAGATGTGTTAAAGGCCAGGAAGGTAAAGGTCAGCTTTTTGCCGTCTTTTTCCCGTATGCCGTCTCCGTCATTATCTACCCATCCGGCTTTTTTCAGGAGTTTTTTTGCGCGGTCAGGGTCATAGCTCCAGTTTTCCTGGAAATACTCTTTAGCCTTTTGCGAAAAGCTCTGCATCGTATCGATGATCAGGGAGTAAGCCGGGGTAGCCGTGCCTTCGGCGGCTTCTGCCAGACCTTCTCTGTCAATGGCCAGACAGAAAGCCTCGCGTACCGCTTTGTCTGCAAATATGGAGTTGTCGGTATTTATTTCTATATAGTTGACCGTAGGATAAGAGGTATCGACTAACTCTATGTTTTCCGCTTCCTGCAGTTCCAGCATCTGATCAGAGGTGCAGGAGAGAAGGAGACCGGCATTGCCGTTTTTTACTTCTTCTGTTTCCGTAAACTCTTCTACGTTGAACCTGCAGGTAATCGTTTCAAAATTCCAGGCGCCCTGGTTTTCTACCAGCGGATTGAAGCACTTGTATTCATCGTTTCTGACCAGATTGACTTCCGAACCGGAAACATAGCCGTTATCTTCAGCCAGTGCGTAGGGACCGTAAGGATGGGATTTCCACATCAGTTCATCTGCGGACAGAGAATCGAGCTCATCCTTGTCGATCAGGCAGATGAAGTCGGCCGTAAAATAATATTCCATATCGGATGAAAAATGGGACAGGTTCAGCGTGATCTGTCTGTCGCTGACTTCGATGGATTCAATATTGGAATATCCGTCCCGGTATGGACTGATTTTCAGACCGTGTTCCAGAGAAGCCTTGACGTCTTCCGGTTCAACCGTTTCTCCTGTGGAGTAAACGAGACCTTCCGGAACATTGAAGGTGACGGTTTTTCCATCCTCACTGACGGCCCAGTCTGTGCATACATTATCAACTACCGTCTGCGTTTCCGGGTCGTATTCGAACAGTGTCGAGGATACGAGACTTTGTGCGCCGGAGCTGCTGTCCAGCTGGAAGGTGTCTATACCGTACCACTCGCTGTCCATGATGGTCAGGTGGTTTTCTCCGGCAGTATCACGGCCTTCACTTCCGCCTTTGCAGCCGGTGAAGCATCCTGCGGTCAGTAATGCTGAAAGCAGGATCACGAAAATTTTTTTGCTTTTTTTCACGTTTTGCCTCCTTGGTTATCGTTCTTTCTCATATGGAAAGTTTATACATAAAGGGCGGCATATATTACAAGATCATGCCTATGCTTCAGGTCGTTTCGCCCGTGGCAGCGTCCTGGCGCAAGTCCGTGATCGGTACGGGTTTTCGCGATGAACGGCTGCAGGCGCATGTGGACAGCGATCTGCGGTCTTTCGGCTATGCAGGTGATACCTTGTCAATAAAGCGGATTTTTGTTATAATACGCTTATGTATTTCTGCGGATTTATGCTGCGTACAGACTGCCTTTGAAGGTTTCGTCAGGGGCATAGCGTATCCGCGATCCATGCTGTATCGTACGGAGGTTAAACAGAAATGAATTTGCCGAATAAACTGACCATAGCCAGGGTAATCGCTGTACCCTTTTTTATTGCCGCATATATGTGCGAATACTATGCGGCGGCTTTTATTTTGTTTGCTGCAGCTTCACTTACCGACATGCTGGACGGAAAAATAGCCCGAAAGTATAATCTGGTGACGAATTTTGGTAAGATCATGGATCCTCTTGCTGACAAGATCCTGGTTTACTCTGCTTTTTGTCTGATGGTAGAGGACGGAACGGTGCCGGGCTGGATGCTGATCGTGATCTTAGCCAGGGAGTTTGCTATTGCCGGTATGCGTACCGTAGCGGCTTCCGAAGGACTGGTCATTGCTGCGGCGATGAGCGGCAAGATCAAAACGGTACTGCAGATGATCGCCGTACCGCTGCTGCTGGTGACTGCTGCCATAACCAATGATGATGTCGCCCGCTATTTTGACATGGCGGCACAGATTTTCCTCTGGGCTTCCCTGATCATGACGGTATATTCCGGCGTTGAATATATTGCCAGGAACAGAAGCGTTTTTTCGCAGTAGCCGGTTCGCTTCTGGAAGACAGAAGCCTGTTTTTATTGGACGAAAAGACGAAACTGCGGCAGTCTGCTGATCCTTCGGGAGCGGCAGAGCAAGGCATCATGACAGAACAAAGATGAGGTGAAAACATTGAAAACGGCAGTATTAAGCGTAGGAACAGAGATTCTCTTCGGACAGATAACCAACACCAATACCGTCTATTTGTCTCAGCAGCTGAATCTGTTGGGATTAGACGTCATGTATCATTATACAGTAGGCGATAATTCAGGCAGACTGGCAGAAATCATCGAAATGGCTTTTCGAGACTGCGATCTGGTCATTACGACCGGAGGTCTCGGGCCTACAGAGGACGATCTGACGAAAGAGACAGCCTGTCAGGTTATGCACGATGAACTGACGATACATGAAGAAAGTCTGAAAAAACTGGAGGAAATGGCACGTAAGCGGGATACGCCGATGACCCCCAACAATTACAAACAGGCTATGATGCCTTCAAGAGCGGAAGTATTTGATAATGATGCAGGTACTGCTCCCGGGTTTGCCCTCTCTGAGGGCGGAAAGACGATCATCTGTATGCCGGGACCGCCGAGGGAAATGACGAGGATGTGGGAAAGACGCGTGCGCCCTTATCTGGAAAGAAAACAGACCGGGGTGATCTACTATCAGGTTCTGCGCTGCTTCGGTATCGGTGAATCCTTTCTGGAAACGGCGCTTCTGGATCTTATTGACGTACAGACAGATCCGACTATCGCAACCTATGCCAAAGAGGGCGAATGCAGCGTCCGTATCGCATCAAAGAGGGCAACACTGGAAGAAGCCCGGCAGGCTGTGGCAGAAATGATCGAAAAAGTAAAGGAACGGGTAGGCGAATACGTCTACAGCTGCTGCGATGAGGAACTGGCAGAGGTAGTGGGGAAAAAGCTTATAGACCGCGGCATCTCTATTTCCGCCTGTGAATCCTGCACCGGCGGTATGTTCGCCGAAAGCCTGACCGGCGTTCCGGGCATTTCCGCCGTATTTGACCGGAGCCTGGTCACCTATACCTACAGAGCAAAGATGGAAGAGCTGGGGGTAAAAGCGGAAACGCTGGAAGCCTACACCGCGGAAAGCCGGGAGACGGCGCTGGAAATGGTACAGGGTCTCCGGGAAAAAACCGGAAGCAGGGTATGTGTTTCTGTGACCGGTATTGCCGGACCCGGCGGAGGAACACCGGAAAAACCGGTCGGGCTCATATATATCGGCTGTATTTTCGACGGGCGGACAGAAATAAAGGAGATCCGCATGCGGAATGTGAATCGGAACTGGAACCGGCATTATGCGGTGCTGTCTATGTTAGACATGGTCAATCGCATGATCGAGGGACGCGATATCCATTGACAAACATGAGATTACAGGGTAAACTGATACTACCATTATTTTACATTTATTACAGAGACACAACGGATCTGCATGCGTTTTCCGGCACGCAGAGGACACAGCTTTTACGATACGGCTTTTAAAAGGAAATCCTTGACCTGCCGCCGGAAATCGAGTATCATAACAGAAGAACGAATGTTCGCATTCTCGGAGGTGAAAGATGAGCGCAACGAAAAATACCATCAATATCAACACGGACGATTTCGACAGAGAGAAGGCTCTGGAATCAGCTCTCAATCAGATACAAAAGCAATTCGGAAAAGGCGCGATCATGAAGCTGGGAGACACCACCCACATGAATATCGAGACCATACCTACCGGCTCGATCAGCCTGGATCTGGCCACCGGCGTCGGCGGCGTACCAAAGGGAAGAATTGTGGAGATTTTCGGACCGGAATCTTCCGGTAAGACGACGCTGACTCTGCATATTATTGCCGAAGCCCAGCGAAAAGGCGGACGCGCCGCATTTATTGATGCGGAGCATGCTCTGGATCCGGTATATGCCAGGAATCTGGGCGTCAGGGTGGACGAGCGGCTGGTATCGCAGCCGGATACCGGAGAGCAGGCAGGGGAGATCTGCGATATGCTGGCCAGGAGCGGCGCGCTGGATGTGATCGTTATCGACTCGGTCGCGGCGCTTGTTCCGAAGGCGGAGATTCAGGGAGAAATGGGAGACTCTCATGTGGGACTTCAGGCGAGACTGATGTCCCAGGCACTGCGCAAGATCGCCGGCACGGTGAACCGCACCAATACCTGTGTGATCTTTATCAATCAGCTGCGGGAGAAGATCGGTGTGATGTTCGGCAGTCCGGAAACCACTACCGGCGGACGCGCGCTGAAGTTCTACGCCAGTATGCGCTTTGACGTCAGAAAGATTGAAGCCATCAAAAGCGGCGATCAGGTGCTGGGGAATAAGACCAGGGTGAAGATCGTCAAGAACAAGGTCGCACCGCCGTTCAAACAGGCGGAATTTGATATCATGTACGGCGAAGGGATCTCCAAATCCGGAGATATCCTGGACTGTGCCGTAGAAGATAAAATTGTTGAAAAAGCCGGTTCCTGGTACAGCTATAACGGCGACAGGATCGGGCAGGGGCGTGAGAATGTCAAGAAATGGCTGGAGGAGAATCCGGCCGTTCTGGAAGAGATCGAACAGCACTTGTTAGATACGCTGAAGCCGGAAGCTGCAGAAGACAGCGGAGAAGCTTTGCAGGTCGACGAGGATGGCGTTGTGATCGAATAACGCCGCAGTTTCGCAAAACATGCGGTTTGCCGCGGCTGATAGACGCTGGATCATTCTTCTGACAGCCGCAGCGCAAAATCGGTGAATAAGGTGAATAAACAGGAGGAAACGAAATTATGGAAGCAATCAAGTGCATCAAAGAAAGAAGGAGCATCCGCAAATTCAAGGCGGAAAAAGTAGACCGTCAGACGATCGGAGAGATTGTCTCTGCCGCATCCTTTGCGCCTTCATGGAAAAATACGCAGATCACCCGGTATATCGTGATAGAAGATGAAGCGGTGAAAAAGAAGATCGCCGAGGACTGTGTGCTTGGCTTCACCTACAACACCAAGACGATTCTCAATGCGCCGCAGCTGGTGGTCGTATCCTATGTGACCGGCCGCTCCGGTTTTGAGAAGGATGGAAGCTACACTACCTCCAAAGAGGATCGGTGGGAGAACTTTGATGCCGGAATCGCAGTGCAGACCTTCTGTCTGGCAGCTCACGACAAGGGTGTCGGCACAGTTATTCTGGGTATTTTTGATGACGACAAGGTGGCGGCCGCTGTTTCTCTGCTGGAAGGCGAAAAGGTAGCGGCACTGATCGCTATGGGCTATCCGGAAGGAGAAGCGCCGGCAGCGCCAAAGAGAAAGGATGCCGAAGAGCTGGTCAGCTACATCTAAACAGCAGCATCGGTTTTCCGCACAGAAACAGCAGAGATAGAGATATCCAATCAACAGATCGCCGGAAGTATCGGCAGGAGACAGAGGATAAGCACAGCCCCGCGCGAATGGAATCGGCATTTGCAGGGGCTTTTTTCGTGTTCCTTTCGTTTGTCTGTTTTTCGCTTTGGCTAAAATCATGAAATTTCCTTGACATACCATGCAGAATGTGATAAAAATATGATATCAAAATAATATCATAAAGAATTCAATGGAGGTTGCCATGGAAAGCAATAAGAAAGAAACGATACAGAAAGAGATCATACAGAAGGAAATCAAACCGATAAGCGGTATGCTGATGCTGATCGTGATCCTGCTGGGCATATTCGCGTCTATAGCCGCAGTGGTATTCGGCATTCGCCTGGCCGCTGACGATTCAGCAGCGCCGGGGATCCTGCTGATTATCGCAGGAAGTTTAGCTTTTATCGCATTTTTGATTGTTTCCGCCGGATTGAAAGTCGTCGGACCAAATGAGGCTCTGGTGCTGACGCTGTTCGGAAATTATTACGGTACGATCCTGAAACAGGGATTTCATTTCGTAAATCCTTTTGTCTCATACAATAATCCGGCTTACCTCAAGAGCATCACAGAAGCGAAAGCAATAGCAGAAAGCGATGAAAAGTCGCGTCGTTCCAGCTCCGGCTTTGTACGGGTCAATGCAAAGAAAACCGTATCCATGAAAAGCATTACGCTGAACAACGGCATACAGAAGGTCAACGACCTGATGGGAAATCCGGTGATCATCGGCGCAGTAGTCATATGGAAGGTCGTGAACCCGACAAAAGCCGTTTTCAACGTAGAAGATTATTTGGAGTTTTTATCCATACAGACGGATTCGACGATCCGCAATATTGCCCGTCTTTATCCTTACGACGTGATGGACAGCGACGGTACGGACAACCAGACCGAAAAAACCCTCAGAGGAAGCGCCCAGGAGATCGCGGACAATATGAAACAGGAGCTGAACAAAAAAGCAGAGTTTGCCGGCATTGAAATTGAAGAAGTCAGGATCACGCATCTGTCGTATGCAGAAGAAATTGCGGCGGCTATGCTGCAGAGACAGCAGGCAGAGGCGGTGATCGCCGCAAGATCCAAGATTGTTGATGGCGCGGTCAGCATGGTGAAGATGGCCATCGAT
>CALXJA010000222.1 GCA_944388465.1 uncultured Emergencia sp.
GATCAAGCGGAAAGGATATCCGGGATATCCGATCCATAATCAGGCGGTACGCTCCGCAATGCTGCGCCTGCGCGCAGACCGCGCGGCCACCCGTCTGACAGCATAAACATATTATATATATTAAGGGCTCTTTTATTCCCGATTATTTCGCTTAAAAACTATTTTTTCTTAGGTCTCTTCGCACCGTATTTGGAACGAGCCTGACCTCTGTCGTTAACGCCGGCAGTATCCAGTGTGCCTCTGATGATGTGGTATCTTACACCCGGCAGATCCTTAACTCTTCCGCCTCTGATCAGAACAACGCTGTGCTCCTGCAGATTGTGGCCGATGCCCGGGATATAAGCCGTAACTTCGATACCGTTCGTCAGACGTACTCTGGCAACTTTTCTAAGAGCGGAATTCGGCTTCTTAGGAGTTACTGTCTTTACAGAAGTGCACACGCCCCTCTTCTGTGGTGAATTTGTGTTGGTCGCTACTCTTCTCAGCGAGTTCATTCCCTTACCAAGAGCAGGAGCAGTTGACTTCTTAACAGAACTTGTTCTGCCTTGACGTACTAATTGGTTAATCGTAGGCATTAGTTTCTCCTTTCCTTTTAAAATTATTTTCACAGCCAAACTGACCCTAAAGCTCGTATTAGGGTCAATTTGGCTCGAAACCAACGTTTAGTGTATCATATTTCTTATCCTGACGCAAGGTCAATATTGTTAGATTTCTGTAATTTCCGGATCAGAATCTGGTACTTGTGCATCTGCATCCTCTTCCGGTTCCAGAGCGGAATACATACCGGCAGTCTCTTCCGGTGCTGCAGCCGTATCCGCGGCAGCAGCTTCTGTATCTGCGGCAGTCATCACCGTTTCACCGGTGAGGTCTTCCTCTCCGGCAGGCGCGAACAGCGCTTCTCCGGAAAAGATATCTTCCGCTTCCGGCTCATCGCTGCTGTAGGCTTCATAGCGGGAGTACTCTTTCATGAACTCTTCGTTGACGCCATAGTCCAGCTTGATGTTTTTATAGCGCTTCATGCCGGTTCCTGCAGGAATCAGCTTACCGATGATGACGTTTTCCTTCAGACCCATCAGCTTGTCGTTTTTGCCCTTGATGGCTGCATCCGTCAGAACCCTGGTGGTCTCCTGGAAGGACGCTGCCGACAGGAAGGAGTTTGTCGCCAGAGACGCTTTGGTGATACCCAGCAGCATCTGTTTTGCCTTGGCCGGTTCGCCGCCGCTTTCGACAGCTGCCTCATTGGCCTCCTGGATCTCGAACTTGCTGTAGAGTCCGCCCGGAAGCAGATCCGTATCCCCGGCATCCTCGATCTTGAACTTGGACAGCATCTGGCTGACGATGACTTCGACGTGTTTATCGTTGATGTCAACACCCTGATTCTTGTACACGCGCTGCACTTCTTTGAGCAGATACTGATATACGCCTTCCACGCCGTTGAGTCTTAAAATGTCATGCGGATTCAGCGGACCGCTGGTGATATTGCCGCCGGCCAGAACATAATCGTCCTTCTTGACCGCAAGACGTGCGCCGTATGGAACGACGTAGACCCGGTTTTCCCCATCGTCGCCTCTGACAATGACCTCGGTCTTGTTGTCGCTTCTCGGCTGAATATCGACTACCGTGCCGTTTGCCTCGCAGATCTCCGCAAGACCCTTCGGTTTTCTGGCCTCGAAAAGCTCCTCAACTCTCGGAAGACCGTGCGTGATATCGGATCCGGCAACACCGCCGGTATGGAAGGTTCTCATGGTCAGCTGCGTACCCGGTTCACCGATGGACTGTGCCGCCGTGATACCTACGGATTCGCCGATATTGACTTCCTCTCCGGTTGCCAGGTTTCTGCCGTAGCACTTGGCGCAGATGCCGTTTCTGCTGTGACAGGTCATAACCGAGCGGATCGCTACCGATTCAATGCCGCAGTTTACCACTTCCATGGCCTGCTCATCGCTGATTTCCTCGCCCTGCTCGATAATTACCTCCCCGGTCTGCGGATTTACGACATCCAGCAGCGCGGTTCTTCCGGCGATACGCTGATTCAGCGGTTCAATGACCTCTTTGCCGTCAGTAAAGGCTCTGACCTCTACACCCTCGTCCGTGCCGCAGTCAAACTCTCTGACGATCACGTTGTGAGAAACGTCTACCAGTCGTCTGGTCAGATAACCGGAGTCCGCCGTACGCAGCGCCGTGTCGGCCAGACCCTTTCTTGCACCGTTGGAAGAAATGAAGTATTCCAGAATGGAAAGTCCTTCCCGGAAGTTGGCCTTGATCGGGATCTCTACGGTACGTCCGGTGGCGTTGGCCATCAGACCACGCATACCGCCGACCTGTCTGATCTGGTTCTTGCTTCCTCGAGCTCCGGAGGTCGCCATGATATTCAGATTGTTCTGTGGCTCCAGAGATTCCATCAGCGCGTCGGCAACGTCGTCTGTCGTCTTGTTCCAGATCTCGATGACCTTGTCGTAACGTTCTGCATTGGAGATCAGACCCATTCTGTAAGCTTTTTCATACTTATCGACTTCCTTTTGGGAAGCGTCGATGATTTCCCACTTGTTGTCCGGTATCTTCATATCGTCGACACCGATGGTTACCGCCGCTTTCGTGGAATAATGGTAACCCATATCTTTGATATAATCCAGCATGATCACCGTGCCGGTATTGCCGTGTGCTTTATAGCACTTGTCGATGATCACACCCAGTTTCTTCTTGTCACAGAGGAAATCCACCTCCAGCGAGTACGGGTCGCTTTCTCTGTCTACAAATCCCAGATCCTGCGGAATCTGCTGATTGTAGATGAAACGTCCTACAGTCGACTCGACCAGTTTTCCTCTCTGATCGTTCTCATCCTTGAACATTCTGACCTTGACCTTGGCGTGGATGCTTACGACTTCGTCCTGATAGGCCATCAGCATTTCGTCCAGATCGGTAAAGACTTTGCCGTCTCCTTTTTCCGGCACACGTTCGTAGCCGGCGGCTCTGTTGGCCTGGGTCAGCTTTTCGTCATTGAACTCGTCTCTCTCGTAGAGAACCTTTTCTCTGCCGTCAACGACTTCCACCTTGCGGCAGGTTCCCGGATAGGTCAGATAGTAAGCGCCCAGGATCATATCCTGTGTCGGCGTCGTGATCGGCGATCCATCCTTAGGCGCCAGGATGTTGTTGACCGAAAGCATCAGGAAACGGGCTTCCGCCTGCGCTTCTACGGACAGCGGAACGTGAACGGCCATCTGGTCTCCGTCAAAGTCCGCGTTAAAGGCCGTGCAGACCAGCGGGTGCAGCTTAATGGCTTTGCCTTCTACCAGAACCGGTTCAAAGGCCTGGATACCCAATCTGTGCAGCGTCGGCGCACGGTTGAGCATGACCGGATGCTCTTTGATGACATCTTCCAGCACATCCCATACCTCCGGCTTGATCTTTTCGACCATGCGCTTGGCGTTTTTGATGTTGTGCGCATAACCCTGCTCTACCAGCTCCTTCATGATGAACGGTTTGAACAGTTCCAGCGCCATCTTCTTCGGCAGTCCGCACTGATAGAACTTCAGCTCCGGACCGACGACGATTACAGAACGTCCCGAGTAATCGACACGCTTACCCAGCAGGTTCTGTCTGAATCTTCCCTGTTTACCCTTCAACATATCGGAAAGGGATTTCAGCGGCCGGGATCCCGGACCGGTGACCGGCCGTCCCCGTCTGCCGTTGTCAATAAGGGAATCTACGGCTTCCTGCAGCATACGCTTTTCATTTCTGACGATAATGTCCGGCGCGCCCAGCTCCAAAAGCCGGTTTAGTCTGTTGTTTCTGTTGATGACTCTTCTATATAGATCGTTTAAATCCGATGTGGCAAATCTGCCGCCGTCCAGCTGAACCATCGGCCGCAGATCCGGCGGAATGACCGGAATGACCTCCAGGATCATCCACTCCGGACGGTTGCCGGAAAGGCGCAGTGCCTCTACGACTTCCAGTCTTCTGACGATCCGGACTTTTTTCTGACCGGAAGCGCCCTTGAGTTTTTCGCGCAGATCGGCGGAAAGCTCTTCAAGATCGATGTGGGTCAGCAGTTCTCTGACCGCTTCGGCGCCCATGGCCGCCTTGAAGCGGCTGCCGTATTTATCCTTGGCCTCTCTGTACTGCAGTTCGGTCAGAATTTCCTTATAGCCAAGATCGGTATCGCCGGGGTCGGTCACAATGTAGGCCGCAAAGTAAAGCACCTTTTCCAGATTTCTCGGCGTAACGTCCAGGATCAGACCCATCCTTGACGGGATACCTTTGAAGTACCAGATATGGGAAACCGGCGCCGCCAGCTTGATGTGACCCATTCTCTCTCTTCTTACCTTGGACTTGGTGACCTCTACGCCGCAGCGGTCGCAGACGATGCCTTTGTATCGGATCCGTTTATATTTTCCGCAGTGACACTCCCAGTCTTTCATCGGTCCGAAAATTCTTTCGCAGAACAGACCGTCTCTTTCCGGTTTCAGGGTTCTGTAGTTGATGGTCTCCGGCTTTGTTACTTCGCCGTGGGACCACTCTAATATCTTTTCTGTAGAAGCCAGCTTGATCTGCAGCGACTCAAAATTGTTCAGCTCCAGGCTGTTTGCGTTCTTGTTTACGTTCTCAGTCAAAGATTTTCTCCCCTTTCTTAAAACTGTTCGTCATCTGCAAAGCTCATGCTTGTGTGATCATCGTCAGGGGTATCTTCGGTAAAGCCCTCTGCAAATAACTTTTCTTCACTTTCCTCCAGTTCCGTATCTACCGTCATGATGCCGTCGATGCCGGAAACGTCGTCATATTCAGAAACCTCTTTGATCTGGATCTCCTCGTTGTCTTCCGACAGCACTCTCACGTCGAGAGCCAGCGACTGCATTTCTTTGATCAGAACCTTGAAGGACTCAGGGATTCCCGGCTCCGGAATATTTTCGCCCTTGACGATGGCTTCGTAGGTCTGCACTCTGCCCACGATATCGTCGGACTTGACGGTCAGAATTTCCTGCAGGGTATAAGCTGCGCCGTAAGCCTCCAGCGCCCATACCTCCATTTCACCGAAACGCTGTCCGCCGAACTGCGCTTTTCCGCCCAGCGGCTGCTGCGTAACCAGCGAGTACGGTCCTGTACTTCTGGCGTGAATCTTGTCGTCGACCAGATGGTGGAGCTTCAGCATGTACATGTAGCCCACCGTTACCGGGTTGTCAAACCACTCGCCGGTACGTCCGTCTCTGAGCCGCAGCTTTCCGGTCTCGGAAAATCCGCAGTCTACCAGCAGTTCACGGATATCCTTTTCCGTGGCGCCGTCAAATACCGGTGTAGCGATATACCAGTTCTTCTGTTTAGCTGCCAGTCCCAGGTGAACCTCCAGCACCTGTCCGACATTCATACGGGAAGGTACGCCCAGAGGGTTCAGCATAACCTGCAGGGACTCGCCGTTTTCCATAAACGGCATATCCTCCTCCGGCAGGATGCGGGAGATAACACCCTTGTTTCCGTGACGTCCGGCCATCTTATCGCCTACGTTGATCTTTCTCTTCGTTGCGATATAGCATCTGACCAGTTTATTTACACCCGGCGGCAGTTCATCGCCGTTTTCCCGGGAAAAAATCCTTACATCGACAACGATACCGGTCTCGCCGTGAGGAACCCGCAGAGATGTGTCTCTGACCTCTCTGGCCTTTTCGCCGAAAATGGCACGGAGCAGCCGTTCTTCCGCACTGAGATCATTTTCACCCTTTGGCGTAACCTTGCCGACCAGGATGTCGGTGGAATCCACCTCCGCACCGATCCGGATGATGCCTTCCTCGTCCAGATCCTTCAGCGCATCGTCGCCTACATTCGGAATATCACGGGTGATCTCTTCCGGTCCCAGCTTGGTGTCTCTGGCTTCTGCTTCATACTCGACAATGTGCAGCGATGTCAGCACATCATCCATCAGCAGACGCTCATTGAGGATGATCGCATCCTCATAGTTGTAGCCTTCCCAGGTCATAAAGCCGATGAGAAGGTTTTTGCCCAGAGCGATCTCTCCCATATCTGTAGACGGACCGTCAGCGATGACCTCACCTTCCTCGATCCGTTCGCCGTGATCCACGATCGGTCTCTGGTTGATACAGGTTCCCTGGTTGGAACGCTTGAATTTCAGCAATCTGTATTCGTCGATCTCACCATTGTCATCTCTGCGGATGCTGATTCTCTCTGCATCCACGAACTCTACTGTTCCGCTGTGCTTTGCCAGGATCACGACGCCGGAATCTCTCGCCGCCTTGTATTCCATACCGGTTCCTACATACGGCGCTTCCGTTACCAGAAGCGGTACAGCCTGACGCTGCATGTTGGAACCCATCAGGGCACGGTTGGCGTCGTCGTTTTCCAGGAACGGGATCATGGCCGTAGCCACAGAAACGACCTGTTTCGGCGATACGTCCATCATATCCACCACTTCACGAGGGAACATGGCAATCTCACCACCCACACCTCTGGCGGCAACCTTGGCGTTGACAAAACGGCCGTCTTCATCCAGCGGCTCGTTGGCCTGGGCAATGATCAGCAGTTCTTCCTCGTCGGCGGTAATATAGCGGATATCGTCAGTAACGATACCGGTTTCTTTATCCACAACTCTGTACGGCGTCTCGATAAAACCGTATTCATCGACCACGCCGTAGGTGGTCAGGGAACCGATCAGACCGATGTTCGGACCTTCCGGCGTCTCGATCGGACACATACGGCCATAGTGAGACTGGTGCACGTCTCGCACCTCGAATCCGGCTCTTTCACGGGAAAGGCCTCCCGGTCCCAGAGCGGACAGTCTTCTCTTGTGCGTCAGTTCGGCCAGAGGATTGTTCTGATCCATGAACTGAGAAAGCTGGGAGCTTCCGAAAAACTCCTTGATGGCCGCCGTTACCGGGCGAATGTTCATCAGCGCCTGCGGCGTCGTCATCTCGATATCCTGGATGGTCATTCTCTCCTTGACCACTCTTTCCATCCTGGCAAGACCGATACGGAACTGGTTCTGTAACAGCTCGCCGACCGTTCTGAGTCTCCGGTTGCCCAGATGGTCGATATCATCCACATTGCCTATGCCGTGGTTCAGATTCAGGATATAGCTGACGGATGCGATGATATCCTCAAGCAGGATGTGCTTCGGTGAAAGCTCGTGCTTTCTGGCGATCAGCGCTTCCCGAAGCTCCGCTTCGTCGTCTCCGTACTGCTGCAGAATCTCCATCAGAACAGGATAGAAGACCTTATCCGGCAGCTTGGCGCCCTGCAGGTCAAAGTGCACATACTGCGCCAGATCGACAAACTTGTTGCCGATGACCTTTGTCGCCTGGGTCTCGTCATCCCGGTTATATGCCATTACATAGTCCACGCCCGCGTTTTCGATCTGTTTTGCCAGACTGCGGCTGATCTTCTGGCCTTTTTCCGCCAGGATCTCGCCGGTATTCGGATCGATGACGTCCTCCGCCGCGATCGTATCCGGCAGTCTGTTGGACAGACCCAGCTTTTTATTGTATTTATAACGTCCGACCTTGGCCAGATCGTATCTCTTCGGATCAAAAAACAGCGAATTAAGCAGAGATCTGGCGCTCTCTACTGTCGGAGGCTCTCCCGGTCTCAGCTTTTTATATATTTCTTTTAAACCGCTTTCGTAATCGTTGGTGGTGTCTTTTTCCAGAGTCTTCAGCAGCCGGTTGTCTTCACCGAAGATCTCGATGATCTCCCGGTCTGATCCTATGCCTAATGCGCGCAGAAGTGTCGTCAGAGGCTGTTTTCTCGTTCTGTCCACTCTGACGGAAATGATTTCATTGGAGTCTGTTTCGTATTCCAGCCATGCGCCCCGGTTCGGGATAATCTGTGTGGAGTACAGTTTGTTGCCTGATTTATCGGTTTCAACACTGTAATAAGGACCTGGTGAACGTACCAGCTGTGTAACGATTACACGCTCGGCGCCGTTGTAAATAAAGGTGCCCTTCTCGGTCATCAGAGGAAAGTCTCCCATGAACACTTCCTGTTCTTTGACTTCGCCTGTTTCTTTATTAACCAGTCGTACTCTGACTTTCAATGGAGCTGCGTATGTGACATCTCTCTCCTTGCACTCCTCCTGCTCGTACTTCGGAGGATCGTTCAGAGAATAGTCGAGAAATTCCAGGATCAGATTATCCGCATAATCTCTGATCGGGGAGATGTCCTCGAAGACTTCTCTCAGACCCTCTTCAATGAACCAATTATATGATTTGGTCTGAATCTCAATGAGGTTTGGCATCTTGCCGACTTCATTGATTTTAGAGAAAGTCATACGTTCTTTTTTACCTACTTGAATAGGTTTTGGCATGTTCATCACTCCTTATAATTCAACAGTTTACATTGCGTGGCAGTCTAATATGATATCACACTCCTGTCAAATCGTCAAGTTTTTTCCGGAATTTATGTAAATTTTTTCCGCCTGGTTCCATATGCAAGCCGTATTTTCTGAAAAAAAGGAAAACTTTGCGCAAATGTCCGGCAGCAAACCGCATCGAAAAGCGACTGCGCGCATCTGCAAAAAATGAGAAAGGAGCCGGCGCGGTTCAGCTGAACCGCGCCGGCTCCTGCCGGACTGCCTGCATGCAGGCAGTATGTTTTTACTTTTTCAGAAAGGGAACTATTTCAGTTCAACCTTAGCGCCGACTTCTTCCAGCTGAGCCTTGATCGCTTCAGCTTCAGCCTTCTCAACGCCTTCCTTAACGTTGGACGGAGCTCCGTCAACCAGTTCTTTCGCTTCTTTCAGACCCAGACCGGTGATCTCTCTTACGGCCTTGATGACCTTGATCTTTTCTGCACCGACCTCAGCCAGTACAACGTTGAATTCAGTCTGCTCTTCTTCAGCAGCACCGCCTGCAGCAGCGCCAACTACAGCTACCGGAGCGGCAGCGGATACGCCGAACTCTTCTTCGCAGGCCTTAACCAGCTCGTTCAGCTCTAAAACGGACATAGCTTTTATCGCTTCGATGATCTGCTCTTTATTCATTTTCTTTCTCCTTTTTCTAAATTATTTTTCGATCGTTTTCTTCTGTGGTTTCCGCATAGATTCTGCTTTTGCGGAAAAACGCAAGGGAATTAAGCCTCAGCGCCTTCGCCCTTGTCATCGGCAATGGCCTGCAGAGTTCTGACGAACTTGCTGACTGGCGACTGGATGCTTCCCATAAATTTGGCAATGAGCACGTCTCTTGACGGAATGTCTGCAATCTGCTCGATGCCGGCTTTGTCATAGTAGGCGCCTTCTACGACACCTGCTTTGAACTCCATTTTCTTGTACTGCTTGATGATCTCATTGAGCATTCTTGCCGGTGCGGTAGCATCTTCGCTGCTGATCGCGATGGCTGTCGGTCCTTCCAGAACCTCTGCCAGCGGCGCATAATCCGTACCCTCGATCGCTCTCTTGATCAGCGTGTTTTTGTAAACCGTGTAGTCAACGCCGCCTTCACGGAGCTTCTTTCTCATGTTGTCGGCTTCCGCTACGGAAATGCCCATGTAGTCGATGACTACGGCTGACTGCGCGTTTTCCAGTTTCTGCTTTATCTCATCGATGATGACCTGTTTCTGCTGTTTTGCTTCTACGGACATGTATTCTCTCCTTTCTGGAACCGCCACAGGCGGTTTCCTGATCTGGTACTCAATAAATCCACTCCCGGCGGCGGTGATGCCGGCCGAAAGAAAAACCCTGCCGTAAGACAGGGTCAATATCTATATATTGTACCTCGGCGGGAAATTAAGCCTTGCGGCACCCGCTGTCTACGGTTAAATCTCAAATTAAGTTTTACACTCTTCGTTAACCGATCAGTGCAGGGTTGATCTTGACGCCAGGTCCCATCGTCGATGCAACCGTAACGCTTCTCAGATACTGTCCCTTTGCCGTAGCCGGTTTTGCTCTGACGATGGCATCCAGGAGCGCTCTGAAGTTCTCTTCCAGCTTCTCCGGACCAAAGGAGCTCTTTCCGATCGGCGTATGAATGATATTCTGCTTGTCAAGACGGTATTCAACTTTACCGGCTTTGATCTCAGCAAGCGCCTTCTCCAGATCCATGGTAACCGTACCGGACTTTGGATTCGGCATCAGACCTTTCGGTCCCAGGATTTTACCGAGGCGGCCTACGACACCCATCATATCCGGTGTAGCAACGACTACATCGAAATCGAACCAGTTTTCTGTCTGGATCTTCTGTGCCATTTCCTCTGCGCCTACGTAGTCGGCTCCGGCTTTTTCCGCTTCCTCAGCCTTAGGGCCTTTGGCGAATACCAGCACCTTTACGCTTTTGCCTGTACCGTTCGGAAGAACGATAGCGCCTCTTACCTGCTGATCCGCGTGTCTTCCGTCAACACCCAGCTTGACGTGCGCCTCAACGGTTTCGTCAAACTTCGCTCTGGAAGTCTCGCAAACCAGTTTCATTGCTTCTGAAACTTCGTGCAGCTGCGATTTGTCAAACTTCGCCGCTGCCTCTTTGTAGCTTTTTCCTCTTTTTGGCATTTTCTTTACCTCCTTGTGGTATTAACGACGCTTCCTGCCCGGAAGACGTCTCCCATCTTCTGCTATTCTTTGTCCTCGATGACGATGCCCATGCTTCTGGCCGTTCCCTTGATCATCGCCGTAGCAGCCTCAAGGTCTGCAGCCGTCAGATCCGGCATCTTTGTCTTTGCGATCTCCTCAGCCTGTGCATAGGTCAGTGTCGCAACTTTTTTCTTGTTCGGTTCTCCCGATGCAGCGTCAAGACCGGCAGCCTTCTTCAGCAGTACTGCTGCAGGCGGTGTCTTGCAGACAAACGTAAAGGATCTGTCCGCATAAACCGTGATCACAACCGGAATGATCATTCCTGCCTGATCCTGCGTTTTTGCGTTGAACTGCTTACAGAAGTCCATGATGTTAACGCCCTTCTGACCCAGTGCCGGGCCTACCGGAGGAGCCGGAGTTGCGTTGCCGGCTGCAATCTGGAGTTTGATGTAGCCTTCGACTTTTTTTGCCATCTCTTTTTCTCCTTTCTCTATAGCCTGGCTATAGTTTTTCTACCTGGCCGAATTCTAATTCGACAGGTGTATCTCTGCCGAACATCGAAACCTTGACGGTCAGTACCTGTTTCTCTTTGTTGATCTCGAGCACCTCACCCATGAAGCTCTCGAAAGGTCCGCTGATCACACGTACCGTATCGCCGATCTCGACGTCCAGATCGATATACACTTTTTCTATGCCCATTCTGGCGACTTCCTCGTCAGTCAGGGGTATCGGATCGGAGCCATGGCCTACGAATCCCGTCACGCCTTGCGTGTTTCTCACGAGATACCAGGACTCATTGGTGACAATCATCTTGATGATTACATATCCAGGAAACATCTTTCTGGTTTTGATCTTGCGCTGACCGTCCTTGATCTCTACCCGGTCTTCTGTCGGCACGATGATGTCCAGGATCAGATCCTGCATTCCGCGGTTTTCGACCATCTTCTCGATATTCACTTTTACCTTGTTCTCGTGACCCGAATAGGTGTGGACTACGTACCACTTGGCCTGACCGTCTCCTCTGATCCCTTCGCCGATCAAAGGGGATGCCACATTGCACTTCTCACTTTTCTCAAAATCAGACATTTCCCGTACCTTCTCTTTATCTTAATTCAGCGTAATACCCAGAATTTCCCGAAGGGCGGCCAGAACGCCTGTGTCGATCAGCCAGAAGCCCAGTGCGAAAACAACGCATGTCGCGATGACAACAGCGGTAAAGGAACCCAGTTCCTTTTTGGTCGGCCAGACGACCTTGCTCATCTCCAGCTTGACGCCTTTGAAATACTCTTTGGCTCCGCCTTTCTTCGCCTTCGCTACAGCAGCTTTTTTTGCTTGTTCCTTGTTTGCCATATCGCCTGCTCCTTATTTCGTCTCTTTGTGGACGGTTTCTTTTCTGCAGAATTTGCAGTATTTCTTCAGTTCGATACGATCCGGATCATTTTTTTTGTTCTTAATCGTGTTGTAATTTCTCTGCTTGCACTCTGTGCACGCCAGTGTAACCTTTACTCTCATTTGATTGTCCTCCGTCTAAACTCAAAATTCAGAGCCGGATCAACCAGCTCTGTCCATGATGCTCATAAATTTGCCTATTAAGTGTATCAAAGCATTGCGTCAATGTCAAGGTTTTTTTGCAATTTGCCTGTTTCTTAGCTTCCAGCCTTTGCCGGTCTTCCGTCTGTGGAGGAACTCTGCTCCGTCTCTATACTACTCCCTGCCACTGCATGGCGCGGGCAACTTTTAAAAATCCTGCAATATTAGCGCCCATGAGCAGATCGCCGCGGCTTCCGTATTCTTCTGAAGCCGCCAGGCATTTTTCAAAGATGTAGCACATGATATCCTGCAGCATCCGGTCTACCTTTTCATATCTCCAAGAAGATCTT
>CALXJA010000223.1 GCA_944388465.1 uncultured Emergencia sp.
GGTGGAGGAGGTGGTCATCAGCGTACCTGACGAGTACGCCGGTACCGTTATTTCCAAGCTGAACCTGCGAAAAGGGCTCATGGTGCAGATGACCGGAGAAAACGGCTATTCACGATTAGAATACCATGTTCCGACCCGGGGGCTGCTCGGTTACCGGTCGGAATTTATCAACGATACCCGGGGAGAGGGTTCCATGGAACGCCGTTTCCTTGCCTTCGAGGAATACAAGGGAGATATCCCGGGAAGAACTAACGGGGTGGCGATCGCCATTGAAGAAGGCGTCTGTACACCGTATGCGCTGTTTAATATCGGCGAGCGGGTACAGATGTTTGTAGAGCCGGGAACGCGGGTTTACGAAGGGATGATCGTCGGTATGAATTCCAGAAGCGACGATATGGAGGTCAACCCGTGCAAGGCGAAAAAGGTCAGCAATATGCGGGCAGCCGGCAGTGACGAAGCGATCAAGCTTTCTCCTGCCCGTATCTTCACCCTGGAAGAAGCTCTGGAATTTATCGAAGACGATGAACTGGTAGAGGTTACGCCTGACGATATCCGGCTGCGGAAAAAACTTCTGCGTGAGATCGAAAGAAGGAGAGCCGGAAGATAAGGAGGAGTCATGTCCGAACGTACGATCCAGGCATTAACGGATCTTGGAATCATTGCCGCGACGCTTGTCGCCGGCTGGATCGTGATCCGGATCCTGCTGCGCATCGAAAAAAAAGCGCTGGAGCGCTCTAAACTCGATGAGGTGCTGCACCTGTTTATTTTAAAAGGGACGAAGATCGCCCTTTGGATCATCCTGATCATCGCACTGCTGCCGCGGATAGGCATCAGTCCGGCGTCGCTGGTGGCGGTACTGGGCGCCGGAGGCGCCGCTATCGCACTGGCATTAAAGGATAGTCTGGGCAATGTGGCCGGAGGGATCATCATTCTGATGACCAAGCCTTTCAGCCGGGGAGATACCATCGAGATCGGGGAGATCACCGGAGTGGTGGATAATATCGACCTGCTGACGACCCAGCTCCACACCTTTGACAACAAGCTGATCACCGTTCCCAACGGGACGGTGACCAATTCGGTACTGATCAACTATTCCGGAGCGGACATGCGGCGGGTGGACTGTGTGTTCGGCATCAGCTACAAGGCGGATATCGGGCAGGCCAAGGCGATTCTGGCCGGTATTGCCGCTTCACATCCGCAGATCCTGACAGAGCCGGAACCGCTGATCGGTGTATCGTCTCATGGCGACAATGCGATAAAACTGGATCTGAAAGTTTGGTGTTCCACAGAAAGCTATTATGATGTAAAATATTATTTAGAGGAAAAGGTCAAGATCGCTTTTGATGAAGCGGGTATAGACATCCCTTATCCGCAGATGGATGTCCATATCATAACCTGATATGCGGGAAATCCGCAGAGTGGCTTGTAGTTTTTTGATAAAAATCGGCATTGCCGAGCTTTTATAGAAAGAGAATGGGAGAAAAACATGAAAGAGATCAAAAAATTTAAGAGAGTCCTTGTCGCAAACAGGGGCGAGATCGCGATCCGTATCTTCAGAGCCTGCAACGAGCTGGGCATCAGAACCGTCGCGGTCTACTCAGAAGAAGACAAGAATTCGCTGTTCAGGACGAAAGCAGACGAATCTTATCAGATCGGCAAAGGCAAGACGCCGGTAGCGGCTTATCTGGGCATTGACGAGATTATCGATCTTGCCAAGTCCAAGGGAGTCGACGCGATTCATCCGGGTTACGGTTTCCTTTCGGAAAATCAGGAATTTGCCACAGCCTGTGAAAATGCGGGAATTGAATTTATCGGACCGACCCACGTCATGATGGACAGTCTTGGCGATAAGATCAAGTCCAAGCTGGTGGCTTCCCGAGTCGGCGTGCCGACCATTCCGGGCGTAGAAAAAGCTATCGGATCAGAAGAGGAAGCCAAAGAATTTGCCAGAAAATGCGGATATCCGATCATGCTCAAGGCAGCAGCAGGCGGCGGCGGCAGAGGAATGCGTATCGTCAGAAGTGAAGAAGATCTGATTCCGGAATACAGAAGTGCAAAGAGCGAAGCAAAAAAGGCCTTTGGCATTGATGATATTTTTATCGAGAAATATCTGGAAAGCCCGAAGCACATCGAGGTACAGGTGCTGGGGGATAAATACGGCAATGTAGTACATCTGTGCGAAAGAGACTGCTCTATTCAGAGACGGCACCAGAAGGTCATCGAGTTTACTCCTTCGCTGTGCCTGACAGAAGAAAAACGGAATGCCATCTGTGAAGATGCGCTGAAGATCGCCAGATCGGTCAACTACAGAAGTGCCGGAACGGTAGAGTTCCTCCTGGATAAGCACGGAAATCATTACTTTATCGAGATGAATCCGAGGATCCAGGTAGAGCATACGGTTACGGAGATCGTTACGGGCATCGATATCGTGCAGTCGCAGATCCTCATCGCCGAGGGCTATGCTCTGGATTCCGAAGAGGTGGGCATCAAGAGTCAGAAAGATATTCATATGAACGGCTATGCCATTCAGTGCAGAATCACCACAGAGGATCCGGCCAACGGCTTTGCTCCGGATACGGGAACGATCGAGCTGTACCGCAGTGCTTCCGGCTATGGTATCCGTCTGGATGGCGGCAATGGTTTTACCGGTTCTGTCGTCTCTCCGTATTACGACAGCCTGCTGGTCAAGCTGACGGCCTTTGCCAATACCTTTGAAGGGGCAACGAGAAAAGCTATCCGTGCGCTGAGGGAGACGGAAATCAAAGGCGTAAAGACCAATGTCGGTTTTCTGCTCAACGTATTGAATCATCCGACCTTCCGGGAAGGAAACTGCGATACCGGCTTTATTGAAGCCAACCCGGATCTGCTGAATATCCGCAAGGCAGAAGACAGAGAACTGAAAGTACTTAACTATATCGGCAACAAAGTCGTCAATGAAACCAAGGGCGTGAAACCGCAGTTTAACGTTCCGGTATTCCCGAGGATCCCGATGACGGAAATCAACGTGCTTTCCGGAACCAAGCAGATGCTGGACAAGGAAGGTCCGGAGGCTGTGGCGAAATGGGCGCTGGAACAGAAGAAGCTGCTGCTGACCGATACCACCATGCGTGACGCGCAGCAGTCGTTGATGGCAACCAGAGTCAGAACGGTAGATATGGAAAAGATCGCGCCGGCAGTGGCACTGTATGGCAAAGATCTGTTCTCTCTGGAAATGTGGGGCGGAGCTACCTTTGATACCTCCTATCGTTTCCTCAAGGAATCCCCTTGGGAAAGACTGGAGACGCTGCGGGCGAAAATTCCAAACGTGATGTTCCAGATGCTGATCAGAGGCGCCAATGCTGTAGGGTATAAAAACTATCCGGACAACGTGATCCGTGAGTTCGTCAAGGTATCGGCAGCTTCCGGCATCGATGTGTTCCGTATTTTTGACTCCCTCAACTGGATCCAGGGTATGGAAGTCGCGCTCGATGAGACGCTGAACCAGGGAAAGATCGCGGAGGCCTGCATCTGCTATACCGGAGATATTCTCGACGAGTCCAGAACCAAATACAATCTGGATTACTATATCCGTATGGCTAAAGAGCTGGAAAAACGCGGTTCCCACATTCTGGGCATTAAGGATATGTCCGGTCTGCTCAAACCGATGGCGGCATATAAGCTGGTCAAGGCACTGAAACAGGAGATCGGTATTCCGATCCATCTGCATACCCACGATACCAGCGGAAACGGCGTAGCCACGATCCTGATGGCGGCACAGGCCGGCGTGGACATCGCCGATGCGGCATTCAACAGTATGTCGGGACTGACTTCGCAGCCTGCACTGAATTCCATCGTGGCCGCGCTGGAAAACAGTGAAAGAGATACCGGCATCAATACCGATGGTATTCAGAAGATCTCCGAATACTGGAAGGATGTACGTCCGGTATACAAGAAATTTGAATCTGAGCTGGCGACCTCCACGGCGGAGATCTACAAATATGAAATCCCGGGAGGCCAGTATTCCAACCTGAAGCCGCAGGTAGAAAGCTTCGGACTGGGACACAAGTTCCAGGAAGTAAAGGATATGTACAAAGCGGTGAACCAGATGCTGGGCGATATCGTCAAGGTAACGCCGTCTTCCAAGGCAGTGGGCGACATGGCGATCTTCATGGTACAGAACGATTTGACGCCGGAGAATATCCTGGAAAAAGGGCAGGGCATCGACTTCCCGGATTCTATCGTATCCTATTTTGAGGGTATGATGGGTCAACCGGAAGGCGGTTTCCCTGAGGATCTGCAGAAGCTGGTACTGAAGGACAAGGAGCCGATCACCTGCAGACCGGGAGAACTGCTTCCGCCGGAGGACTTCGACTATATCAAGTCCGGCCTGCAGAAGTACTTTGATCTGGAAGGCACACCGCAGGAGATCATCAGCTATGCGATGTATCCAAAGGTCTTTGAGGATTATCAGAAGAGCCTGAAGAACGACGGAAACTTCCGCTACATGGGCAGCGACATCTTCTTCCATGGTCTGGAAGAAGGCGAGACCTGTGAGGTCAAGCTGGAAGAAGGTAAAGTGCTGGTCATCAAGCTGACGGAAATCCGTGACGTGGATGCCGAAGGCAACCGCGATCTGGTCTTTGAAGTCAACGGAAACAGACGCGTTGTCAAGATCAAAGATGAAGATATGCAGTCGGCAGTATCCTCTATCGCAACGGTTCGTTTTGCTGACGAAAATAATCCGATGGAAATCGGCGCCAATATTCCGGGAAATATCATCAAGATCCTGGTAAAGGAAGGCGAAAAGGTCAGTGACAAGCAGCCTGTAGCGGTTATCGAGGCCATGAAAATGGAGACCAACATCCTGGCTACCGCTGACGGCATCGTCGATACGATCTTTATCAATGAGGGGCAGCAGGTCAAGGCCGGAGAACTGGTCGTCCGGCTGCGTGAGGAAGAGAACAAAGAAGAAAGCAAGTAAAGCATCTGCTTAGAAGAATTTCGGCCGGCTTCGGTTTACGGAGCCGGCTTTTTCCGGCTGATACCGGTATGAAAGGACGCAGGAGGAGAAAACGTGCGGTTTAATGAGGACAGGCGGCTGTTCTGGTGCAGAAATACCTGGAGCGAATACGAGTGAAAAAGTGTAAACCGAAAATGTCTGTTTCTGTAGAAAGGAGATTGTACTATGGCTTACGTTTTTTTGGGCGTAGCGATCGCTATTGAGCTTGCCGCAACAACGATGCTGAAATATACAGAAGGGTTCACAAAGCTGCTTCCAACGCTGGGCTGCGTCGCTCTGTACATCGCATGTTATTTTTGCCTGGCCAGAGCGCTTTTGAAGATGAATCTGGGTATCGCCTATGCGACCTGGTGCGGCGTCGGCATTGTGGTGACGGCAGTGATTTCCGCCGTCGTCTTCAAACAGGGGTTGACCACAGCCGGGGCGATCGGCATAGCGCTGATTGTTGCCGGCTGCATTCTGCTCAATCTTTTCGGCAGTGCGCATTAAATTTGTGAAATAAGCGGCGATAAGACGAGGCTGCAGCAAAACAGGAGAAGATTTGACCGCGGCGCTGCGGCTTTTTTCTGCAGAAAAAAGGAAATATGAGAATTTGCTGCCCGGGACTTTCTTGTGTTTTGTTTTTTTGCAGACTATACTAAAACGCAGAGAATGGGAATTAAATTCAGAAGGAACAAAAGGAGAATTTTCATGCTGACAGGAAACAGAAAAGTAATGCTGCTTCTCGTTGTGGTCATGCTGGCTTTCTTTTTTCCGGCGCAGCCCGTTACAGCTGCACAGACAGCCGAAGAAGACAACGAAGAGGCGATGGTCACCTCCGGGAACTATCTTTCCCATGTCAAATCCGGTATCCTTTACGAGGCGACGACGGGTACCGTTATTTATGAAAAGGATGCGGATATGCAGCTTCCGCCGGCCAGTATGACGAAAGTTATGACGGCAATTCTTGTGCTGGAGGAGAATCCGGAGCTTGAGGGAGAGCTGACCGTCGATGAAAGAGCGGTAAGCTCGCTTTATTGCAGTTCGATGGTTCCCCTGAAACATCTTGAAGCCGGAGAGGTCATTTCCTACAAGGACTGTATGCGGTATCTTCTGGTGCCTTCCGGCAATGAAGCGGCAACGGCTTTTGCTTTTGCTATTGCAGGAGATATGTATGACTTTCTGGATATGATGAACGAGAAAGCCAAAGAGCTGGGATGCACCGACACGCATTTTCAGGATCCAACGGGAATATCCGCTACCGATCACTATACGACGGCACGGGACATGGTGAAAATTTGTGAATATGCCATGAGCTTTGATGCGTTTCGGGAGGCGGTAAGCCATTCTGACGGGGAAGTACCGCCATCCAATGTCAGAGACGAGGGATTTACTTATGAAACAACAAATTATGTGATGTTCCCCGACGATCGTTACGAGAGCCCATATGCCGAGTATATGACCGGCGTCAAAACCGGCTGGACGCCGGCTGCAGGCTGGTGCTTTTCCGGCTGTATGGAAAAGGACGGACTGGTTTACTATTCTGTCGTCATGGGCGGCGAAGAGCTTCCGTATGAAGACGGAGAACGCATTGTTCAGGGTGATTTCCTTGATACCATAGAGCTGTATACGCTGACCGACGATCTTAAAGCGGCAGGATCGGAGAAGCTACCGGAAGATATGACGGTCACTTCGCTTCTCGGCGCTGGAAGCTTCTCTGTAGGTCTTTCTCCGGATACAAAGCTGCTGATCCGAGAGGGGGAAACGGTAGAAGCAGAGTTTGCGATTCCGTCTTTTGTGGCAGGTACGGTGAAAAAAGGTGATCCGGTAGGCACGGTAACACTGAAAACGGCAGGCCGTGAGAAAACCTTTGATCTTGTGGCGCAGGAGACACGAACGGTTTCTCCTTGGGTTGTCTGCGCGGTACTGGTTCTTCTTGCTGCTGTGCTGCTTGCGGCAAGAGTGCGAAGAAAGAAACGGTCTGATCGGGGATAAGTTCCGGGTGATTTTCTCTTTCGGCCGGGGATATTGAATTTCCCCGTGTTGACGCGAGGATGGGTTTGTGCTACTATGATCAAAAGGAGGAAGCGGTATGCTTAGAACAAAGAAAGAAAAAAAGAAAGAAACCCGGAAGTTCATATTGATTCTGTGCGGGATGGTATTCGCTCTCGCGGCACTGATTCCGGTAATTCTGTATCTGACCGGCGTTATCGGCAGCAGAGAAAAGACAGAAGCGGTTACCACTTCCGACTGATCGCTTATCGGCAGGACTTGCAGGCTTACCGGCGACAGGGTGATCTGCACGGTCAGGAGAGCGGCCACGGCGAGTGGCTATGGCACGTCTATGTGGCAAACGATGATGGTAAACAGATCTGTATTTTGCATACAGGTCTGTTTTTTTGTTTTCTTTTGGGGCAGGACAACATAGATATTGACTTTTTGTTTGAAACTCTATAAAATAGTTATATTCCTGAAATCGTGATAAGCGTCAGTCTGAGAAGACGGCGGGCAGAACATACTTGTGCTTGTGTCCGCCGTTTTTCTTCCCCGCAGGCAAGCTGTGCGGCGGCCTTGTCCGTACGGCTCTGGGGTCGCGCAATGCGGTCTTCTGCGGAAAATCTATGAAAAGGAGTGGATAGAAATGACCTATACCAAATTTGAAGACCTGGTAGAAAAATGTAAACAGAACCCGCATACCAATACGGTCGCGGTTGCCGGAGCAGCCGACGGGCACGTGCTGGGAGCAGTAGTAGAAGCAGAGAAGATCGGCCTGGTGAAGCCGGTGCTCATCGGCAGCGAAACGGAGATCCGCGATCTGCTGAAAGAGATGGGTGAGAATCCTGACGACTTCCGTATCGTTCATGCTGAATCCGCGGCAGACTGCGGAGTAGAAGCAGTGGAGCTGATCAAGAACGGTGAAGCGGAATTTATCATGAAAGGCATGGTGGATACGAAAGACGTATTGAAACCGCTGGTGAAAAAAGAAAACGGCCTGCATACCGGCAGATCCATGTGCGTTTTCTCCTATAACGAAGTGCCGCAGATGAACAAGCTGCTGGCTCTGGCCGACGGCGGGATGATCATGTACCCGACGCTGGAACAGAAAAAAGACATTGTTCTCAACTGTACAGAGGCTCTCCATAAACTGGGCATCGAGCATCCGTCTGTGGCGGTGCTTGCTCCGGTGGAAAAGGTAAATCCGAAAATGGTGGAGACGACTGACGCGGCCGCTCTGGTAGAAATGAACAAGAATGGAGAGATCCCGGGCTGTGACGTGGTGGGACCGATCTCGTATGATATCGCGATGAGCAAGGAGATCGCGGAAACGAAAAAGTTTGACTGTCCGTATTGCGGCGATTTTGATATGCTGCTTTTCCCGAACATGGCAGCAGGAAACATGACCCACAAGGCCATGATCATCTGCGGCGGCGCGAAAATGGCCGGCGTAGTCGTAGGCGCTAAAGTGCCTGTAGTATTAACGTCCAGGGGTGCGTCCACAGAAGAAAAATTCGTTTCTCTGGCGCTTGCTTCCCTGATTGCTGGAAAGGAGAATTAAACCATGGCATACAAGCTTTTAGCCATTAATCCGGGTTCTACCTCTACGAAGGTAGCCGTATACATAGACAGAGAGCAGCAGTGGGTAGAAAGTATTTCCCACAGCCAGGAAGAGCTGAAGCCTTTTCCAAACATCTATTCGCAGCTGGAATTCCGTACAAAGCTGGTTGAAGACTGCGTAGCGCAGCATGGGGATAAGATCGCCGATTTTGACGCGGTGGTCGGCAGAGGCGGACTGATTCCTCCGGTACATGCCGGCGCGTATGAGGTCAATGAACTGATGCTGGAGGTTCTGGAACACCGGCCTCTGCTGCAGCATGCTTCCAATTTGGGGGCGCCGATCGCCTACAGCATAGCGCAGGAAGCCGGCTGCAAAGCCTATATCTACGATGCGGTAACGGTAGATGAGATGGAAGAGATCTATAGAATTACCGGTATTCCGGATATCATCCGTATCGGCAGAGGACACAATCTGAACATGCGCGCGGCAGTGATCAATCTCTGTGAACAAAAGGGCATCAGCGACAAGGATTACAATATCATTTCCGTGCATCTGGGCGGAGGGATTTCTGTCGGCATGTTTGATCACGGCAGGATCATCGATATGATTTCCGATGACGAAGGGCCGTTCTCGCCGGAAAGATCAGGAGGGCTTCCTATCTTCCGCGTCGTCGATTACTGCTATGATGTTTATCCGGGAGACAAAGAGGGCATGATGAAACAGCTGCAGAGAAAAGGCGGTCTCATTGCGCATTTCGGCACAGCGGATTCCCGGGAAATTGAAAAGATGATCGAAGAGGGCGATGAACACGCCAGACTGATTTACGATGCTATGGCCGTAAACACGGCGAAAAATATTGCCAAGCTTGCTGTAGACGTTAACGGAAAGATCGACTATATCGTTCTTACCGGCGGAATCGCCTACTCACAGTATTTTACTGAAGCGGTCAAGGAAAGAGTTTCCTTCATCGCGCCGGTGGAGGTTATTCCGGGCGAAAAAGAAATGGATTCTCTGTCTCACGGCGTGCTGCGTGTGCTGACCGGAAAAGAAACAGCGAGCCAGTTTACAGAGAAGGAGTAACCGAACATGTACAGCAATAAGAGATGGATCTATCTGGGAGTCGGCACGCTGCTGCTGGTCTTCTGCGGCCTGATCTATGGCTGGTCTCTGTTCCGTGATCCGTTCAGTGAGGTCTATACAGACTGGAGCCTGTCGCAGCTTTCCATGACGTTTACCATATCCATGGTTTTTTTCTGCCTTGGCGGATTTGTGGCGGGAAAGCTGTCGGCAAAGCTGAAGCCGAGATACATAATCATGTTGTCGGCGGTACTGCTGATTGCGGGATTTTTCGGCGTATCCAGACTGAATCCGGATGATCCGGACACAAGTCTCGTCATGCTGTATGTCTGCTATGGCGTTTTAGGCGGAACCGGCGTAGGCTTCAGCTACAATGGCGTAATTTCTACGATGAATAAATGGTTTCCGGACAAACCGGGACTGGCTTCGGGTGTGATGATGATGGGATTCGGTCTTGGCGCACTGATTCTGGGCAGTGCGGCGACCAGCCTGATCACCTCCAGGGGCATTTTTGACACCTTTTTGATTTTGGGTATTGCCATTTTCGTCGTGCTGATGATCGGCTCATTCTTTATCCAAAATCCTGAGGTGAAGCGCTCTGCGGCCACAGGCGGAGGCGAAGGACTTTCTCCTGTGGAAATGGTGAAAACGGCCTCTTTCTGGCTGTTCGTGCTGTGGTGCGTAGTGGCAAACTCTGCAGGCCTGATGGTGGTCAACAGTGCGGCATCCATTGCGCTGGCCTTCGGCGCACCGGCCATTGTGGGCATGATCGTATCGGTATTCAACGGGGTAGGCCGCGTTATCATCGGCGGTCTCTTTGACCGGACAGGAAGAAAGCTCACCATGCTGATCAACATGATCATTTTGGCTGCCGGCGGCGCTCTGCTGCTTCTGGGCGCAAAGAGCTCAGCCATGGTCTTTATCCTTGTCGGACTTCTCTGCATGGGAATTTCGTATGGCGGAAATCCGACGATTTCCTCGGCGTTTATCAACCGGGAATATGGACCGAAGCATTTTGCAGTGAATTTCAGCATAGGCAATTTTTCGCTGATCCCGGCATCGATTTTCGGACCGCTGATTTCCAGTAAGCTGATCGAAGGGGCAGGCGGCACCTATGATACGACCTTTGCGGCGATCCTGGTCTGCGCTGCGGGCGCGTTCGTTTTGTGGATACTGCTCAACGGCGTTTGTGGAAAAGAAAAGAAATAGATAAAACCAAATGCTTCCTATTTGATAAAAGAACGGCTGCTTTATTGTCGAGCAGGCGTTCTTTTTGTCTTTGCGCATCAGAGCTGCTTCTTTTTGCAGGATGGGAATGAAAAGAAAGGACTGTTTTTAAAGCAGCCGCTAACCGCGTCAGAACTGCTTTACATGGAATTTTTCTTGACGGCTTTGATAATATCCAGGAGAAGGGCGAGCTGGCTTTCGCTGCAGTCGTGGAGAAGCGGAATGATCTGCTCGATCACAGCCGCTTTCTCTCCGGAACCCGTAAAGTTCAGCCCGATCAGTTTATCCAGCGAAACGTGAAGGATCCTGCTGACTTCGATGATCTTTTGAAGGCTGATCCCGCTGTAGCCGTTTTCGATGGCAGTCATATGGGCTGCGGAAAGATCGATAAGTTCTGCAAGTTCTTCCTGTGTCAGACCGGCATTCTTGCGCCACTTCTGTATGTTCAGTCCGATGGACTTGTTCGTAATTTCCATGCAATAAACACCTCACATCAATGCAACTATTGTATATTTTGTGGGTCAATATTATAATGGTGTAATGCACAATATTATACTCGCGTATGACGAAAGGTTTATTGATGAACAGCAAAAGTGATAAATACTATGACAAATTGATCAAGAAAAGAATTGGGGAAGCGATACGAGAGTTCTCTCCAGAAGACGAAAAGCTGGATGCAGAGACGTTTCGGCTTTGGGTAAAAAAAGCGGAAGAAAGAAGATGGGGAAATCGAGTCAGAGGAATTGTACGAAAAATTTTTTTTCTGTGACGGAGTTCTGCGGCTGATGAGCGTGAGCTGTAAGATGAAACAGAAACATAGAAACGGGTTCGCCTCCCCAGGCATGGAGAAAAGAAAAAAGAGCTGCCAGCGTCAGCTCTTTTAAAATTGGTATCGCCTAGGGGAGTTACCCGTCTCGTAAACGAGCCGGCGTTCATCGCCTCCCGGCACGGTCGGCTCGAACCGCTCGCTGCCGAACC
>CALXJA010000224.1 GCA_944388465.1 uncultured Emergencia sp.
AAAAAGCCTGTTTTACCGCTTCAACACTATGCATACGGCCAATCAGCTGCAGGGTTTCCTGTTTCATGGTCTGTGGATTGATGCTGATTCGCCCGACGCCAAAGCTGCGCATGATCTGCAGTTTTTCTTCTGTTATAGTATCCGGACGGCCTGCTTCTACGGTAAATTCCTTTAATGCGGAAAAATCAAAGGCATGCGTAGTCTTTTCCAGCAGCGCATAAAGCTGCGCTTCGTTCAGGGTCGTCGGCGTTCCTCCGCCAATATAGACGGATTCTGCTTTCATCCCCGTTTCCCGCATGCGTCTGCCCGTGTATTCGATCTCTCTGTGCAGCGCCTGTAAATACCGTTCAATCTCGCTGTCTGAAACCTGATTTGACGCAAAGGAACAATAAACGCACCTTGTCGGGCAAAAGGGGATCCCGATGTATACTCCGGCGGAATCCGCCGGCGCTTTGTCTAAAATCTGCCGCTGATACAGGCAGATATCCATAATCAAACCGGCGTTTTCTTCGCTGAGATAAAATTCGTTTTTGAGAATTTGCAGTACTTTTTCTGTACTTCCATGTGTATCCAGAAGTTCGCCGCAAAGCTTCACCGGACGGATTCCTGTCAAAATCCCCCATTCCGGCCTTTTCCCCGTAAGCGCAGAGAGCTTGTCATAAAGCGTTCTGCCCATCAGCTTCCAGTCAGCAGAGGAAGATGCAGGGATCAGCACGTCAGCGCAGCCTTCATCCGTCAGCTGATACTGATCCGGACGCAGAAAGATCTTGATCAGTTCCTCCAGCTGATATGCGTTTTTGGTTTTCGGAATATTGATTTTATACAAAAGGGTTATGCTCCTTTTCGAACTCGATTGTGGTCTCGCTCATGTGACCCGGCAGCACGACCGTATTTCCCGGTAAGGTGTACAGCTTTTCATGAATGGATCTCTTGAGTTCATCGAAGCTTCCGCCATAAAAGTCTGTACGGCCGATGGAAGCACGGAACAAGGTGTCGCCGCTGAATACATAGCCGTCAGTCAGAATACACATACCGCCTTTGGTATGTCCTGGCGTATGGATGAAGGTAAACTCCGTTTCGCCAATGGTCATCGTCTGGCCGTCATGGACGTAGATATCGGCTTCAATGGTGACCGGTTTTCTGCAGATCTCTTTAGAGGCGTTGATCTCCGCATTCTGCAGCATTTCCTTTTCGTCCTCATAAGCAACCACCTTAGCCTCAGGAAAAGTCTGCTTAAATTCTTCTACGCCGCCGATATGATCGCCGTGACCATGGGTCAGGATTATATATTCCACCGACACATTTTCTTCCCTGGCTTTCTGGGTCAGCGCTTCGCTGTAGCCGCCCGGATCGACAATAAAACCTTTTCCGGTCTCGTCAAATGCCAGATAAGTGTTTACCTGTATCGGACAGGTTAAAAATCGAAATACCTTCATTCGTGTTCTCCTTTTCTATTGATAATCAGCTGTTGAAGCAAATTTCTGCCTGCAGAACAAAATCAGGATCTGGCGCGGTACACGTGGGAAACGCCCTGAACGTTCCGCAGGGTCCGAAGCACCTTCTGCATTTGCTGCGTACTGGAGATGGACAGCGTCAGCGTGATGCTGACCGTATCATCTTTGCCGCTCTTGGCATTGACACCGGAAATATGGACATCCATATCTTCACAGGTTCGGGAAATATCAGAAAAAATGCCTTTGCGGTCTTCACTGATAATACAGATATCTGCATTGTAGGATTTGCCTACCTTCAGATCCTCCCACTCCACCTCGATAAATCGAGCCTTTTCGGATTCCGGCAGCGACGTGATGTTGGAGCAGTCCTTTCTGTGAACGGCTATGCCCCGCCCTTTAGTAATAAAGCCGATAATTTCATCTCCCGGTACAGGATTGCAGCATCTGGCGACGCGGATCATCAGATTATCTGCTCCTTTGACGATGATACCCGGATTTTCCCGATGTACCCGCTGCTGTTTTTCTTTCTTTCCGTCACCGGAAAACATGGCCTGGCGTTTTTCTTCTTCTTTTTTCTGCTCAGCCTTTTTCTCCTCGTTAAAATAACCGAAGAGCAGATTGGCATATTTGCTAAGCAGGCTTCCGCCTTTGCTGATCTGGGTATAGACCTCATCCAGGGTAGCGATATTCATTTCTTTCATTGCCTTGTTGAGATAATTTGATCGCTCCACCTGCTGCGGATCGTAACCCTTTTTCCGTATATATTTATCCAGGGCATCCTTGCCTTTGGCAACATCGTCGGATTTGTTTTCTTTTTTCAGCCACTGCCGGATCTTGGTCCGGGCAGTAGAACTCTTTGCTATTTTCAGCCAGTCTACGCTTGGCCCGCTGGAATTGGAGGACGTGACGATCTCTACAATATCGCCGTTGCTCAGCGGATGATCAATGGTCACCATCTTGCCGTTCACTTTTGCACCCACACATTTACAGCCGACTGCCGTATGGATCTTAAAAGCGAAATCCAGCGGTGTTGAACCTGCCGGCAGATCGATGACTTCGCCCTTTGGAGTAAAGACAAACACCTGACTGGAGAACAGATCCATTTTCAGGGTTTCCATGAACTCCTTCGGATCATTGAGTTCCTTTTGCCATTCCAGCGTCTGGCGAACCCAGGCCAGCTTCATATCGTCATTGTTCTGTTCGCCCTTTGTCTTACCTTCCTTGTATTTCCAATGGGCGGCAATACCGTATTCCGCCACCCGGTGCATTTCGTAGGTTCGAATCTGGATCTCAAACGGTTCGCCGTTATCGCCCAGCACCGTGGTGTGGAGGGACTGGTACATATTCGGTTTCGGCATGGCAATGTAATCCTTGAACCTTCCCGGAATTGGTTTCCACATGGTATGCACCTGTCCCAGCACGGCATAACAGTCCTTTACGTTTTCAACGATTACGCGCACAGCCGTCAGGTCAAAGATCTCATCCAGCTGCTTGTGCTGCAGAACCATCTTTTTATAGACGCTGTACAGATGTTTGGAACGGCCGGATATATCGTACTTCATGTTCATCTGATCCAGCGCCTCGCGAATTTCTTCGATGACCTGATTGATGAACTGCAGCCGCTGCTCCTTTTTCTCTGTCACTTCGATCTTCAGCGTCTCATATTCCTGCGGATGGAGGTATTTCAGCGCGATATCCTCCAGTTCGAATTTCACCGTGTATATACCGAGCCGGCTGGCCAGCGGTGCGTAAATATCCAGAGTTTCTCTGGACTTTTCGATCTTCTTCTCCTCGCGCATGTATTCCAGCGTCCGCATATTGTGCAGGCGGTCGGCCAGCTTGATGATGAGGACGCGGATATCTTTTGACATGGCCAGAAACATTTTGCGCAGATTTTCCGCCTGTGCCTCTTCTTTGGTATCAAATTTGATCGCACCCAGCTTGGTAACGCCGTCTACCAGCAGCGCAATTTCTTCGCTGAAATCCTCGACAAGCTGTTCACGGGTGTATTCGGTATCTTCTACGACATCATGCAAAAGCCCACCGACGATGGTCTCATCATCCATGCCCAGCTCTGCCAGGATGATCGCGACGGCTATGGGATGGATCAGGTACGGCTCGCCGCTTTTGCGCAGCTGTCCGTCGTGAAGGCTTTTCGCGGTATCGAAAGCCCTGCCGATCAATTCGGTGTTGTAATTTTTATTGATAGCGGTAATTTCTTCTAAAAATTGTGCTTTTGTTTCCATGAATCGTTTTGCTCCTGTGTACGATTATTTCTATTTTGGATCTTTTTTCGTCTTTTTCTGTTTGTTCTGCGCCGCAATATACTTCGACTTTGTCGCATTTTTGTTGAATTCATAATACAGCGGACTGCAGAGGAAAATCGACGAATAGGTACCGGCGGTTACACCGATCATCAGCGGAATAACGAATTCTCTGATGGAAGTCGATACCATGAAGAACAGCGGCACCATGCAGATCAGCGTCGTCAGAGACGTCATGATGGATCTGTCCAGCGTCTGATTGATACTGCGGTCGATGAGGACCTCATCCGGTTCTTTTTTGGAAAGACGCTTATTCTCTCTGATACGGTCAAAGATAACGATGGTATCATTGATGGAATATCCGACTACCGTCAGAATACCGGCGATAAACGGATTGTTGATCGTAATGTTGAAAAACGCATAGAACGCCAAAACGACCAGCACGTCGTGAAGGATACCGCTGATAGCCGCCACACCATATTTCCATGATTTGAAGCGGAAGATGATATAGATCAGCATGCCGACTGCTGCGATCAGTACGGATTTCACCGCGTTGCCTTTCAGCTCATCGCCCACAGTCGGGCCGAATTCTTCGGAAGCCAGTACATCTTCTTCCGTAACGCCGAAATCTTTCTCCAGGGTTCCGACAAGCTCTGCACGTCCGTCATTGCCCAGCGCGCTGGTGGTCTTGATGATGATCTGCTCCTGATTCTCTCCGCCCAGAACGATAGACAGATCCTTCAAGTCATAGTCGGCAATAGAAGCTTCCACCTCATCCACACTGACGGTTTTTCCCATATCCATCTGGATCATGGTGCCGCCGGTAAAGTCGATACCATAGTTAAAGCCTCTGACTGCACCGACAATGAGACCGAGGATGATCACGGCCGCACTGCAGCAGTAGAAAATTTTTCTGTGATGAATAAAAGCAAAGCTCTTTTTGAGAATTTTCTTTGGAGAACCGTCTTCGTTGACGCCAAAGTACTTATTCCTGGCAAATTTTGCACTGTGCGCCAAGTTGCCGATAAACAGCTGCGTAATGACGACTGCGGTGAAAATGCTGACAATGATACCGATCATCAGGGTCAGGGCGAAACCCTTAACCGTAGTGGAGCCGATCTCATACAGCACGATGCAGGCGATCAGCGTGGTGATCTGGGCGTCAAGAACGGTAGTCAGAGCATGTTTGAATCCCTGATCTACAGCTACACGAATGGTTCTGCCCTGGCTGATCTCTTCCCGGATTCTCGAAAAGATGATGACGTTCGCGTCTACGGCCATACCGATAGACAGAATAATACCGGCTATGCCCGGCAGCGTCAGTACACTGCCGATACCTGCCATGATCCACAGATCCATCAGTACGTAGAGCAGCAGCGCCACACTGGCGATGAAGCCCAGCACTTTATAGACCGCGATCATCAGCAGAAAGACCAGGCCAAGACCGATAACGCCGGCCAGCACGCTCTTGTCCAATGCGTCTACACCGATTGTTGCCGTCTGGACGGAAGACGATACCTCGTTGAGGGAGATCGGCAGTGCACCGCCGCGAATCAGCGCTGCCGTGGTAGAAGCTTCCTCCTGGGAATAGCCTCCCCCGCTGGTGATCTCGCAGCTGTCACTGTCGATGGTTTCTCTGGCTACCGGAGCGGTAACGATCTCATCGTCCAGCATGATAACAACAGAATTTGCCTCTACTCCGGCATCGGCAAACTCATCCGCAACAGATACTTCACCGCTGGAAGCCTTTCTGGTCCCTTCGGCAAACTTGTCCGTACCTTCGGAAGAAAACTCAAGAACGATTTTGTAACCGCCATTCTGTGTGTCTGTATCAATTCTGGCGTCTTTGACATCGTCACCGGTCAGCACTTCGCTGCCGTCTGCAAGGAGAAAGCGCAGCTGGGCGGTCTGACCGATCTGATCGATAGCTTCCTGTGCATCTTCTACACCCGGCATTTCAACTCTCAGTCTGTCGTTTCCTTCGAGAGAAACGGTCGCCTCAGAAATACCCATGGCGTTGACACGATTATTCAAAACGGCTCTCGTCTGCTCCATGACCTGGGAAAGCTCCTGGTCAGACAGATCGGCAATGTCGTTCTGATCTGCTTCCAGTACGACATATACGCCGCCGTTGATATCCAGGCCGAACTTCATGACATCCTTGATAGAGCTTACGGAACCGATTCCGAATATGGTAACATACCAGCCGAAAAGGATGATGATGACGACCAGAACAGTTAGAATTTTTCTCAGTTTTGTACTCATGTTGATCTACTCACCTTCTTAAATAGTTACAAATTGCCCATAATACCGGCATTTTATTTTACTCTTTATTGTACTACGTTTTCAAGACCTCAGCAAGAAAAAAGTGCTGTTTTTGCAAAATACGGCCGCTTTGGTCAGGTTTTTCCGCGGCATGAAAAAATCCCCCTGCGTTCCAGGGGGATCTGTATCCAATCAGCTTTATTTCTCGTCTTCCGGAATATTCTCTTCTTCCTCTTCGGCAGAAGCCTTCTTCAGCCGTTTCGGCATAACCTTCTTGCGTTCCGGCTCTTCCTCTGCTGGCGCGCTGGCCGGCTTTGCAGAGCTGACTACTGCAGAAACGGACCATCTCATCATCTCGAACTTCACCTTATCTGCGCCGACCTGAATGACGATGGATTCGTCCTTGGTCTTGACGATCTTTCCGCAGATACCGCCGATCGTAATGATCTCATCTCCTACCTGAAGGTTGTTCCGCATATTCTGAATCGTCTTTTCTTTCTTTTTCTGCGGTCTGATCAACAGAAAATACATAATTGCGATAAATGCAACCAAGACGATTACTTGTACACCAAAACTATTCATTTTCTCCTCCTAAACTGCATTGGCCTGAATCATTGAATTGGTGCCGGCGATGGGGGTCGAACCCATACGGTGTTGCCACCACGGGATTTTGAATCCCGCACGTCTGCCAATTCCATCACGCCGGCGCAATTACAATAATGGTATTTTAGCATAGACAAATTTAATCGTCAATAGGTTTCTGCTAAGGAGTCCGGGGCAGACAAAAAGAAGAACCGGCTCAATGTGAATCGAGCTGGTTCCTCTCGCCTGGTTCCGTATTCAGAACCTGTTCAGTCGGTCAGCAGGCTTTCCTTATTTGCCGGCTAACTGCTGTTCAGCCATTTCTACAAGCTTCTTGGTCATATAGCCGCCTACATAACCGTTCTGTCTTGCAGTCATGCTGCCCTTGTCGGCCTGTTCATAATTGGAAAGGCCCAGTTCACTTGCAACCTCAGTTTTAAGGTTCTTCAGTGCCGGTTTTACGTTAGCACTGTTTGCTTTCTGCTGTAAATTCATCATGTTTTCACCTCCTGTTTACGTTATTAATTTAACCCGACAGGAGTTTTCTATGTCTTGAAATATCTGGATAAGCGCAGCCGCAGAAAAGCTGAAAATTCCAAGGCTCCGCAGAATTACAGCTCCAGCTTGATTTCTTCGCCGAACATTTTTTTCACTTTTTCTTTTAATGTCTGATGCTGTTCTGCCGTTAAAAGCGGATCTGTGCTGATGATAGACGCCGCTGCATTTTTTGCTTTTTCCAGAACGTCGCCGTGACGGATAAGATCGCTGATGTGCAGCTCCGGCAGGCCATGCTGCCGCGTGCCGAAGATTTCCCCCGGTCCGCGGAGCCGCAGATCGGCTTCGGCTATTTTAAAACCGTCGTTGGTGCTGCACAGGATGCGGCTGCGTTCCTGCGCTGTTTCACTGTCGCTTTCACAGATCAGAAAGCAATAGGACTGCGCTTCTCCGCGTCCGACCCGTCCCCGCAGCTGATGAAGCTGTGCCAGACCGAATCGTTCTGCATTTTCAATGACCATGACCGTGGCATTAGGCACGTTGATACCGACTTCAATGACCACAGTGGAGATCAGCAGATCGATCTTCCCCTGAAAAAACGCATCCATAATATTGTCCTTTTCTTCCTGCTTCATGTCTCCGTGAACCAGTGCCGTGCAAAAACCGGAAAAAAATTTTTTCAATTCTTTATCGAGCTCTTCGGCAGATCTGGCGTCAATTTTATCGGATTCCTCGATCAGCGGTGCGACAACATAAGCCTGCCGTCCGTTTTTCAGCTGCTCTTTAACAAAGCGGTAGACTTCTTCGCGCCCTTCCCCGTCTGTCCTGACGGTATGTACAGGCTGCCGGCCTGCAGGCATGGTTCGGATCTGAGAAATATCCAGATCACCATAAAGAATAACGGCAAGGGTTCGGGGAATCGGGGTGGCGGTCATGACCAGAACGTGCGGATCCTCGCCTTTTTTTGTCAGCAGGCTTCGCTGGCTGACACCGAATCGATGCTGCTCGTCTGTAATCACCAGTCCCAGCCGCGCAAAAGCGACATCGGGACTGATTACCGCATGTGTGCCGATCAGGACCTGGATCTCCCCGCTCTGCAGCTGCCGGAGAACTTCCCGGCGCTGTGTACTTTTCATGCTGCTGCACAGCAGACCGGTTCGTATGCCAAAAGGTGAAAACGCAGCGGAGACCGATTGCATATGCTGTTTTGCCAGAAGCTCCGTCGGCGCCATCATCACGCTCTGATAGCCGTTCTTTGCCGCCGCAAACATAGCCAGTTCGGCAACTGCCGTCTTACCGCTTCCTACATCGCCCTGGATCAGCCGGTTCATCCTCCTGCCCGAAGCCATATCTCTCTGTATCGCTTCCCAGGCCTCCTGTTGTCCCTCAGTCAGGGAAAAAGGCAGGCTGCGGATAAATTCTCCGCTGCATTTTCCGTCGATGACCGGGCCGTTTCTGCCGCTTTTGCTGTCACTTCGAATATACAAAAGACCGGTTTCCAGGATCAGCAGTTCTTCAAAGATCAATCTGAATTTTCCTTCCAGCACCTGACGCCCATCGTCGGGGAAATGAATATGCCGGACAGCATAGGCCGGGTCAGCCAGCCGGTTTTCTGCAACGATATCTGCAGGGAGCCATTCCTCCAGTTGCGGATAAAGCGCCTGGATCTGCTTCTGCAGACGGCAAATCTCATTGGAAGATATGCCGCTGATCTGTGGATATACAGGAATAATTCCTCTTGCATCTGCCGGATCTCCAGATGGGTGGAACTCCGGATGAACCATCTGCAAACGCCCGAGATTCTCCGTCACACGCCCATAAAAAGAGTATTCCCGGTTGACCGCAAAAAGCTTTGCGATATACCTTCCGTTAAAAAATACCACCTCTATAGTTCCTGTTTCGTCAGAAACAAGCAGGCTTAGCGGCGTGTTTTTTTTATAGGGATTACCGCTGTAACGGCGTGACAGCACTTTAGCCGAGACTAACTGTTCTTTTCCCGGCTGCAGTGCCCGGATTTCCGTAACACTGCGGCGATCCTCATACTTCCTGGGAAAAAAATAAAGAAGATCTTCCACTGTATATATACCGTTTTTGCCCAATGCTTCAGCCTTTTTCGGCCCGACGCCTTTCAGACTGCTTACACTATCCTTCAGGTTCATATCTCTTGATTACCTCTAAATTTCTCCTGGCGATCTGTCTGGATTTCACACCGGTAATCCGGATTTTGATCTGATTCGGTCTCTTGTTCTGCTTCTGGAGAATCGTGTCGGCGATATAGTCGGATAAAGCATCCGTCAGACTGCGGATACTGGTGCCGAACTTCACGATAACGCTGAATTCGATATCCACATTGTCGCCGTTCAGGCTGGGTTCTATCTCTATGGCTCCGGCAAAATCAGAGATGCTGAATTTCGCATCACTGCCGATCTGCCGTCCTTTTTTCGTTGCCGGCCAGACCTTATTTGCACAGCTTTCCTGATTGAAGCTGTCGGCAATGATCTGTGCAAAAAAGATATTGGAGACAGAGATCGTCCCCAGTTCGTTTTCTCTGGATAAGGTCAAAACATTACCTCCGTATTAAAACCTGCAGGAAAATCTGCCGGCGGCATGCCGCACTTCTCTTCCTGCTCTGTGTCATAAACTCAGTTTACCCTTTCCTTTGCAGGAAAACAAGAAAAATCTGTTTTTCACCGCCGGCAGGCAAAAAACTGGAACGGGAACAGCGGCAGAAGCATATTCTATAGAAAAGCAGGTGTTGTTTATGGGAAATAATAATCGAAAACGAAAACCGATCTGTAAATATAAAGAAGCCAAGGACATCGGATTTGTCCTCATTGTCTTTGGCATTGTTACGGTATGCGCTTTTTTTCTGCCGCCAAAAGCCTGGATACTGCTGCTTGGCGCAGTGCTGGTGGTGTGCGGGATCAGTCTGTTCCGGCATTACTGAGCTGCAGGTATACGTTTTCTTGCTGTACCGCTTTTCCATATAAAAACGACAGAACGATAATCGCTCTGCCGTTTAGGTCAAATCACATGATTAGATGGCACGGTTAATTTTTCCCGATCTGATGCATCTTGTACATACGTTTGCTCTTCTGACTGTACCGTTGTCATCAATCTTGACAGTCTGAATGTTCGCATTCCACTTTCTTCTGGTGTGTCTGTTCGAGTGGGATACGTTGTTTCCGGAAACCTGTCCCTTTCCGCAAATTTCGCACTTTCTTGACATCTACCGCACCTCCTTTATATCTTAAGCATGTAGCACGTTTCTTTACATTTTTGTCTTGTTCACACTGAACGGATTACATTATACCACAGGCTGCCAAACAATTACAAGCACTTTTTTTTGCAAATTTCATCTGCCAGCGACAGACCCGTTTGCCGAACTGTAATATCGTTCCGTTATTCCGTTTCTCTTGCAGACCATACCGCCACCGGTTCTCTCCGGCGCAGAGAAGCGGGCAGATCCAGGGCTCTCTGATTGCGGCTGCCGTAAAAAGGCAGCGTCAGGTCTCGCTGCTCTTCCTCATATCTGCCGTCGATGAGGACATCGACAAGGCGCAGCAGGCCGGACAATGCTTCATCCTGTGCACTAAGCTGCAGAAGTTCTTCAAAGGTGTAACCGGAATACAGAATGAGATGTAGATTCCTCGCCTTCACACCCTGCGCCAGCGCCAAAAATCCGCCGGCCTGGCAGACCGGTTCTCCTCCGCTGAACGTCACTCCATCCAGCAGCGGATCTTCATCTATAGCCGAAAGAATCCGTTCTACGCTGCACATATAACCGCCGGAAAAATCATGAGTAACCGGATTGTGACAGCCGCGGCAGTGATGCGGACAGCCCTGGCAGAATACGACAAAACGGATGCCCGGCCCGTCTACAATGGATTCTCTGACCACGCCGGCCAGACGAAGACTTTCCTCTCCTGCGCTCATATGCGTTCAAATCCTTCCCCGATCCCATGCTTTACCCGGTCTCGTTCCTCTGCGGTCTTCGCATCGTTCCAGTGATCCATGGTGCCTACCAGATAACCGGTAATCCGGCGTATTCTTTCAAAATTCGGATTGCCGTCATCCTCTCTCCTGCCGCAGGCCGGGCACTCGTTGTCAATGATGCCCGTATACCCGCAGACCGGATCACGATCTACCGGATGATTGATGGAACCATAGCCTATGCCGTTTTCCTTCATACAACGGACGACCTTTTCAAAGGCGCTTAAATTTTTCAGCGGATCGCCATCCAGTTCAATGTAGGAGATATGTCCTCCGTTGGTCAGCTCATGGAAAGGCGCTTCCTTTCGGATTTTCTCAAAGGCGTTGATCGGATAGTAAACCGGTATGTGAAAGCTGTTGGTGTAATATTCTCTGTCGGTCACGCCCGGAATCACGCCGTATTTTTTCCGGTCGATGCGCACAAATCTGCCGGAAAGCCCCTCGGCCGGCGTGGCGATCAGCGACCAGTTCAAACCGGTTCTCCGCGCTTCCTCATCCATCCGCTTGCGCATATAGGCAACGATCTCCAGACCCAGTTTTTCCGCTTCCTCGGATTCTCCGTGGTGACAGCCGATCAGTGCCTTCAGGCATTCCGCCAGACCGATGAAGCCTACCGTCAGTGTTCCGTGTTTGAGCACCTCTTCCACTGTGTCGTCTGCTTTCAGCTTATCGGAATCGATCCAGATTCCCTGTCCCATCAGGAAAGGAAAATTCTTCACCTTTTTCATGGATTGAATACGCAGTCTCTCGTTGAGCTGGCCGATAGCCAGATCGATCATATGATCGAGGCTTTCAAAAAACATGTCGATATCGCCCTTGGCTTTGATGGCAAGTCTCGGCAGATTCAGCGAGGTAAAGGAAAGATTCCCCCGTCCATATACGATCTCTCTGTCCGGATCGTAGACGTTGCCGATAACTCTGGTTCTGCATCCCATATAGGCACATTCCGTTTCCGGGTGTCCTTCGCGATAATACTGCAGATTAAACGGCGCATCCAGAAAAGAAAAATTCGGGAACAGCCGCTTGGCAGAAACACGGCAGGCCAGTTGAAACAGATCGTAGTTGGGGTCTTCCGGATTGTAGTTGATCCCTTCCTTTACCTTGAAGATCTGAATCGGGAAAATCGGCGTTTCTCCGTTTCCCAGCCCTGCTTCCGTTGCCTCCATGATGCACTGCATGACCAGACGCCCCTCGGCAGACGTATCCGTACCGTAATTCAGTGAGCTGAACGGCACCTGTGCTCCTGCCCGGGAGTGCATGGTATTCAGATTATGGATCAGTGCTTCCATAGCCTGATAAGTCTTGCGGCGAATTTCCGCATCGGCAAAGCGAACGGCCAGCGCCTGCATCTTTTGGATCTGTTCCCCGCAGGCAAAGGCAGAAAGCTTCTCTGCTTCTGCGCGCAGATAATCGCTCCCTGCAGCCAGAGCCGGACAGAGCCCCTGCTCGGCCTCAATTTCCGCGCAGATCTTTTTTGCCGTCTCCACGCCGTCAGCAATACCGCACAAACCGGAAAGCAGCTTGCCGAGATTGGTGGAGTAAAGCTTTTTGTAGGATTTGCGCACACCCGGCGCCATGCTGTAATCGAAGTTCGGCACCGACTGACCGCCATGCTGATCATTTTGATCGGATTGTATCGCTATGCAGGCCAAAGCGGCGTAACTCTCGATGTCATTAGGCTCCCGCAGATGACCGTGACCGGTTGAGAAACCGCCCGCAAGCAGCTTCAGCAGATCGATCTGGCAGCAGGTCATGGTCAGCGTGTAAAAATCCATATCATGGATATGGATATCCCCGTTATCATGGGCTTTGGCGTATTTTGGATCGATGACATACATCTTATAGAATTCCTTGGCGCCTTCTGAACCGTATTTCAGCATGGTGCCCATGGCGGTATTGCCGTCAATATTGGCATTTTCCCGCTTGGCATCGTTGTCTCTGGCTTCTTTAAACGTGAGATCTTCGTAAATACGCATCAGTTTCGTATTCATCTCCCGGATCCGTGTACGCTCTGCACGATAAAGAATGTATTCTTTAGCCGTTCGGGCATGTCCGTTTTCGATGAGAATCTTTTCCACTGCATCCTGTATCTGCTCGACAGTCGGTGTTGAATTGTGGCAGACCTCAAGAAGATAAAGCTCTACCTGCCTGGCCAGATATGCAGACATCTCTCTGTCGCGGCCGCCGAGAACCCGGGCAGCTTTGTAAATCGCTTCGGTGATCTTATCTACATCAAAGTCAGCCATCCGGCCGTCCCGTTTGATGATCTTTTTTATCGTTTCCATATATTCCCTCCAACATACAAGATGTAGTATTGTTTCCCAAATAATCCAGAGAGATTATACTATTAGAAGCGAGCTAAGTCAAGAGGCGATTCCTTTCTGCATTGCGCCGGATCCTTCGGGCGGATCCGTCTTTCCTATTCTTTTGTTTCCCATGGCAGGCTCAGACGGAGATGCTGCTTTGGCAGTTCCATGATGCAGCCCTTTTGCGGATTAACGACCTGGCTGATGCGCAGATTGCCGGCCAGGGAAAGAAACATGGCCGCCTGGGCGTCAGTAAATCCCGCATGTTCCATCAAGACCCGCTGCATCCTTCTCGCCGCTTCTTCACTGCAGACATCCAGTGAAGGATCTGCGGCAACGGTATAATACGCACGCTCTGTTTCCAAAAACGGTGTCGGCAGCAGATGAGCCGCTTTAGAAAGCACACTGATGCTGAGCTCCACTTCTCCGCCGGTCTCCAGCGCGCAGACCGCCGTTTCTCCGTCGCCCTGCACCGCATGCAGATCGCCGACAGAAAGCAGAGCGCCCGGCGTAAACACGGGCAGATACAGCACGCTGCCGATGCCAAGTTCCCGAATATCCATATTGCCGCCATGGTCTCCCGGGGACAGCGTTGATCGTTTTCCCCTCTCCGGCGCACAGCCGATGATGCCGATCATCGGGCGAACAGGAATACGCAGACCGCGGTCAAAATAAATACAGTCCTCTTTTATGGCGAATCTCCGGCAGTGCGCCCTCTGGACCGGATATACGCCATTGCCGTTGCTTACACACATAGAGCCGCAGGCGTCGAGACGGATATCCTGTATTCTGATCCGGAGCAGATCGCCCGGTACCGCTCCTTCGATAAACAGCGGCCCGGTAATCGGATTGTCACGTTCCATATCCAGTTTCTGAAAATCGTCTCCGTCTGCAGTGATCTGTTCGTCATAGCAATCCGTGCAGCAAAAGCGCACCGTCTCCTCCGGCGCGGCAAAAGCGGCTGGCAACACGTCAGGCCGGAAGAAAAATTGTTTGTTCTCTTTTCCTACTGTCAGCAAAAAATCAACTCCTGTCTTTTTCTTTATTCTCCGTTATCTGTGCGGCATATCTTCCGGCGTCTTCCGGTAGATCTTCCATCAGGCTGCAGAGCGGCAGCCCGCCTGAAACAGGTGCATGCGGCTTTTCCGGAGAAGAGCACAGAATAACAGATGGCTAAAACCATTTTACCGTATTCTCTCCGCAAGTCAACAGGCAAACTTTTATGGTCAACCTTACGGCGAATACAGATACTCTGCCATGGTCGTAAAATAAACGGAGCTGCTGCAAAACAGATAAGAATCGTCTGTTTTGCAGCAGCTCCGTTTGTCAGTGAGCCGAAGCCGCGCCGATGGGAGGAATGGACGCCGGCACAGCAAAAAGCTGATGCAGACCTGTCCATAACGGCCGCTGTTTCCTGCCCGTTAATTCATACAGAAACCTGATAAAAGGACGGCTATTCACGGTTTGTCCTTGACCGTTTCCGTTATTTGGTATGCAATTTGTCGTAATACTCAGCCCGCAGCATGGATTTGAGCTGCAGATTGATATATTTGCCGTTTTTCTTTCCGGCATTGCGCATGAGTCCCTCGTTGGTAAAGCCGATCTTCTCGTAAAGATTGGCTGCAGCCTTGTTCTTTTCGAAATGATCGATGGTGACTCTCTCCATATGAAGATTGATGAACGCATACTCCAGAATCAAACGCAGAGCCTCTTCGCCGTATCCCTTGCCCCGGTTTGCCGGATCTGCAATATAGATTCGCGTAATGTCCAGGGAATCATCATCGCGATTGATTCGGGACAGATAGATCTTGCCGATAGGCTTGTCCTCCGGCTTCAGCGTGATCGTAAACTGCAGCTTGGTCGGATCGAGATTGTAGCGCACATACTCTGTAACGATCTGCTCATACGTTCTGTCCTCATTCATGGTGAAAAACTCCGTTACCTCCGGCAGAACCTCCCACTTCGCAAAGTAGGTGCAGTCATCGAATACCGTTTCCCGAATGATCAGATTTTTTGATTCCATACCTGTCTTTTCTCTCCCGCTTAAATCTTAAGATTCTGTGAAGTTTTGCAAAAATGCTACTAAATTCTCCACGACTATGTTATCATTATAAATGATTTTTATGTAGAAATAAATAATTATTTAAAAATTTTCATAAGAATTTAACATGAAGGAGTTTAGACAATGAAGAAGCTGACAACGGCTGTCTTGCTTATTGCACTGGTCGGGACGGCTCTTTTTTCTCTTACCGCATGCAGCGAAGAGGAAGAAGATCTCTCCATGAAGATCGAGGAAAAGGTATCCGCATACCAGACTGATCTGGAGGATTCCGCCGGTACACTGACCTCCACCGAAGCCATAAAGGACTATCTGCTCAACTGGGCAAAAGAAAAGGGTATCAACTGCACTGCAGACAGTCACGACAATGTGATCATGAGTGTATCCGCCAGTGAAGCATATAAAGACGCCGATCCTGTGGTCATCGTATGCGCCTATGACGCGCAGCGCTTCCAGAACTGTATTGCGCCTATGGCGCTCTCTCTGTACATTGCCAAAAACAATGAAAACACCGGCAAGCTCACCGTCATTTTTATCAGTGAAAACGGCCGGGACTTTACAGGAATCCGCTCACTGAACAGCAAATATTTCACCGATAAGAGCAAGGTATTCTGTGTAAATGGCGGAGACAAAAACATGTGGTCCACCAGCACGGCAGGCAGATCCTCTTACGATTTTTCCACCCGGGTCCGTTATACGGCGCCAACCGGTGAAAAAGCCTATCGAATCGAAATACAGGGACTTCCCGGAGGACTTCCGGATTCACGGATCTCCTCTTATCCAAATCCGATCAAGGAGATCGGCGATCTGCTGGCCTACTTTAAAACCAACTCCCTGATTTATGAGCTGGCCGATATCCGCGGCGGAGAGAGCGGCAACCTCTACCCGAGATCCGCCTCCGTAACCATCGTCATCGATGAGGATGATATGGAGAAATTCCAGAAACGGATCGACAGTGCCATTGAAAATTACAATGACGACAATCTCGAAGATTATCCGCAGATGACCTATACCTATGAAGAGGTCGAACTGCCGGAAAAAGTCATGGCACAGGAAGATCTCAACACCTTTGTCAGCTTGCTCTATACCCTGATCGACGGCGTGTATTCCCGCGATGATAATGATGAACAGCTGTCCATCACCAGCATCGGTTCCATAAAGAAAAACGGAAACCGCTTTACGATCTCCGCTGTCGGCAACAGTCTTTCAGAGACGGATCTACTCGAAATCGACCGCACCTACGAGACGATCTGCGGTCTGGCCGACGTTACCTATAAAAAGACCGGCAGTCAGGCGATCTGGAAGTCCGATCCGGAGTCCGACTTCGCCAAAGAGGTCGCTGAAGCCTTCAACCAGTACTCCGGAGCAGATATGGAATACCGCGATTGCGTCGCCGCGTCCGGTACGACCTATATCCAGGAAAAGAATCCGAGCTGCAGCATTATCAGCGTTTCCGTAAACGAAAACCGTCTGGAACGCTACACCGGTACGATCCTCACCTACCTGCTGAATCAGGGCGGCGAGGAGACAAAAAACGAATAGATCCCATCAGCCTGTAATGTACAGCAAGGGGCAGACAGCTTGCGGCCTTTCATCGCAAGTTGTCTGCCCCCTCTTTTTTCTCTTGATTATTATGCTGTCTTTTCCCTGTTTTTCTTCTTTCTTGCCGCAATATCCGCAGAGGAGCAAAACGGATCACCCATCTGACTACCTGCGATACCGCTTCGGCAATATTTTCCAATACGTTCTTCGTCGTCTCTGACGCAGAACGCAAGGCAATGCCAAAGAGGATCGCCCAGGTCAGT
>CALXJA010000225.1 GCA_944388465.1 uncultured Emergencia sp.
AGATCCCAACGATGAGAAGAACGTTATTCTGGAAGTCAGAGCGGGAACCGGCGGAGATGAAGCCGCGCTTTTTGCACAGGATCTTCTGCGTATGTATATGCGGTATGCTGAACGGCACCGCTGGAAGACGGAACTGATGGATGTCAACGATACCGGTATCGGTGGCATCAAAGAAGCCGTTGTTCTGATCAAGGGCAAAGGAGCTTATTCGCGTTTAAAATACGAAAGCGGCGTCCATCGTGTGCAGCGTGTACCGGAGACCGAGTCCGCAGGCAGGGTGCATACTTCGGCGGCTACCGTGGCCGTACTGCCGGAAGTGGATGATGTAGAAGTGGATCTCAATCCCAACGACGTCAGAGTCGACGTGTACCGGGCATCCGGCAATGGCGGCCAGTGCGTAAACACTACGGACTCTGCGGTCAGACTTACCCATCTGCCGACGGGACTTGTCGTAACCTGCCAGGATGAAAAGTCGCAGATCAAGAATAAAGAAAAAGCGTTTAAAGTTCTCCGTTCCCGCCTTTATGACCTGAAAGTGCAGGAACAGAACAAGGAGATCTCTGAGGCGAGAAAAAGTCAGGTAGGCTCCGGAGACCGAAGCGAACGGATCCGGACATACAATTTTCCGCAGGGAAGAGTTTCCGAGCACCGTATCGGCCTGACCCTGTATAAACTCAACGCAATTTTGGATGGAGACCTGGATGAGATCATTGACGGTCTGATCACCAGTGATCAGGCGGAAAAAATGAAGAATTTCTAATCTGCGCTGTGAAAAAACCGGGCGCTGCAGAGCCATATTGCCGGCCGCACTGTTTTACGGAAGGCAGTCGCAGATTTTCCGCTGCAACAGATGCAGGCAGAAACGGGAAGAAAAAGAGGCAGCCATGAAAACTAAGATACTGGGAACGACAACCGAAGAGATAGAAGAAGCCGCACGGATCCTTGCGGACGGGGGTCTTGTTGCCTTTCCGACCGAAACCGTGTACGGTCTGGGAGCCGATGCGCTCAATGCCGAGGCTGTGGCAAAGGTTTACGCGGCAAAAGGCAGACCTTCGGACAATCCGATGATCGTTCATATATCGTCAAAAGACGATCTAAAGGCGCTGACCGTTGAAATCACTGAAGATATGGAAAAACTGGCAGAGCATTTCTGGCCCGGGCCGATGACGATGATCGTCAAAAGACGATCTGTTGTTCCCGATGTAACGACGGGGGGACTGGATACCGTAGGCGTGCGTATGCCTTCCGCGCCGGAGGCTCTGGAGCTGATCCGCAGAGCAGGCTGCCCGGTAGCTGCGCCCAGCGCCAATCTTTCCGGAAAACCCAGCCCGACCTGTAGCAGCCATGTGATCGAAGATCTTTCGGGGAGAATCGATGCGATACTCTGCGGCGGACAATGTCAGGTAGGCATTGAATCGACGGTCATCGATATGACCGGTGAGCAGCCGATGATCCTGCGGCCGGGCATCCTGACCCGGGGAAATTTCGAGCAGGTTCTGGGAAAAACGGTACTGTTGGATCCGACGCTGAACCGGCGTCCCGGCAGAGGAGCGGAGGAAAAATTGATTCCTAAGGCTCCGGGCATGAAATACAAGCATTATGCGCCGAAAGCGGAGATGATCGTATTCGAGGGCAATGCCGAAAATGTTCGGCGAGCCATGGAAGAAGAACGAGAAGCGCGCCGGCAGGCGGGACAGAAAGTCTGTATGCTTTTCTTTGCGGACGGCGAGCAGAGAAATGCCGCGCACGATCTGTTTGCCCTGCTGCGGCAGGCGGATCAGGATGGCGCCAATGTGATCCTCGCCTCAGCTCTGACCGAGCAGGGCGTTGGATTTTCTGTTATGAACCGGATGCTCAAGTCAGCCGGATATAATATAAAAAAGGTGTAATGACCGAGAAAAGGAGATATTTTAATGATTATTGCAGTTGCCAGCGACCATGGCGGGTTCGCGTTAAAAAATACAATCAAAGCGCATTTGGAAGAGAGGGGGTATGTCGTAACGGATCTGGGAACACATTCCACAGAATCCGTGGATTATCCCGTTTACGGCAAAGCCTGTGCCGAAGAAGTAGCCAGCGGCAGAGCGGATCTGGGCATGGTATTCTGCGGAACCGGTATCGGCATATCCATTGCAGCCAACAAGGTCAGGGGTATCCGGTGCGGTCTTTGCACTTCCGTGGAAATGGCAGAGCTGACGAAAAAGCACAACAATGCCAATATGCTTGCTATGGGCGGCAGAACCACAGAGCCGGAGCTGGCGATCCGAATCACCGACGCCTGGCTGGATACCGAATTTGAAGGCGGACGGCACAAGCGGCGCACCGATATGCTGGATGAAATGTAAGCGGCGCCGTTTTACGGACAGAAACTGCAGGAAGCGAAGAGCCGGAAAGCCAAACAGGCAGAAACAGAAAAACAATAAGCGAGATGAGATACAGAGAAAGAATTCGAGAAGAGAGAGGTAGGGAAGATGAAAAACTTTATACCGGACAATGTGAGCAAATTTGACAACGTATACGATGTGCTGAAGGAGAGAGGCTTTATTGAGCAGGTTACCGACGAAGAAGCGGTAAGAGAAATGCTGGGAAAAGAAAAGATCAAGTTTTACATTGGTTTTGACCCGACGGCGGACTGTCTTCATGTAGGCCATTTTATGCAGGTCATCATCATGATGTATATGCAGAAGTACGGTCATACTCCGGTCGTGCTGCTGGGCGGCGGAACCGGTATGGTCGGCGATCCTTCCGGCCGTCAGGATATGCGCAAAATGATGGATGTGGAAACCATCGACGGAAACTGCGCTGCATTCAAAAAGCTCTTTGACCGGTTTCTGGACTTTGATGATGAATGGAAATACGAAGGAAACAGCGGCGTGTTCAGCCCGGGACACCAGAACCGGGAACCGATTCCGGGAAAGGCGATCAGCGTCAATAACGGCGCATGGCTGAGACCGCTCAATTATGTGGAATTTGTCCGCGAAGTAGGAACCCACTTCAATGTAAACAATATGCTGCGGGCGGAGTGTTTTAAACAGAGGATGGCGCAGGGCGGCCTGTCCTTCTTCGAGTTCAACTATATGCTGATGCAGGGCTACGACTTTACCGTTATGGCCAGAGACTTCGGCGTGAAAATGCAGTTCGGCGGCAACGATCAGTGGTCCAACATTATCGCCGGAAAAGATCTGGCCAGAAAATGGTGCGATATCGATGTGGAAGGCATGACCTTCGCACTCCTGACCAACAGTGAGGGACAGAAGATGGGCAAGACCCAGAAAGGCGCCCTCTGGCTTTCTCCGGAGCGGACGTCGCCGTATGAATTTTTCCAGTACTGGAGAACTGTGGCGGATGCCGATGTGGAAAAATGTCTGCGTATGCTGACCTTCCTGCCGATGGACGAGGTTAAACGTCTGGCCGGCCTGGAAGGCTCTGAGATCAATAAAGCCAAGGAAATCCTCGCCTTTGAGGTGACGAAGCTGGTACACGGCGAAGAAGAGGCGAAGAAAGCGCTGGAAGGCGCAAGAGCTGCCTTTGGCGGCGGTGACTCCGCGAACATTCCGACCACAGAAATGGAGGCAGCTGCGTTTGCCGGCGAGGGCAAGGGTCTGGTATCGCTGATCAAAGAGCTGGGTCTGGTATCGAGCAACGGTGAGGGATTCCGCACGATCGAACAGGGAGGCCTTTCGGTGAACGGTGAAAAAGTGACGAATCCGAAGCTGTTTGTGACGGCAGATCTGTTTAAAGACGGAGAGCTGCTGATTCAGAAGGGAAAGAAAAAATTCCATAAAGTCGTGATCAAATAGAGATTCTATAGGCATGGATAAAAAATGACGGGCGCCGCTCAATCATGAACAACGAATGATTGAGCGGCGCCTCTGTTCGTTACGGACAAAAACCGGCTGGATCTCATAGCTGCCGGCCAGGCTGCGGATCTGCGAGCTCCTCATCGGGATCAAGCGGACTGGCTGTGCCGGCTCGGCCGACTGCAGAAAGAAATCACTCCGCGGGGAAAGAGGGGATTTGCGTAATCGTTTCTTCATTCAGCCAAAGTACTTATTTAATCCTGACGGATTTTATGATAGAATAGAGCCATTAAGAAAAAGGAGAAGATAAAATGTTGGGATTAACAAGTCAGGAAGCAGAAGAAAGACGACGGCAGGGACTGTCCAACGAGCAGGTCGACTCCTCAACCAGAACAGTAAAACAGATTGTCAAAGATAACGTATTCACTTACTTTAACTTGATTTTTACGGTACTCGCCGTTTTACTTATTGCTGTCGGTTCGTTCAAGGATCTGTCTTTTATGCTCATCGTCTTTGCCAATACCGCTATCGGTATCGCCCAGGAGGTGCGTTCCAAACAGACGCTGGACAAATTAAAGCTGCTGAAGATGCCCAAAGCCCACGTCATGCGGGATGGCAGGGAAACCAGTGTTCCCGTAGAAGAGCTGGTTCTCGGCGATGTGGTGATTCTCAGTGCCGGCAGCCAGATTCCGGCGGATGCCACGGTTGTGGAAGGCAGTATTCAGGCTAACGAGGCGCTGATTACCGGTGAATCCGATGAGATCACCAAGACAAAGGATTCCAAGCTGCTTTCCGGAAGCTTCGTCGTTTCCGGAAGATGTGCGGCGGAGCTGACGGCTGTCGGACGGGAGTCCTATATTTCCAGACTGACCATAGAAGCGACAAAGGACAAGCAGGGTGAGCAGTCGGAAATGATCAAGTCTCTTGATCGTCTGGTAAAGGCTGTGGGTATTATTATCATTCCTGTCGGTATCGTGCTTTTCGTTCAGCAGTGTTTTATCCTGGAGGACGGTTTCCGGGAAAGTGTGACTTCTATGGTAGCGGCGGTGCTGGGCATGATCCCGGAAGGGCTTTACATGACCGCCAGCATTGCCATGGTCGTCAGCGCCATGCGGCTTGCCCGCCGCGATGTGCTGGTGCAGAATATGCGGTGTATTGAAACGCTGGCTCGTGTTAACGTGCTATGCGTAGACAAGACGGGAACGATCACCGAAAATGAGATGAAGGTTTCGGAGATGCACCAGGTGTATGACCGCATCGACCGGGACGAACTGTTCAGAATGATCGGCGATCTGGCAAAAGCGCAGAGTGCAGACAACATCACCATGGCGGCGCTTCAGGCGCATTTTACGGAGACGTCCGGCAGAGAGGCCAATACGGTTTGTCCGTTTTCTTCAAAATATAAATACTGCGGAGCGACGTATAATGATGGAAATTTTGTCCTGGGCGCTCCTGAGTTCGTGCTTCGGGAGGAATTTTCCCGCTACGAAGCGCATATTACAGAAATCAGTGAACAGGGCTACCGCGTCCTGGCCTTTGCCCGCACCGAGGATGTGCCGGAGGGACAGCCTTTGCAGGGCAGGGTGCAGCTTCTGGCGCTGATTTATCTGACGAATCCTATACGTAAATCGGCAAGGGAGACCTTTGCCTATTTTGCGGAAAACGGCGTAGACATCAAGGTCATTTCCGGAGACAATCCGGTAACGGTTTCCAACGTAGCTATGGAAGCGGGTATTGCCGGTGCAGAAAGATATGTAGACGACCGGCAGCTGGTTACGGAAAGGGCGATCTTTGAGGCTGTGGAGCGGTATACGGTCTTTGGACGGGTGACGCCGGAGCAGAAACGGCTTTTTGTCAAGGCGTTGAAAAAGCAGGGCAAGACTGTGGGCATGACCGGGGACGGCGTCAATGACATTCTGGCGCTGCGAGATGCGGACTGCTCGGTGGCCATGGCTTCGGGAAGTGAAGCGGCGTCCAATGCCGCACAGCTGGTACTGATGGATTCGGATTTTTCCAAGATGCCGTCTGTGGTCAGCGAAGGGCGGCGTGTGGTCAACAATATTGAAAAAGCAGCCAGCCTGTTTTTGTCGAAAAACATCTTTTCGCTGCTGCTGGCGCTTTTTTCCATGATCAGTGTGCTGTCTTATCCGCTGAAACCGTCGCAGATTACCCTGATCAGCTTTTTCACCATCGGGGCGCCTTCTTTTGTGCTTTCGCTGGAGCCGAACAAAAACCGCATCAAGGGAACGTTTTTCGGCAATGTATTCAAGATGGCCGCGCCTGCGGGAATCACCACCTTTATCAGTGTCAGCTCTCTGGTAGTCTTCGGACAGGTCTTTGCGATCGACAGCGAATGTATTTCTACATCCTGTACGGTTCTGGTCGGACTGGTAGGCTTCATGATTCTGGCGAAGGTTGCACAGCCGCCGAATAAGCTTCACGTGGGATTGATCGCAGTGATGCTTTTGGGTATGGGCTACTGTTTATTTTTCGTTAAGGATTTCTTTGGTATCGAGCCGATCTCCACCCAGGCGGCCATGCTGCTGGTGGTATTCCTGATCGCGACAGAGGGGCTTTTCCGTTATATCTATAAGTTTACCAATCTCTGCGGCAGGATTTTGCGTCGTACGCCGAAGAGGAAAAAGAAAAAGAAACACGTATAACTTTGTTGTTGAACGCCGCGCCGCAATGAAAGGATAAGCCTAAAACTGTAACTGAAAACAAAAAAATACAATATTAAAGCTACAGAATTAGAGAATAAATACAAACACGATAGTACAATGTCTCTGTTATCTGAGTTTATAGCGAAAACGATAAAACAGAGAGGGAAGTATGAAGAAGATCGTTTTAAATTATGTGGGTATTTTATTCGGCCTTGCTGTGGCGGCTTTT
>CALXJA010000226.1 GCA_944388465.1 uncultured Emergencia sp.
AACTTAAATTTACACAAAAGGCCGTATTTTTTCAAGATACATCTATCTTTTTCATATTGAAAACAGAGCTTTCTCTTTCATCTGGAACTTATTTTTTCTTCTGGACGTTAGTTTTTCATTTCACCGAACGATTTTCTCCGGTATAGCTTTTCTATTTTATGTCCACAATAAGAGCAAAACAATTTATGGAGGTGTAACTTGATCATCGTATGTATCCGGACATTTATCCTCTATGTGATCGTACTTTTCGCGCTGCGCGTTATGGGGAAATCAGAGCTTTCGAAAATGTCGACGTTTCAGATGGTCGTCCTGTTCATGATTGCCGAGCTGGCTTCCATACCCATCGACTCCCCGTCGGCTTCTCTGATCAATGGCGCAGTTGCTATTCTTACCCTTTTGGTTTTGCAGGTGCTCCTATCTTACATTTCCATCAAAAGCGAAGGGTTCAAAAACTTCATCAACGGAAAACCCAGCATCATCATTGATAAAGGCATGATCAACGTCCGGGAAATGAAACGGCTCCGTATCACTGTAAACGATCTCTTTGAGCAGCTACGCATCGGAAACTGTCCATCCCTGTCTGATGTGGAATATGCAGTAATGGAATCTAACGGTGAGCTTTCGATCATTGCAAAAAGCGATCAGGAAAAGCTTCCGTTGATTCTTGTCAGTGACGGCGTTATCTATCATAACAACTTAAAAAAAGCCGGTATTGACAACCATACACTTCTCTCTATGATGGAGGCTAAAGGCATCCGTGATATTCACAGCGTCTTCGTCGCTTTTTACGGGAGCGACCGCAAGCTGCATGTCTATCCCCTTCCCGGCGGTCAGGAAAAATTTTCCAGGGAGGTGAAATAGATGCGGTCACTTCTCCTCTCTATTCTTTCGCTCCTGATCCTGATCGGCAGTTTCGGTATATTCTGTGTACATTCGGAAAAAACGCTGGATCAGATGATCGAAGCGTGCAGCGACTCGGTGATGCCCGCCATAGAAGAACAGCGCTGGGAGCAGGCTTTTTCGCACTTTCAGACGCAGTACGACACCTGGCACGATTACCGAAAAACGGCTTTGTTTTTTCTTGATACCGAAACCATCAATGAAACAGACGTCGCTTTTGCCAAAACGCTGATGTACATCCGCGCCAGAGACCTCTCTAACGGAAGCGGTGAGCTTCTGGCGCTGCAGGCACAGCTTACCTTTCTTTACGAAAATCAGCAGATTCGCCCGGAAAACATTCTATAGACAGACGTCTATCTGTGCGCATATTTCCGGAAACCGACCCACGGCCGACCCACGGCCACCCGCGCTGCCTGCTCTGCAAAGCCGGCAGTGCGTATACATACAGCGTATCGTTCACTCAGTCTTCTACGATTTCATACATGCCTGCTGCGTCCTCTTTGCGGCAGGATTCCGTTAATGCTCTGACCCTGACCGTCAGAGAACTGTTACCAAACTCGATATGCACCAGATCCCCTTCGCTCAGCTCTGTACCGGCCTTTGCCGTCTTCCCGTTGACGAAGACCCGCTGCTGGTCACAGGCTTCCTTCGCCACAGTTCTTCGTTTGATCAGCCGGGAATTTTTCAAAAATTTATCAATTCGCATATTTCCTCCCCTTTACAAACGCAGGCCGCTTCCGCGAAACCGCTCGAAAACAGCCTGAGATTCCAATTCTGACACGAAAAAGGACAACCAGAGGTTGTCCTTGTACACATACAAATATGATGTATTCTATTTGTTAACTGCATCCTTCAGCGCTTTTCCTGCTTTGAAAACAGGTGCCTTTGAAGCGGCAATCTCGATTACTTCTTCCGGTTTTCTAGGATTTCTTCCCTGTCTGGCCTTTCTCTCTTTTGTCTCGAAAGTACCGAATCCGATCAGCTGTACCTTTTCTCCTTTTACAAGAGCTTCTTCAACGCTGGTAAGGAATGCATTGATCGCTACCTCTGCATCCTTCTTTGTAAAGTTTGTTTTCTCTGCTACTGCAGCAACCAGTTCAGCCTTATTCATTATAAAATCCTCCTTAAAATCATATACGTAAGCATAGAACTTAATTGTTTTTTGCTTCCATCCAAAGTTTGTCCATTTCTTCAAGACTCATACGCTCAAGATCTAAACCTCTTTCGGCAGAGGCGTTCTCCATATATTGAAAACGCGCAATGAACTTTCTCGTAGCTCCGTTGAGCGCTTCCTCCGGATCAATGTCCAGAAACCGAGAGACATTTACTATAGAAAACAGCAAATCCCCGAGTTCCTCCGTCATATCCTCTCTGCCGCCTGCTTCACAGGCATCCTTGAACTCGGAGAGTTCTTCCTCGACTTTGCCGAAAGCCCCTTTGGCATCCTCCCAATCAAAACCGATCTTCGATGCCTTGCTTTGGACTTTAGAGCTTCTGAGCAGAGCCGGAAGCGCTCTGGGCACTTTCTGAAGCCGCTCGGTATAACTCTTTTCATTATGTTCTTTGCTTTTCATATTTTCCCATCTTTCAAGGGCTTTGTCAATAGTTTTTACCTTTTCTTCCAAAAAAATGTGCGGATGCCGGCGCAGCATTTTCTCACATTCCTCATTGATCACATCGGTCAAATCAAAGTCGCCTTCTTCAGAAGAAAGATCACTGTGGAAGACGACCTGCAGAAGCACATCGCCCAGTTCTTCCCGCAGATTCGCCGTATCTTTTTCCTGGATTGCATCTACCGCTTCATAGGCTTCCTCCAGCATGCAGATTTTCAGCGTCTCATGGGTCTGCACCTTATCCCACGGACATTCTCTGCGCAGGATCTTTATGATGGCTGCCAGCCGGTTCAATGCTTCTCCGGCATCGGTTCCGGCTATATACAATTCTTCATACTCTTTTTTCATCATTTTACTTCACGAACTTTCTTAATACTTTAACCAGCTTTGTACCGCCCGGCATAGATTCGACTTCTTTCAGCGTGATGGCCTTCAGGGCAAAGATCAGGATCCCGTATACCACGACGCCAACCATGATGGCCAGCAGCGTCGCTACACTGTTGCCCAGGAAACCTACGCAAAGCTTATGTGCAGCAAAAGCACATACCCCCATGATCGCTGCCGCAATACATGGCCGCACGTAGGTCAGGTCATAGTTCAGCTTCGTTCCGGTATACCGCCTGACGGAAATATTGTTGAGCACAAAAGCCACCACATAAGCCAGCATCGTGCCGATGGCCGCTCCTTTTATATTGACAGAATGGATGCCCACCAGAATATAGGTGACAATCACTTTGCCTACACAACCGATGGCCAGGTGGATCACAGGCACAGTCTGCTTTCCGATAGACTGCAGTACGCCGACAGAAGTCTGGGTGATGGCAAGAAAAATGACGCTGACCGCCATAATCATCAGTGTGGGTACGGCAGCCACAGCGCTGGCTTTCTGCGCCGGATACAAAAACAAAAGGATCGGTTCTGCCAGGGCAAAAATGCCGAAAGCACACGGAAAAGCCATGATCATCGTCGTGCGGTAGCCCAGTTTGATGTTTTCCTGCACGCCATTTTTATTTTTTATCTTAAACGCCGCCGCCACAGCCGGTACAAGACTTACCGCCACAGCCTGCGTAAAGACCTGAGGGAACGCGATCAGAGAATTGCAGAAACCGCTGAGCAGGCCGTAGAGGCTCTTGGCTTCCTCATATGACCAGCCCGTATCCTGCAGTCTGGTCATAATGATCCCCGTATCGATCAGCGTCATGATCGGCATGATCTCGCAACCGATGATGATCGGCACGGCGATGCTGACGATCTTGCGCAGAATCACCGCTGTTTCCTCTACCTGCTTATTGTTCAGATCGATCTTCCGGTGGATCGTCCTGCGGTTAAGCAGATAGATCATCACGATAATAGCAAGTCCCGCTACAGAACCCGCCGAAGCGCCAAAAGATGCTCCTGCGGCAGCCTCCTTGAGTCCTGTGTGCAATAACTGGTAAGCAAGATAAAGACCGACGATCACACGAACCAGCTGCTCCGTAATTTCCGATATTGCCGTTGGATTCATATTCTGTCTGCCCTGGAAATATCCTCTGAAGGCAGAAAACAGCGGCACAAAAAGAAGCGCCGGAGATATCGCTTTTACGGCCATAGCTGCGTCAGGGTTGCCCAAAGCGGCTGTGATCGCCTCGCCGCCGAAATAACATACAGCGAAGGAAACGATGCCGATGGCAAAAAGAAGCGCCGTAGCCGTACGAAAAACCTTGTGCGCGTTTTTATATTCGCCTACGGCGATCCGCTCTGATACCATCCGGGAAATGGCCACCGGTATACCGGCTGTCGACAAGACCAGAAGCGCGCTGTATATAGAATAGGCGAAACCGTAATAAGACATGCCGTCATCGCCGATCCAGTTGGTCAGCGGAATACGGAATATCGCACCGAGCACTTTGATCATAATGCCGGCAATTCCCAGAATCGCAGCACCCTTGATAAACTTGTTTCCCTTATCTGACATAATCCCTTCCCCTACAGCTGTTTTAAGATGGCTTCTGTCGCAGCCTCCGCCTCGTATATGGTCTTCTCTATATCGATCGTCGTATACTCTCCGTCTCTGTACAGCACCTTGCCGTCTGCCATCGTCATCACGATGTCGCTGCCGGCTGCCGAATAAACGATATTGTTCAGCAGGTCATGAACCGGATGCATGTTCGGCACATCTGTCCGCAGCACGATCAGATCCGCCTTGTTTCCCTCCTGCAATACGCCGCAGTCTTTTCTTCCCTGCGCAGCAGCGCCGGCTGCCGTAGCCGCTTTCAGAGCCTCCTGCGGAGTGATCTGTGTAGGATCCTGATTTCTCACCTTTGCCAGTAAGGCAAAGATCTTCAGTTCTTCCAAAAAGTTCAGGCTGTTATTACTGGAGACGCTGTCCGTTCCGATCGCAACATTGATCCCCATCTCTATCATTTTTGCCGTATTGCTGATTCCGCTTGCCAGCTTCATATTGCTCACCGGATTAGCCGCTACAGTAACGTTCTTTTCTTTCAGGATTTCCAGATCCCGATCATCGCACCATACACAATGCGCCGCCACTGCCGGCGAATCGAACAGACCGCAGCGGGCAAAATACTGTACAGGAGTCAGCCCGTCATGACGCGTCTTACATTCTTCGTGCTCCAGCCTCGTCTCGGAAACATGAACGTGCATAATGAGCCCCTTTTCCCTGGTCAGATCCGCCAGACCTCTCACCGTCTCTTCGTTAGTCGTATATTCCGCATGAATACTGGTATCGATCTGGATCCGTCCCCCGGCATAACCATGATAACAGCGGATCGCCTCTTCCGTCTCCTGCACAGAAGGGAGCTGCGCAAAAGGCAGTCCTGCAGGGTTCACTACCGAACGTGAAATGTTGGCTTTCGCGCCGCTGTCTGCCACAGCTCTGACCATGTCGGGGATAAAGTAATACATATCCGATGAAGAGACGATGCCGAAACGCAGAGACTCTGCCATGCAAAGCAATGTTCCCCAGTACACTGCGTTGCTGCTCAGCTTGTCTTCAAAAGGAAATATCCTCGTATTGAGCCAGTCCTGCAACGCCAGATTCTCCCCATATCCGCGCATAAGCGCCATCGGTGAATGGGCATGGGCATTGTAAAATCCCGGCATCAGCAGACGGTTCCGTCCGCTGTATTCTTCACCGAAATCCTTTTCCGGACATTCCTTTCCGATATAGGTAATGGTGTCGCCCTCAACACCTACATACATATTTTCTTCAATATTATAATCTTTATTTAAAATTGTTATTTCTTTAAAAAGCATATTCTTTCCTCCACAGGCTTATGCCGTTTTTCCAAAATCAGCCATAAAATTATATCATAGTCCTGTCGCCATTCCAATAAATTTCACCATTTTTTCATAATTGCTTTTTTTCGTATATTTTTTCCCAGGGAGTATAAACTACTGTTACAATATTTGTTAGAAGGAGAATCAAACTACATGAAAGCAACGGGAATCGTAAGACGGATCGACGACCTGGGACGTGTCGTAGTGCCCAAAGAAATCAGAAGAATTCTGCGGATCAGGGAGGGGGATCCGCTGGAGATCTATACCGGAAATATGGGAGAGATCATTCTGAAAAAATATTCTCCCATCGGAGACATGAGCCAGGTAGCCGTTGAATTTGCGGAAACCGCTTCTTCCATACTGGGAGGAACCGTGATCGTTTCCGATACCGATCAGTTCATTGCCGCCGCGGGAAAGCAAAAGCGCCAGTTCGACCACGATAAAATCGACACGGAGCTTGATCATATCATACAGAGTAAAGACAAATTCCTCAGCAGTAAAAAAGTCATCGTGCCCATTATTTCCCAGGGCGATGCTATCGGTTCGGTCACCGTGCTCTCTCCGGAAGGAAAGGAACTGGGAGAAACAGAGATGAAAGCCGCGCAGATCGGCGCCGAGTTTCTGGCAAAACAGATCTATGATTAAAAAAAAGAGTGCACAGATTCGTCATCTGAATCTGTCGGCACTCTTTTCCATTTTATTTGTCTTCCGTTATTTCCTTTTTCTTCCGTTTCCGGTAAAACCAGACCCCGGCAATGGCGCAAAGCAGCACATTGGAAATCAACAGCAGATATTCCGGAATAACGATCACGCCAAGCCGCAGCAGCAGCAGCGCGCCAAACACGCCTGCTATCGCCAGACCCGGTTTTTTTAAAATCAGGCCGGCTAAAAGCGAAGCATATATGGAGACCGGCACATAGCTGAAAACGCCGGCGGCGTCAGCCGGCAGGCTGCCCAGTAACGCACTGCCGGCAACAGCGCCCAGTGCCGCCGCAGCCATGTCCCAATCGACGATCACGTTCTGAACCGTCATATAAGACATGATGCCGATCATGCAGGATACGCTGACGATCTGCAAAAGCCGGTCGTCATAATGCTGGATCCTGG
>CALXJA010000227.1 GCA_944388465.1 uncultured Emergencia sp.
CTCACGCGCCTCTGCGAGGCGCGACTTGGACAGAGAAGAGTTTATTACTCTTACGGGTATTTCTACTCACGCGCCTCTGCGAGGCGCGACCGCTACATCCTGTTGTTTAAACGATCACGCCAGCTAAATATAGAGGCGGACAACTACATTTTAATTGTTTTCTCTTTTTTCTTCAATCTAAATGGAATATTTTATCCTGTTTTTAAGCGAACTTCCCCGTATTTCTACTATTAACTCACCTTCGCCAATCAACTCAAACAATGATTACGCCTTCTGGGTCATAGGTCTCTTTTGCGCCGATATGCTCCACCTTATTCTTCCAGTTATTCCCGAGATAGTAAAACCGAAGACTATCCTTTTGAGGATCAATCAGCTTAATTAACCGGTCTTTCATCTTTAAAAAAGCAGAGTAGTCCAAATCAGCTTCAAACACCGAATTTTGAACCCGCTGCGCGTGATTCTGACACTCCTTCGCCACCTTGCGCAATCTTGTTTTTCCACTATCGTCTGTTGTGTTTACGTCATAACTAATCAAAACCATCATAAAAATCACCTACTTATAAAGAAATGACGGATAGCTCTGAATATCTCCCCGCACATATTTCGCTAAAAGATTACTCTGTACATAGGGCAGTAATCCCATTGGGATTTTCTGTTTTAAAACAGGATGTATCATCATCGTTCTTTTCTTTTCCTGCCAACGTCCTATTACCTTTTTTCTTCCCTCATCATTCAGCCAAACTGCGCCGGAGATTTGCGTTTCAAAATCCTTTTCTCCTATAATCTGTAAATTTAAAAGGGTAAGCACAAATCGTTCGGCAATACACCGGACTTCTTCCACCAGATCGCAGGCTAAAGAAACCCTTCCGCTTCGCAAAGTATGACAGTACCCGATATAACTGTCCAAGCCTACCGTTTCCAATGCAGAAGCGAACTCCGAAGTCGCCAAAGTGTATATAAAAGATAACAACGCATTGACCGGATCCAATGGTGGTCTCTTGGTTCGGAGTGAAAATGAAAAAGGCACTTTTTTATTGGTAATCAAACGGTCAAAGATAGAAAAATAACTTTGCGCACAATATCCTTCTATTCCTACTATTTCATCGATACTCTTCCCTTGATACACCTTCTCAATTCCTTCTGAAAAAATGTCCAAAACCTTTTTGATTTCCGCATCCTCTCTTAATTCCACATTATCATGAAGAGAGCGCTTGATCAGCTGCCTTGTATTGCTGAATTTTGCTGCCATTGTATTCTGCGTAAGCAGTAGAGCGTTCTCCCGGAACGTATCAATTTGCGCCACGCGGAGAAAAACATTCCCTTTTGTCTCGCCGCAAATCTTTGCCAGGAATTTCCCTTGTGGAGAAATGAAATTGATAGGGATCGTTTTTCCTGCACACTTTCCCATCAAAGTAGGCGAACATCCTATATAACTGAAGCAGACGATATTTTCAATATTTTCGAAAGGAATACGGAGCCTTACTTCTCCATCAATGCTGCAAACCAGATTTTCTCCGTCCAGCGTCAGATAGGCGTTCTCATTGGTGACATATACTGTGTTCAGCAGTTTTCTCATAAGTCAGTCCACCTCCTCTAACTTTCGGATTCTGTCATGCAGATTCGTGATCGGCTTCAAAGTTGGCATACATAAATCTTTCATCGAGCAACCGTTGCAATTCTGTCCTCTCCGTATCTCAGGTATGAGACCTTTCTTTAAACAGTTTCGCATCTCCTGTAAAAGAGTTTTCAGCTTCTCGTCATAAAGATCGTAATTTTCCCGAAGCGGAAGCCGAATTCTTTTTCTCACATCAGCATAATAGATATATCCCTCGCTGTCTCCACCAAATACAAAATCTACGCAAATTTTCTGCGCAAATACCTGCATCAAATCATCCTCTCTGTACAACCGCTCCTTCGGTATTGTGGGCTTGTACTCAATAATACGTAAGCGATACCGCTTCCCACTTTTATCAACAGGCACCCCTTGCTGATCTGGAATCAGTTCGATGCAATCTGTTATACCGTAAAGATTATACGCTTCCTGGTCACAATAAACCGGCACAGAGGTATAGACCTTCTTTCCTTTTGCCGAATAATACTGCTCTGGTTCGTGTACTCTTTCGTGCATGAGATTTGCTTTTGTCACAAATATATTTTCCGCCCATGCTCTGTCGATCTCCAGCAGTCCCCATCGATGAGGACAGTACAGATAATGCTGAATCGATCGAATCGTGATTTCTTCCGTACTCATAATTTTTCAATCAGCTCTACGCCTTCCGGCATATCATAATTGACGGTAAGCAGATAATCTTCAAAAGAACGCGGCAACACATCTTCTTTTTCCTTTACGGTTATCCGCTCAAAAAGGAGATGAGACGGGCAGTTTCCCAGCACATTGCTGTGTTTGAAAAGAAAGAGTTTTCGCATACATATCTTTCCTCTTGCCGCACTGTGATCGTATTCAAACATATTTATGATAGCCGTCCACAAAAGGTCCAGATCAGATTCAGAAAGACCCGTAGATTGATTGGCAAGAGCCGCAGACACATACCCTTCTGCCCGGTAAAGGGCATACGGAATTACGCTTTTTCTGCCTATTTCCGTATCGCCGGTCGCTGTTCTGTCTTCTGTCGTCCGCGCCTGCCTGGTGATGGTCACATCTTGTATATTCACAGGAGATATGCTTCTGGCAAAATTGATCTGCACCGGGCCTCTGACAATTCCGCAGGGATCATCACCGGTAGACATAACCGCGCCGAACGTTCGAACATCAAAATAGTTCCTGCACATATAGTCTCTGGCTTTTTTTACATCGTCAGCTTTTTTTCCTTTCTGCTTTGTCTCCAGACCTTCTGCCTCATAGGCTGCCGTAAATTTTGAATTTAAAGCTTTGTCCGGTTTAATCAGGATGTTATAGCCTGCTTCGCCATCTTTGACCAGCTCCACATAATTTCTGATCTTTCTTTTGATACACACATCCGTGATAAAACCGTAGCCTGATTCTACGTCAACCCGCGGAGCGTTTCCCGCGTCGGGATCTCCGTTGGGGTTCCCATTTTCTACATCAAAAAGCATGACAAAATCATATCTGTTTTCCAGCGACATTCTACTCGTCCTCCTTTTCCTTTTTCACATATAAATCCTGAAATTGCTGATAATATCCCACAATAAATCTTCCCTGTTCTGCCAGTCGCAGAAATTCCGGAAATTCACCATTTAAATTTCCTATGATTTCTTCCATAAGCTTATTATAGAATCCGACATATTTGATTTTTTTAATATGATTCTGAGAAAGCCGGATCAGTTTTGGAAAAATCTGTGCCGGTTTTACTGACGCAGAAGCAAAGTAAGCATCTTTAATCGTTCTGTTTAATCCGTTGCCGGAAGCCTCCTGCTGAATCTTTTCCAGTACTGCGAAAAGCCGCCCGCACAAATAAGCCTGGTTCGTATTTTCTTTATCTAAAGCCAACTTTAATTCCTCCTTTTTGCTGTCTCTGTTTACCCAGGCTTTTATCACTCCTGCCCGGATACGATTGATCTTTTCTTCTCCGCCGTCGATTCGCACTCTGCGCACCATCGTCTCCAAAAGGGCGCTCGGATATCCGTCTCCGGAAAGTACGCTTTTCAAAAGTTGACTGAGCAGCGCGGGACTTGCTTTCTCATTGCTGCTCTTCGGAGAAACCAGTTCTTTTTTAATTTGCCACAGCGGAATCAGTCCGGTGTCTGTTCCCATCTGCATATCTCTCTGAAATCTCGCGATATTCCAGAGCACATCAGCAAACTTTCTGCGAAAAATGAATTTAATAGAAAGCCGAGATGAATTGGGCTTCAGCCCCAGCATATAGAAATCTACGTTGAGATCGATGAATTCCGTTACGGCAAGACGCTGTTCAGATACTGCCAGTTCGCCGCTTTCCTCCATCATCTTCTTTAGCATTTTTTCTGTCTGTTCGGCATCTTGCTGATTCCGATTTCCGGTCTCTCCAAACATCGCCTGCAGCAACATATCTTCGCATTTCTCCCCTCGATTCATCGCCCAGAAAACGACGGTCATCTCATCCAGCATGATCTTATGATCGCCACTGCCCAGAAGATAGTTCAGAGCTTCCGTATACTTTTTCATGGCTTCTTCTGAAATATTGCTGTTGTAGGACTGTTCATTTCCGTAAGAATTCTCGGAAGGATTGTTAAACCCGATTAACACGCTGCCGGTAGCATGGCCTCCATATACGCCTTTTATCTTGTTGTGAATTCTAGCGATGGCTTTTTTCTCTCCTGTAACCGCGCATTGGGAAAAAAGCAAATCTTCTCCCTGCTGTTTCTGGTATTCCGTTTCCCATTTGCCTTTAAACTGCGGATCGTCGTGGAGAAGCAAGTCCGGGTTCCCCGACAGGCAAAATGCGTAACCCGACTTACTATAATCCTTTTTCAAACCTAAAAGATATGGGTTTTCCCGTTCCTCATCCGGCTTCCAGCTCTGCAGAAAATTTCGAAAGGCTTGTACCACCGGCGAATCCAGACCTTCCGTAAAAGACAAATTAGCTTCTACAAACGCCTGGTGAGATTTTCTGGCTTTATCGGTTCTATCATCGGGTGTAAATCCGTCTTCTGTCAGATTCAAACCAAATAGGTAAAGTGGTCTGTGATCAGCTATATTGGGATCAATTCCCGGCTTTTCCGTTCTCTGTGGCATGATCATATCCCGGGGAGACTTCTTCTCTTTTTGCTTGTTTTTTCCTATTTGTTCGTTTTTTTTCTCCTGCCAATCAAGAATCCCATCAATTTTCCCCTCCGACGTAAGAGAGATCAGATAATGAATCTTTACGTTGGAATATCCGTTCGGCAAGACTTTTCCTTCTTCGGAGAGAATATCGTAATAATCGCAAAGCGCCTTAATCAGCATCGCAACTCCTCCCTGTACTTCTGTACATCGATAACGCCGTCAATCATATGAGGCCGATAGTAGACGGTCGATGCCCGATCAGAAAATTTCGGATTGTTCCAGTCTCCGTTAACAGGCTCCCCGTGATCGGCAAACGCAACGCAGTAACTCATATAGCCCAGATCCACATCCCCCATCTGAAGAATTTCCCGGCTGATCAGCTCTCGATCAAATTCTTCTACTAATTCCATTCTCTTTACAGGAAATTCACTGCAACCCAGACACGGCGTGCGAAACCACTGGCCTTTTTCCAGACGGCGTTTTATGATGTTATAATGCTTATTTTCGCTGTCCGTT
>CALXJA010000228.1 GCA_944388465.1 uncultured Emergencia sp.
GACCGCCAGGTCAATCGCCGCATCGGCGAGGATGCCAGAGAGAGAGATCTGCATGTCAGCGTCTGTGACAGCAGGGAGGAATGTACGTTTTTCTTTCCGGCCATAGCGGTCAATGACGAGGTGACTGTCGGTATTGCCGGAAGCGGAACGACACATTCGCTGACCCGCAGAGCGGCTGCCAGAGTCAGAGAAATCATAGAGAGAAAGGCGTACTGATGGAGATCAAAATCGGAAGCAGAGAAAGCCGGCTGGCGGTGATCCAGTCGGAAATGGTGATCGAGGCCATAAAAAAATATGACGAACGTCTGCAGGTTTCGTTAGTGACGATGAAGACCACAGGGGATATGATCCTGGATAAGACCCTGGATAAGATCGGCGGAAAGGGACTGTTCGTCAAAGAACTGGATCGGGCACTGCTCGACAGACGGGCAGATCTGACTGTACACAGTTTGAAGGATATGCCGATGGAGGTTTCTGCGGAACTTCCGCTGCTGGCTTTTTCCAAACGGGAGGATCCGCGGGATGCACTGGTTCTTCCGGAAGGGGAAAGCAGCCTGGATCCGGAAAAACCTATCGGCTGTTCCAGTTTGCGCCGGAAACTGCAGCTTTCCCGGCTTTTTCCGGGAGTGGAGATCAAGCCGGTACGGGGCAATGTGCAGACGCGGCTTGCCAAACTGGACCGGGGAGAGAGTACGGCGCTCTGGTTCTGGCCTGTGCCGGATTGAAACGGCTGGGATTAGAAGAACGGATCAGCCGGATATTTTCCACAGATGAGATCCTTCCGGCAGCGTGTCAGGGCATACTGGCCGTACAGGGAAGAGCCGGCTATCCGGCGCCGTTTCTTGCGGCGTTCCACGATGAGGAGACCAGGCTGATCGCGCTGGCGGAGCGGAGTTTTGTGCGCACGCTGGACGGCGGCTGCAGTTCGCCGGTGGCGGCATATGCACAGATCAGAGGTGAAGAATTGCAGCTGACTGGCTTCTATGTGGATGAAAAAGAACGTACATACAGAGATACCATCACCGGCAGCTGCAGGGATGGTGAAAATCTGGGGCGTCAGCTGGCGCTCCGCATGAAAAGAGGAAGTAAGGATGACAGGTAAAGTGTATCTGGTCGGAGCCGGACCAGGAGATAAAGAACTTTTGACCATGAAAGCGGTACGGCTCATCGGCGAAGCCGATGTGATCGTCTATGACCGGTTGGTCAGCGAAAGCATCATGGAGCTGATCCCGGAAGGCAAGGAAATGATCGATGTGGGAAAAAACGCCGGCGATCATCCGGTTCCGCAGCATGAGATCAATCGGATCCTGCTGGAGGAAGGACGCAAAGGGAAAAAGGTAGTCAGGCTGAAGGGCGGAGATCCCTTCGTATTCGGCCGGGGCGGAGAGGAACTGGAGCTCCTTTCCGATCAGGATGTCCCCTTTGAAGTCGTACCGGGAATCACCTCTTCTATCGCGGTACCGGCCTATGCCGGTATTCCGGTGACGCATCGGGATTTCTGTTCCTCGCTGCACATCATTACCGGTCATGCCCGGGCGGGAGCGGAGCTCTCTGTTGATTTCGAGGCACTGGTCCGCCTCAACGGCACGCTGATCTTTATGATGAGTGTTTCGACTGTAGGACAGATCGCCGCCGGCCTGATGGATGCCGGCATGGAAAAGACCATGCCCTGCGCGGTGATCGAAAACGGTACGTATCCGAAGCAGAGAAAATTCATTTCCGATCTTGCCCACATAGAGGAGACCGTGAGAGTAAATCAGGTAAAATCACCGGCGGTGATTGCCGTAGGGAAGGTATGCGCACTTTCTGACCGTTTTGACTGGTTCAGCAAAAAACCGCTGAAGGGAAAACGCATTGTCGTTACGCAGCCGGCGCGCAAAGCGTCGCGTCTGGAGACCGGGCTGCGGGCGCTGGGGGCGGAAACGATGCTTTATCCATGTATCCGCACAGACTTTATCCGTCCGATTTCGCCGGATATTTCCGATTTTGACACACTGGTATTTACCAGCAGCGAAGGCGTTCGTTCCTTTTTCCTCTGGCTTTATGAACAGGGAAAAGATGCCCGCGCCGTATGGGGAAAGAAGCTGGCCTGCATCGGCAGCGCCACGGCGTCGGCACTGAAAGAATTCGGTCTTGCGGCAGATTTTATCCCTTCGGTATTTGACGGGGAACATCTGGGTAAAGAAATGGTTGAAACCGGTTTTATCGGAAAAGACAGCAGAGTGATCCTGCTGCGGGCAAAGATCGGTACGGCGGAACTGACACAGGCTCTTTCCGCGGCAGGGATCGCTTATGAGGACTACCCGGTCTACGAGACTTCCTATGTGTCTCATGAAGAGATCGCGGATCTGCAGGAGTGGGATTATGTGACCTTTACCAGCAAGTCCTGCGTAGACGGATTTGTAAAGACACAGAAGCGCACGGATTTTTCCGGCGTAAAAGCGCTCTGTATCGGCAGGCAGACGGCGGCAGAAGCAGAACGCTTCGGCTTTTCCACGGTAGTTTCTGCTGCAGCCACCATCGATTCGATGATAGAAAAAGTAAGGAGAGATTGCGATGATTAACAGACCGAGAAGATTGCGGGAAAACCCGCTGATCAGAGGAATGATCCGGGAAACAAGAGCGTCAAAGGACAGCCTGATCTATCCGGTGTTCTTTGAAGAGGGGAAAAACATCAAGACCCCGATAGATGCCATGGAAGGACAGTACCGCTATAGTCCCGACAGGGCAAAGGAGATTATCGACCAGTGTCTTGCTCACGGCGTTACCAAGGTTTTACTCTTCGGTATCCCTAAAGAAAAAGATGAGGTAGGCAGTCAGGCCTATGCCGAGAACGGCGTAGTGCAGCAGGCCGTGCGGGCGATCAAGGAGGAGTATGGAGAACAGATCTACGTCATTACCGACGTCTGCATGTGTGAATATACTTCTCACGGACACTGCGGGATTCTCTGCGGCCACGATGTAGACAACGACAAAACCCTGGAATATCTGACCCGTACTGCGGTATCCCATGCCGCTGCCGGAGCGGATATGGTCGCGCCATCCGATATGATGGATGGCCGTATTGCCGCGATTCGCGCAGGACTTGACGGAGACGGCTTTCAGAATACGCCGATCATGAGCTATGCCATCAAATATGCTTCCAAATTCTACGGACCGTTCCGGGAAGCGGCAGGATCGGCTCCGGCCTTCGGCGACAGAAAGACCTATCAGATGGATCCCCACAATCTGCGGGAAGCGATGAAGGAAGCAGAGCTTGACGAAGCAGAGGGCGCGGATATTCTGATGGTCAAGCCGGCGCTTTCCTATCTGGATGTTATCCGGGAGCTGTCTTGCAGCACCAATCTGCCGGTAGCCACATACAGCGTCAGCGGTGAATACGCCATGATTAAAAATGCCGGAAAAGCCGGACTGATCGATGAATACGGCATCATGTGCGAGACGGCCGTTTCGATGTACAGAGCCGGAGCGGATATTATTATGACTTATTACGCGATGGAGATAGCCGACGCCATAGAGAGAGGAGATATCGGATAATGACAGAAAGAAGCGCAGAGATCCTGTTTGAGCGGGCAAAAAAGGTTATGCCCGGCGGAGTAAACAGCCCTGTCCGCGCCTATAAATCAGTAGGTCTGACACCGCGTTTTATCGAGCGGGCACAGGGAAACCGGATATATGATACAGAAGGCAACGAGTATCTGGACTATGTAGGCTCCTGGGGACCGATGATTCTGGGTCATGCTGATCCTGCAGTTATCGCGGCAGTAAAGGAAAAAGCGGAAAAAGGTCTCAGCTTCGGCGCCTGTACAGAGGCGGAGGTTGAACTGGCAGAGCTGATCACATCCAACATCGCCCATGTAGAGATGATCCGGATGGTCAACAGCGGTACAGAAGCCGTGATGAGCGCCCTGCGTCTGGCTCGGGGGTATACGAAAAAAGACAAGATCATCAAGTTTGAAGGCTGCTATCACGGACACAGCGATGCCATGCTGGTAAAGGCCGGATCCGGCGCCATGACTTTTGGCGATCCGGACAGCGCCGGCGTGACCAGAGGGGCGGCGGAGGATACGCTGCTTGCCCGGTACAACGATCTGGAAAGCGTAGAGACGCTGATGAAGGAAAACCGGGATGAGATCGCCTGTGTCATCGTGGAGCCGACGGCGGCAAACATGGGCGTGGTACCGACGGCAGAAGGTTTTCTGAAGGGCTTGCGCGAGCTTTGCGACAGATACGGCGCGCTTTTGCTTTTTGATGAGGTGATCACGGGATTCCGCCTGGCCTTCGGCGGTGCGGCGGAATATTTCGGCGTTCGTCCGGATCTGGTAACTTACGGAAAGATCATCGGCGGCGGTATGCCGGTAGGCGCTTACGGCGGAAGCAGAGAAATTATGGAAAATGTTTCGCCGTGCGGCAGCGTTTACCAGGCGGGAACACTTTCCGGCAATCCGATCGCCATGGCGGCGGGTCTTGCGACTCTGCACCGCCTGCTGAAAGAACCGGAGCTTTATGACAGGATCAACGCCATGGGAAAATATCTGGCTGACGGTCTTCGGGAGAAATGCGGATTTACCGTTAATCAGCTGGGTTCTTTAGTCTGCATGTTTTATACGCATGATCCGGTCACAGATTACCAGAGTGCCGCCTCTTCGGATACACAGGGCTTTGCGCATGTGTTCCGCGAGCTGCTCAAGAGAGGCATATACGTGGCGCCTTCTCAGTTTGAGGCGATGTTCCTGAACATCTGCTTCACAGAGGAAGAACTGGACAGAACCATTGAGATCTACAGCGAAATCGTTGCTGAAGGAAGATAAGACGATAGATTTTGGAGGAAACAATGAAGGGTGTACTGATTTTAGCTCATGGAAGTCGTGTCGAATCGACGAAGAATACCATTAACGCGGTCGTGGATATGGTTAGAGAAACGATTACCGACAGACCGATTGAGATCGCTTATATGGAGTTTTGCGAAGAGAATATCGAGCATGGCATCGGCGCTTTGGCGAAACAGGGCGTGACAGAGATCAAAGTCGTGCCGTATTTCCTTTTTGAAGGCGTTCATATCCGCAAGGATATTCCGGAAGAGATCGACGGGATTCTGAAGAAGTATCCGGGCGTTACAGTAGAAATGGGACAGACCCTGGGCGCTGACCGCCGTCTGGCGGACATCCTGGCAGATCGTATCAGAGGATAAATCGATGAAGGTCAGGGTAACCGGTATGGGACCGGGCGCAGCCGTTCTGCTTACGGCGGAGGCGGAAAAAGCAGTCAGAGAAGCGGATATCGTACTGACTTCTGCACGGCTGGAAGAGCAGCTGCGCACATTGAACTCCCGGGTAGAAGTTATGGGTGTCAGTGAAACGATAGCCTACATTCGGGAGCACAAGGATGAGAATATGACCGTCTGCGCGGCCGCGTCAGGGGATACCGGCTTTTACAGCATTGCCGGAACCATCAGCCGGCAGCTTTCCGGCGAGGTGGATGTGGAGTTTATCTGCGGGATCGGCAGCCTTTCTTTCTTTACGGCCAGACTGCAGACCGGCTACGAGGATCTGAAGCTGATCAGTCTGCATGGGAAGGCAGGGTCTATCGTGCCTTATGTCTGCTATAACCGCAGAGTTTTCGCGTTGACCGGCGGCGCGATCAAGGCTCACGACGTGGCCGGCGAACTGACCGCGGCCGGTCTTGGACACGTGATGCTCCATATCGGAGAAAATCTTTCTCTGCCGGATGAACGGATCGTCTGCGGGCATGCAGAAAAACTGGCCGGGATGCGCTTTGAGGATCTGGCCGTAGTGCTGGTGGAAAACGATTCGCCGGCTGATCCGTACAGGACGCTGAAAGACAGCGATTTTGTCCGCGGCAAAGTGCCGATGACCAAAGAAGCTGTGCGGAATCTGGTGGTCATGGCGCTGGCTATAGCGCCGGATGATGTGGTATACGATATCGGTGCGGGCACCGGCTCTGTCACCTGTGCCATGGCGCTCAGAGCACGGAACTCTTTCGTCTGTGCCATCGAGAAAGAGAAAGAGGCAGCCGCACTGATCCGGGAAAATATGGAAAAACTGGGCATACGGAATATACGGCTGTACGAAGGTACGGCTCCCGAAGGGATGGAAAACTTTCCGCCTGCCGACAAGGTCTTTATCGGCGGCAGCAGCGGAAATCTGCGCCAGATCGCGGAGGCGGCGCTTTCACGCAATGAGAAGGCGGTGCTCGTGATCACGGCCGTTACGCTGGAGACGCTGACGGAAGCCGTGCAGGTATGCAGGGATCTCGGTCTCAGCAGTGAAATTCTCTGCGCGAATATCTCTGCGGCACAGAAGCTGGGCAGATATCATTTGATGAAGGCAGAAAATCCGGTTTATATCCTGAAAGGAGAACGAAGGGTTGAAGAATAGGATAAACAGGATCATGATCGTCGGTACCGGAAGCGGATGCGGCAAGACGACCATGACGATGGGACTTCTGAAAGCGCTGCTGGAAAGCGGACTTACGGTTTCCAGCTTTAAGTGCGGACCGGATTATATCGATCCCATGTTTCACAGCGAAATCATCGGTACAAAATCCCGGAACCTGGATCTTTACCTTTGCGGCAGCAGCACCGTGCGTTATTTGCTGGAAAAAGGCGCAGAGGGTACGGATATCGCGGTGATCGAGGGCGTCATGGGCATGTATGACGGCATGGGCTTTCACGATGATGAATTTTCTGCGAACCATATTTCCCGGGAGACGGAAACGCCGCAGCTTCTGGTGGTCAATGTACGGGGGAAAAGCGTTTCCCTGCTGGCAGAGCTGTCCGGCTATCTGCACTTTAAGGAAAACCGGATACGGGGCGTGCTGCTCAATCATTGCTCTGCCGCCATGTATCCCGCATATAAAGCGATGATCGAGGAAGCGCTGCCTCTGCGGGTCTGCGGATTCCTTCCGCCGGTCAGGGAGGCGGAGATCGGCAGCCGTCATCTGGGGCTTATTACGGCAGAAGAAGTAGAGGATCTGAAAAACAAGATCGAAGCGCTGGGAAGAGTTGCGGCGGATACGCTGGATCTTTCTGCCGTCAGAGAGATCGCACAGGCGGCTCCGGAGCTGGAGACGGAGGAGATCGTCCTTGCGCCGGCTGCAGAAAAGCCTGTGCGGATCGGCGTTGCTAAAGACAAAGCTTTCTGCTTTTATTACGAGGATAACTTCCGGCTGCTTTCTGCGCTGGGGGCGGAACTGGTCTTCTTTTCCCCTCTTGCAGACAGCTGTCTGCCCGCGGATATCTGCGGGCTGATCCTGGGCGGAGGCTATCCGGAGGAATACCTTTCACAGCTGGCAGAAAACCGGAAAATGCAAGAGGCTATCCGCGGCGCCGTGCAGTCGGGCATGCCGGTTTATGCGGAGTGCGGCGGATTCATGTATCTGGGTGAAACCATTGAAAAAGAGAGAAAAATCTATCCTATGGCGGCAGCGGTTCCCGGGAACTTCCATATGACAGGACATCTGGTTCGGTTTGGGTATAAGGAGCTGACGGCCAATCGGGACAATCTGATGTGCAAAGCCGGTGAGAAAATCCGCTGTCACGAATTTCATTACAGCGATACCGATCATTACGGAGACGGTTTCACAGCAGAAAAAAGAGGAAAAACCTGGCAGACGATCGTTGCCGGCGATACGGTCTTTGCCGGTTATCCGCATCTGCATCTATGGAGCAATATCCGTTTTGCGGAGAATTTTGTCAGGAAATGCAGTGCGTTTGGAGGCGGAACATGGAAATAGTCATCGTGGTTCTGCTGGGATTTTTCCTGGACTGTCTGATCGGCGATCCGGCAAAGATCCCCCATCCCGTGCGTTTTATCGGTCTCCTTATCGACAAAGGCGAGAAACTGCTGCGCTCTGTATTTTCCGGCACGCCAAAGGGGGAAGTGGCCGGCGGTGTGGTTCTCAATCTGCTGGTTCTGACGCTTTCCTTTACCGTGCCGTTTTTCCTGCTGCTGGGACTGGAAGCGATCCATCCGTGGCTGCGCATGGGCGTCGAGGTCTTTTTCTGCTGCCAGATCTTTGCGGCTAAATCACTGAAACAGGAGAGTATGCGGGTCTACCGGCACATAGAAGCGGAAGATTTGCCGAATGCACGCAAGTATTTGTCCTGGATCGTGGGAAGAGATACGGAAAATCTGAATTTTAAGCAGATCACTAAAGCTGTGGTGGAGACGGTAGCGGAAAACACATCCGATGGGGTCATTGCGCCGATGCTGTTTATGATGATCGGCGGAGCACCGCTGGGATTCCTGTACAAGGGCGTGAATACTCTGGACTCCATGGTGGGATATAAAAACGACAAATACCTCTATTTTGGCCGGTTCTCGGCGATCGTAGACGACTGGTTCAATTTTATTCCCGCCAGGATCACCGGATTGGCCATGGTCGCGGCGGCGTTTTTGACCGGTTTTGACGGCAAAGGCGCTATGCGCATTTTTTTACGGGATCGGCATAATCACGCCAGTCCAAACAGCGCCCATCCGGAATCGGCCTGCGCGGGAGCCCTGCAGGTGCAGCTTGCCGGGGATGCCTGGTATTTTGGGAAATTATATAAGAAAAAAACGATCGGTGACGATATCCGGCCGATAGAGGGTCAGGATATCCCGCGGGCGATACGGTTGATGTACGGCGCTTCTGTGCTGTGTCTGCTCGTATTCGCTGCAGTTCGTATAGTTTTGGTGGTAGGTTTATGATGAAAGAAGTGCATGGCGGAAACATCTATAAGTTCGATCGCAGGATGTATGATTTTTCGGCCAATCTGAATCCTTTGGGGATGCCTGCAGAGATAAAACAGGCGATTATCGATAATATTGACCGGTACGAGAGCTATCCTGATCCTTTTAATCGGGAACTTACCGCAGAGATCAGCCGGTTTCACGGTGTGGCGGAAGACCGGATCTGCTGCGGAAACGGAGCGGCGGACATCATTTTCCGGGCGGTGCTGGCACTCAGGCCGCAAAGGGCGCTGATCGTATCTCCGACTTTTTCCGAGTACGGCGAAGCGCTGACCGCAGCCGGTTGCGAGATCGAGCACCATCTGCTTCTGGAGGAAAACGGCTTTGTCCTGCAGGAGGATATCCTGCAGAGGATCGGCGCCGGATATGATATGGTATTCATCTGCAATCCCAACAATCCTACCGGCGTTCCGGTGAAGCGGCAGCTGATGGAGAGCATTGCAGAGATCTGTCTGCGGCAGAGGACGACCCTGGTGGTGGACGAGTGCTTCATGGAGTTTATCGATGAGGAGGAACGCTATTCGCTGCTGGGTGATCTTGAACGATTCCCCAATCTGCTTATCCTGAAGGCTTTTACTAAAATTTACGCCATGGCAGGACTGCGGCTGGGGTACGGACTGTGCGGAGATCCGCAGACAGCAGAAAAGATCTGCTCCACGCTGCAGCCCTGGGCAGTTTCTACCGTAGCGTCCAAGGCCGGCGTCGCAGCGCTTAAGCTGGAGGGCTTTGTGGAAAAGACTAAGACGTATATTCGGGAAAACCGCGAATATCTGATGGACGGATTGCAGAAACTGGGCTATACGGTCTTTGCGACAGAGGCGAACTATATTTTCTTTCGCAGCGAAAAGGATCTGATCAGGCCGCTGGAACGGTTTGATATCATGATCCGAAGCTGTGCAAATTATATCACTTTAGATGAACATTATTACCGGATCGCTGTGCGGACAAGGGAAGAGAATATGTATTTCCTTCGTTGTCTGGCGCAGGTGAGCGGAGAAAAAGAGGACGAAAACCATGGCGAAAACCATCATGATTCAGGGAACCTGCTCTAATGCGGGGAAAAGTCTGCTGGCGGCAGGCATCTGCAGAATACTGAAGGAGGACGGCTATAGTGTGGCGCCGTTCAAGGCGCAGAATATGGCGCTGAATTCGTTTATCACCAAGGATGGGCTGGAAATGGGAAGAGCACAGGTTATGCAGGCAGAAGCCTGCCGCATCGATCCTGACTGCCGTATGAACCCTATCCTGCTGAAGCCGACCAGCGATGAAGGCTCTCAGGTCATCATCTGCGGCGAGGTTTACGGAAACCTTTCCGCCAGGGAATACTACGAAAAAAAGGAACTGTTTCGAGGCGCCGTACAGGAGGCTTTTGACAGCCTGGCAAAGGAATACGATGTGATCGTCATCGAGGGCGCAGGAAGTCCGGCGGAAATCAACCTTAAGGAAAACGATCTGGTAAATATGGGCATGGCAGAAATGGCGGATGCGCCGGTGCTTCTGGCAGGAGATATTGACAGAGGCGGAGTTTTTGCTTCTCTTGCCGGTACCATGCTTCTCTTTGACGAACAGGAGAAAGCCCGGGTAAAAGGCGTGATCATCAATAAATTCCGCGGAGATGTGAAGATCCTGGAACCGGGGCTGCGGATGCTGGAGGATATCATCAAGGTACCGGTGGTCGGCGTGGTTCCTTACATGGATCTCGATGTAGATGATGAAGACAGTCTGACTGACCGGTTTTCCGCCCGCAAAGCGGATGCTCTGATCGATATCGCGGTGATCCGGGTTCCGCGGATCTCCAACTTTACAGATTTTAACCCGCTGGAATATATAGAAGGCGTAGGCGTGCGCTACGTCGGTTCTGCGGCGGAACTGGGAAATCCGGATATGGTCATTCTGCCGGGAACGAAAAATACCATGGCCGATCTTCTCTGGCTGCGGCAGTCCGGAATAGAAGCAGCGATCCTGAAGCTTCACAGCCGGGGCACACCGGTCTTCGGCATCTGCGGCGGATACCAGATGCTGGGGCAGAGTCTTTCTGACCCTCACGGGGTGGAGCATGGCGGCGTCATGTCCGGAATCGGGCTTCTTCCCCACAGCACGGTTTTTGCCGAAGAAAAGGTTAGAACCGCTGCGGACGGGGTACTTTCTAATGTAACGGGGATTTTTTCCGGTCTTTCCGGAAAACTGTACCGTGGCTATGAGATCCATATGGGTGTGTCCGGTGACGGGGCAAACATCATCAATGAGGGCGATGTTTACGGTACCTATATTCATGGTATCTTCGACCGGGAAGACATCGCGAAGGAGGTCATAGCGGCGCTGATGAAGAAAAAAGGTCTGGATTTTTCTGATGTAAAAGCGTTCGATATAGAAGAATACAAGCAGAGCCAGTATGATCTGCTGGCTCGCGGTCTGCGGGAGGCTCTGGATATGGAGCTGCTTTACCGCATCATTAACGGATCAGAGGAAAGATAAGCAGGAGGAGAAGGATGAAAAAGAACAATTTAGGACTTGTGCATATCTATTGCGGAGAGGGAAAAGGCAAGACGACCTGCTCAGTAGGACTGACGGTCAGAGCCGCCGGATACGGACTGCGGGTTCTGTTCATGCAGTTTCTGAAATCCGGAGACAGCAGCGAACTGAAGGTGCTTCGTCAGCTTCCGGAAGTCACGGTGTTCGGTACAAAGCCGATCAAGAAATTTTCCTTTCAGATGACGGAAGAGGAAAAGGCCGAGACGCGGGAGATCAACCGGCAGCAGTTCGCGGAGGTTCTGCATATGCTGGCTGAGGATCACTATGATATGTTGGTTATGGATGAGGTTCTGGGCGCCATCGAGGCAGGTCTTTTTGACGAACAGGTGGTAACGGACTTCCTGAAGAACAGACCTGAGCAGCTGGAGGTCGTGATGACGGGAAGATATCCGAGTGAAGAACTTGTCGAACTGGCAGATTATGTTTCCCGTATCGATAAGGTAAAACACCCGTTTGACAAAGGAATTGGCGCAAGGGCAGGTATTGAAGGATAATGAAGATCGAAAATATTAAACCGGATCAGATCGAAAGCAGGAGCTTTGCGATCATTACGGAGCTTTTAGGAGAAAAAAAACTGGATCCTCGTTACGAGGCGGTAATCAAAAGATGTATCCATACGTCAGCGGATTTTGATTATGCGGATAATCTTTATTTTACGGACGGCGTGATCGAAACCGTACAGGAAGCCATAAAAGGCGGCGCCTATATCGTCACCGATACGCAGATGGCTCGCGCCGGCATTAATAAGCGGCGGATCGAGCAGTACGGCGGACAAGTGCTCTGCTTTATCGGCGACGCGGATGTGGCGGAGGAAGCGAAGGAAAGGGGCGTCACCCGGTCTCTGGTCAGCATGGAAAAGGCCAGCCGCCTGGATCGCCCGGTGGTGTTTGCCATCGGCAACGCGCCGACTGCGCTGTTTTCGATCTGCGATCTGGTGAAGACAGGCAGGCTTTCGCCGGCGGCGGTGATCGGAGCACCGGTAGGCTTCGTCAATGTGGTGGAATCCAAGGAAAGACTGATGGAGCTTCCTGTGCCGTGTATCGTGGCCAGAGGCAGAAAAGGCGGAAGCAACATCGCCGCCGCCATTATCAATGCGATTCAGTATAAAATCACCGAATAACCATAATACCTGTAATATCTGTCCGCTCTGTCTCATATCCTTTTTTAGAGTTATATGAGAAAGAGGATGAAGGTATGACGGATGGAAATATTTACAGGGATATAGCGGAGCGGACCGGCGGTGAAGTCTATGTGGGTGTAGTCGGTCCTGTCAGAACGGGAAAGTCCACATTCATCAAGCGATTCATGGAGCTGTTCGTCGTTCCCGCCATCGAAAACACCTATGCCAGAGCCAGAGTCGTCGATCAGCTGCCGCAGAGCGGAGACGGAAGGACGATTACGACTACGGAGCCGAAATTTATTCCGGAAGAGGCGGCGGCGATCAGCGTCAGCAGCACGGCACTGTCGATTCGCATGGTAGACTGCGTGGGATACCTGATCCCCGGCGTTTTGGGTCATCAGGAAGAGGGCAGGAGCCGCATGGTCAGAACGCCCTGGGATGCGGAGGAGATGCCTTTTGAGGAAGCGGCGGAACGGGGTACCGAAAAGGTGATCACGGAACACTCTACCGTGGGCATCCTGGTCACCTGTGACGGCAGCTTCGGCGAAATACCCAGGGAAAACTATATCCGCGCAGAGGAAAAAACAGTCAGCCAGCTGAAAAAACTGGGAAAGCCTTTTGTGATCGTGCTCAACAGCACCGAGCCGGCGGCAAAGAAAACTCAGGAACTGGCGAAAAGACTTGCCGGAGAATATGCTGCGCCGGTCATTGCGGCGGATTGCGCCCTTATGGATAAAGGTGTGCCGGAAAGAATTTTTCAGCAGCTTCTGTCACAGTTTCCGGTCAGTGAGATCTTTATCGATCTTCCGGAGTACATGGACGCTTTGCCGCAGGAGCACTGTATCAAGGCCGGCCTGGTGGATACGGTGCTGACGTTTATGAAAACGGTAGATACGGTCAGCAGCGTCGATTCTTCACTGCAGGTGATCTGTGCAAACGAAAACGTCAGAGACGCGAAAATCGACCGCTGTGAGATGGCTACAGGCAGGGTATTCCTTTCCGTCAACCTGCAGGATGGGCTGTATTACCGGATCATCGAAGAGATCCTGGGTCATCCGGTGGCCGATGACCGGGAGCTGTTTCTGCTGATGAAAGAATATGCACAGGCAAAGAGCGCCTACGATGATATGCGTGAGGCGATGGACAGTGTAGAACGGACAG
>CALXJA010000229.1 GCA_944388465.1 uncultured Emergencia sp.
TTGCATTGACAGCGGGATTGGCAGCGTGCGGTGGAGACGGCGGGGGAGAAGGAGAAAGCGGAACAAAACAGATTACCATCGCTTCGCCGCAGCCGAACAACGAAGAAGATCCTGTATACGTGTATTGCAAAACATTTATGGACACGGTCACGGAAAAAACGGATGGAGCCGTCACCTTTGAGATTCAGGGAGACGGCATTCTCGGCGACGATGTGGAGATTGCGGAAGGCCTTGCTTTGGGGACGCTGGATATGGGCGTGACTTCCAATGCGGCTATTGCCAGCTACGATCCGGCACATGAGCTGTATGCCCTGCCTTTTATCTTTAATGATGATGAAGAAGCCAAAAGTTTCATTGACAGCGATATTGCCGCTGAGATGAATACCGGTGTAGAAAAGGAAGGGTTCAGGATCCTCAGTGTGCTCAACGGTGGATTCCGTCAGTGCCTGAATACGAAAAAACCGATACATTCCCTGGAAGATTTTAAAGGTATGAAATGGCGGGTACCGTCTTCTAATCTTTTTACCGATACCTTCAACGCACTGGGCGCCAATGCGACGCCGATGAGCGGTTCAGAGGTATTTACCGGCCTGCAGCAGGGAACGATAGACGGCTGTGAGTTTCCGATCAGTTCGATATACTCCATGCAGCTTTACACGGCGGCGGAGTATATCGATATGACGAATCATATGTTTACCGCCTGGTATGCATGTATCAATGGCGACCTTTGGGCAAGTCTGTCCGCGGAAGAGCAGAAGATTTTCGAGGAAGCGGCCGTAGAAGCTAATGAAGCGGCCAGAAAAGTACAGGCGGAATCGGTGGAAGAGCAGCTGAAAAAAATCGAAGCGGAAGGAAACAATACGATCAACCGTGATGTGGATACGGATGCTATGCGGGAGGCAGTGCAGCCGGTTCTGGAAAGCTATCGCGATGAAATAATAGGAGCAGATTTATACGATGAGGCGATGGCGTTCATCGAATCACTTCGCAAATAGTCTGCTGCGGAAAGGATGAAGCTGTGCTGAACATATTGAACAGAATCAGTGACGCGGTCAATGAGGCCTGCAAAGCGGTATGTGCGGTCATGATGGGTTATTTGGCTGTAGTCTGTACGATACAGGTCATCTGCAGACGTTTTCTAAACAGTTCCCTGACCTGGAGTGAGGAAACAATGCGTTATGTCTTCGTCTGGATGATTTTGCTGGCCACAGCAGTCACTGTAAAAGAAGGAAGCGGAGCGGCTATCGATCTGCTGCGGAAAAAATTAAAGAAGAAAAAGGCTATAGCACTGCAGGAGATAATTATCTTTGTGCTTACTGGTATTACAGCGCTGGCTCTGGTGAAATATGGAATCAGTTATGCAATATCGGCGGCAGGCATTACCAGTACAGCGGTTGGTATACCGATGAGTCTGGTATACGCATCAATTCCGGCAGGAAGCCTGTTGACGCTGCTGCATTGCATAACCGGAACCGTCAACGGATTCTGCGTGCTGTTTGAACGGAAACCGGAAAACGCGGCATTAGAGGAAGGAGGAAAGTAACCATGGGTGGAATTCTGATCATTTCATTGTTGATTTTGATGTTTATCGGGATGCCCATTGCCTATGCTCTGGTGCTTTGCAGCGGAATCACACTGGTTGCAACCGATTTCGCTGATCTGATCATCATGGTACAGAGAATGTTCGGCGGTCTGGACAGCTTTCCGATTCTGGCCTGTCCGCTGTTTATTCTGGCAGGCTACATTATGGAAGGCAGCAGTATGTCTCAGCGCCTGGTGGACTGGGCGTCCTGCGTTTGCGGCAGAACACGGGGCGGTGTCGGTACGGTTACGGTCGTAGCCTGTGCAGTCTTTGCGGCGTTGACCGGCTCAGGCCCGGCTACGGTTGCGGCAATCGGTGCTATCATGTATCCGGCGCTGATCGATGCCGGTTATCCCCGGCATTCCTCTGCGGCTCTGGTTGCTGCAGGCGGCGCACTGGGGCCGGTAATTCCGCCGAGCATTGTTATGATCATCTATGGAACGACGATGGGGCTGAGTGTGCCGGATATGTTTACCGGGGCGATTATTCCGGGGATCATGATGGCCATATCGCTGATCATTGCCAATAGTCTGCTGGTTAGGCGGTGGGGAATCCGTGTCAGTGAGAAGAAATATACCGTAAAAGAAACCCTTCATTACACCTGGAAGGCGGCCGGCACTTTGTTTATGCCGGTGCTGATTCTGGGCGGAATCTATAAGGGAATCTTTACGGCGACGGAGGCAGCAGGCATTGCCTGTATTTACAGTTTGATCATCTCGATCTGCTATAAGAGCATGACGCTGAAGAAGTTCTTTGAAATATTGAAAAAATCGGCTGTCGTATCGGCTATGGGGCTGCTGATTGTAGGTTCTGCCAATGTATTCGGATGGCTTCTGGCAGCAGGAAATATACCGGCTACTATAACGGCGTTTCTGGTGCCGCTGCTTCATACAAAGTTCCTGTATATGGCGGTGCTGCTGGTGCTTCTGTTTATCGTGGGTACATTGATGGAAACCAGTGCATCGGTTGTCATTCTGGCGCCGATCATCGTTCCGGCAGGCCTTGCCCTTGGCTTTGATCCGCTGCATCTGGGTCTGGTCTTCGTCATTGCATTGGTTGTAGGCTATATCACGCCGCCGTTCGGGGTCAATATCTTTACTGTTTGCTCCACGACCGGCGAAAGCTTTACCAATGTGGTGAAAGGACTGGTTCCGTTTATTCTTGCAGTAGGGATAACAGTAATCATTATTGCGATTTTCCCCGTTTTCACTACAATATTAGTGAAGTAGAATATTTCTTTCCTACAGCCTGCATAAACGATCATCAGACTGGCAATAAATATTAAGGCGAAGTGCTGTTTTCCTTGAAAACAGCACTTTCATCATATATAATGGATGCATTAACGACAATGGCAGTTGGGAGGAACGATCATGACAGAACCGGTTTCGACAAATTTTATTCACAGTATTATCGATAAAGATTTAGAATCACATAAACGTGACAGCGTATACACTCGTTTTCCGCCGGAGCCCAACGGCTATCTTCACATCGGACATGCCAAGGCGATCTGTATCAACTTTGGTACCGCGGAAAAATACGGCGGCAAGTGCAATCTCCGTTATGATGATACCAATCCGGTCAAAGAAGACGTAGAATATGTCAGCGCCATCGAGGAGGATATCCGTTGGCTGGGTTTCAAATGGGAAAAACTCCTCTGGGCATCCAACTATTTTGACAAGATGTACGAAGCAGCCGTTGAACTGATTAAAAAGGGCAAGGCTTATGTGGACGACTTGACCGCAGAGCAGATCAAGGAATACCGCGGAACACTGAAGGAGCCGGGCAAAGAGAGTCCTTGCAGGAATCAGTCCGTGGAAGAAAATCTCAGACTTTTTGAGGAAATGAGAGAAGGCCGTTTTGCTGACGGTGAACGGGTATTGCGGGCGAAAATCGATATGGCATCGCCAAATATCAATATGCGTGATCCCGTTATCTATCGGATTGCGCACAATCCGCCGCATCACAATACAGGAACCAAATGGTGCATCTATCCGATGTACGATTTTGCCCATCCGATTGAGGACGCAATCGAAGGGATCACCCATTCCCTGTGCTCTCTGGAATTTGAGGATCACAGACCGCTTTACGACTGGGTGCTCAGAGAGATCGGCTGGTGGGAGAATCCGCCGCAGCAGATCGAGTTTGCCAGATTGAACCTGACCAATACGGTAATGAGTAAGCGCTATTTGAAAGCATTTGTAGATGACGGCACAGTCGAAAGCTGGGATGATCCGCGGATGCCGACTATTGCAGGTCTTCGCCGGAGAGGATACACGCCGGAATCGATACGGGATTTCTGCGAGCGCATCGGTGTGGCAAAGTCAAATAGTATGGTAGAGATTTCTCTGCTGGAGCACTGCGTCAGAGAAGATCTGAAGACGAAGGTGGAAAGCCGCAATGTAGTTGAGGATCCGATCAAAGTGGTGATTACCAATTATCCGCAAGAGCAGTCGGAAATGGTCGAACTGGAAAACAATAAAGAGGTGCCGGAGATGGGAACCCGCGAAATTCCATTTTCACGGGAGATCTATGTGGATGGAGCCGATTTCATGGAAGAGCCGGTCAAAAAGTATTTCCGCCTGTTCCCGGGAAACGAGGTCAGAGTAAAAGGCGCCTACTTCATTAAGTGCGAGGAAGTGGTGAAAAACGAGGATGGCTCGATTAAAGAACTGCACTGCACCTACGATCCGGCAACCAGAAGCGGCAGCGGTTTTGAAGGGCGCAAGGTAAAGGGAACTATTCACTTCGTCGACGCCAAAACTGCGGTAAAGATCAAGATCCGCAACTACGATTATCTGATGGTGGAAGATGAAGAAGGCAAATATGTTTTGAATCCGAACTCTGTCGAAGAGAAGTGGGCTTATGCGGAGCCGAGTCTTGCAGAGGCGAATCCGGGAGAAAGATTTCAGTTTTTCCGCCACGGTTATTACATTGCCGACAGCAAGCTGACCAGTGATACGGAGAAGGTCTTTAACCGCATCGTAGATCTGAAAAGCTCCTGGAAACCAAAAAAATAGAGCGCATATAGCGTGTATAACAAAAAACGAAAAACAAATACCACAAATACCGGACAGGCGCTGGAGCAAGATAGCAGGCTCCCGAAAACTGTCCGGTATTTTGTATTTTGCTGTTGTTTTCTGTGAGCGAATGCTTTACCACAGCCGTCCGCCTAAAAACAGGGAGAGGATCAATCCTCCCATGATAACGGCAAGGGCGGCGGCATCGGCGGCAGATTCGAAGATGCGCTGCCGGTTTTGTATGCGGCTCCAGCCGTAAAAAAGAATTCCGGGCGCGAACATCAAAGCGGAAATCAGGATATTGTCCAGTCCTGTCGCATAAAGCATCCAGAATCCATATACAGTGCCGATAATGGAAATCAGCCAGGTCTTGACGTTGACCCCGTTCCGCTTCAGCCGGTGATCCTGTATCGTTGTTTTCAGACAGTACAGGGCAGAGAGTACGAAGGGAATCATGATCGCACTGGTAGCCAGAGTATACATGGCCTGATAAGTGGACGACTGGAAGTAGACGACGATCAACAGGGCCTGGACAACGACAGCAGTTAAAAGCAGAGCCGAAACCGGTGCATGTTTGTGATTCTCTTTTGCCAGAAACCGCGGAAAGGAGCCATTGAGGGCGGGAGCAAAGGCGCTGTCTGCGGTGACAATGGTATAGGAAAACATGGCTCCGGCAATGGAAATGATTACGCCGATGTTAATCAGTGTGCTTCCCCAGGAACCGACGACACCGGCAAGCAGTGATGCCATGGCAGGATCGTCCAGGGCGGCCAGCTCACTGCGCGGCATTACACCCATACTGAGCACAGAAATCAGGACATAAAGAACCAGAAGGCAGAGAAAGGATAATTCTGTAGCTTTCCCGGCGACGGCAGTGGATCTTGCTCTTCCGGAGATGACCACCGCGCCTTCAATGCCGGTAAATATCCAGACTGTAGTATAGGTGGTTTCTAATATCTGTTTTCCCAGAGAAAGGCCGGTATCCTGTCCGCTGAAATTATCGAAAAAGATATCCGGATCGAAGGCGCCGAGAAAGATGATCAGCAGGATAAAGGCAAAGATCGGAACGATCTTGGCAATGACGATGACGGTGTTGATGGTCACCGCTTCCTGCACGCCGCCCATGACCAGAAAGGTAAACAGCCAGATCAGAGCGGAAGCGCAGAGAATCGATAATAGATTGTTTCCATCACCAAAGATAGAGAAAAACTGCCCTAACGCAGCAAAGAGAAGCGTAGCGAAGGAAACCTGGGAAAGAATCGCGCTGATCCAGTAGCCCCAGGCGGAGTTAAAACCGATATATTCGCCGAACCCTTCCCGGGCGTAAGCAAAGATTCCGCTTTTCAGTTCTGGTCTGACGATACTGAGCCGGTTGAAGCACATGGCCAGTCCATACATGCCGATGCCGGCAATCGTCCAGCCGATGAGGACGGCCAGTGTGCCGGAGCCGTTTCTGGCCATATCGCTGAACATGCTGAAAACGCCGCTGGCCAGGGTGGTACCCATGGCAAAGCAGGTAAGTTTAAAGAGCCCAAGCCCCTGATGATCATTCATATCTTTTCCCTCACTTGTAAACCATGTAGATGTATGTTGTTAATCTGCACACAAGACGTTTTTTTATGCACCGGACTTGATCGGACTTTTTTTGTTGTATCATCTGTAAAATTATGGTAAAATCAAAACATAGGAAAGCCGGATCAGGAAGAAAGGGGAAAGCATTTGGAGATTACAGATATATTGCTTATCGGCGTTAAGTGCCTCGCCGCTATCCTGGCGGGCATTTTGGCCGGAAACGGCGCAGTTTACTTTTTTAATAAAATGCCGGCAGCCTGGTTGTGTGACTATGGGCAGAAGCCGTCGGCAGAGTTATTGGATCCGTATACGCAGCGGGTGAAGAGTTATCCGTGGAAATTTCTGTTCACCATGTTTTTTGTTGTGGTTAACATAAAATTGGTTATTGACGATTGGCAGTTTGCAGCTGCAAGTCTCTGTGCGATATGGCTCTTACTGGAGATGGCTATAGCGGATAAGAAATATCGTATTGTTCCTGATCAGCTGATCATTCTGCTTGCTGTCAGCGCACTGGGCTTTATTCCTTTCCATGGCAGCTGGAGAGAATGTCTGTTTGGCGGACTGACGGGCTTCGGCGTGATGGCTTTCTGCGCGCTGCTCGGGAAGCTGGCTTACAGGCGGGATGCGCTGGGCGGCGGCGATATCAAGCTGTTTTTTTCGCTGGGGTTGATTCTTGGAACCGGCGGGATCTTACTCGTTTTCGGACTGACTGCGCTGCTCAGCGCCGGGCACTTTATCTGGCTTTTGGCAAGAAGAAAATTAAAGCG
>CALXJA010000230.1 GCA_944388465.1 uncultured Emergencia sp.
CAATATTCCGACGCTGAACCGGGTCTGTGTTGAACTCAGCAAAAAAGGCGCGGTCGGTGTCCAGCTCAACTGGTGGATCATGGCCGGACAGCTGAATCCGGACTGGGCTGGCGGACACGGCGGCGGAGAAGAAACCGCGGCGATGCTGGCTGTGGATCCAAAGCTGGTGCATATGGATCAGATCCGCTCTCAGGAGCTGATCAATGATTTCGGCGAGGATTTTCCTACAGCGGGATTTGACCGGATCCTGTTCAAGGGGATCGGTATTCCTGTACCGCGTTATGTGGACGAATACACGACCAACGGCTGGATCGGACCGGATCACCCGGATGCGGCTACCCAGAAATGGGGCGAAGACATGCTGAATGCCGTCGCCGATTATATCGCTGATTTTATCGAAGCTTTTGCAAAAGTGAAAAAGTAAAGAAAAGCTAAGACATGTAACCAACGCGGAGAAGATGAGATACGCATCGGCTCCGCGTCGGTTTTTGTCTGGAAAGAAACCGTTTTACCGTTGCTGCTGCTGTTTCGAATGAGTATCCGGCAAAGAAACCGCTTTCGGGAAACCCACGATCAGTGTCGAGAAAAAACTCTAAAATTTTTCAAAAATATATTGACAATAAGCCCATAAAGACCTACAATAAAGAAGATGATTAGCACTCGAATTGAATGAGTGCTAACAAGCCGGGAGCGGTGATCTGTCGCAACAGACAGTTCCGGCTGCTGCGCTTGTCAGACTGTAAAATCAAAGATCAATATAAATTAGGAGGTACAGAAAATGAGTTTCGGAATCAAACCATTGGGAAGCAGAGTCGTAATCAAGAAGCTGGAAGCAGAAGAGAAGACACAGGGCGGAATTATCCTGACCAGCTCTGCAAAAGAGAAACCACAGATGGCCGAGGTCGTTGCGGTTGGTCCTGGAACAAAGGATGAGCCAATGGAAGTGAAGACTGGCGACAAGGTCGTATTCTCCAAGTACGCAGGTACGGAGATCAAATACGGCGGCGAAGAATACACGATCATGAATCAGTCCGATATACTGGCTACAGTAGAATAGTTTAATGTGAGCAGGAGGTAAGAAAAAATGGCAAAAGATTTATTTTACGGAGAAGACGCCAGAAGAAAGCTTCAGGCTGGCGTAGATAAATTGGCAGATACAGTAAAGATCACGCTGGGACCTAAAGGCAGAAATGTTCTGATCAACAAGTCTTTCGGTTCTCCGCTGATCACCAATGACGGCGTGACCATCGCAAGAGAGATTGAACTGGAAGATTCGGTAGAGAACATGGGCGCACAGCTGGTTAAAGAGGTTGCCACCAAGACCAACGACGTTGCCGGCGACGGTACAACGACGGCTACCCTGCTGGCGCAGATCATTATTAAAGAAGGTTTCAAAAATGTGGCTGCCGGCGCGAACCCGATGGTACTGAAGAGAGGTATCCAGGGCGCCGTTGATACAGCCGTAAGCGAAATTGAAAAAATTTCCAAGAAAGTAGAGACAAAAGAAAGCATTGCTCAGGTTGCTTCCGTTTCTGCGGCAGATGATACCATCGGCGGTCTGATTGCCGAAGCGATGGAAAAAGTCGGAAAAGACGGCGTTATCACTGTAGAAGAGTCCAAATCTCTGGGCACTACTCTGGACGTAGTGGAAGGTATGCAGTTTGACAGAGGCTACCTCTCCGCATACATGGTCAGCGATACCGATAAGATGGAAGCAGTTTTGGAAAATCCATACATTCTGTTAACGGATAAGAAGATCAGCAACATTCAGGATCTGCTGCCGCTGCTGGAGCAGATCGTAAAGATGGGCAGAAAACTTCTGATTATCGCCGAGGATGTAGAGGGTGAAGCTCTGGCAACTCTGGTCGTCAACAAGCTGAGAGGAACCATTGACGTTGTAGCGGTCAAGGCTCCTGGCTTCGGTGACAGAAGAAAAGCGATGATGGAAGATATCGCGATTCTTACCGGCGGTACGGTCATCAGTGAAGAAGTCGGCTATGATCTGAAAGAAGCGACAGTAGATATGCTGGGTCAGGCCGGAACCGTCAAGGTCGACAAGGACAGCACCGTTATCGTTAACGGCGCCGGTGAAAAGAGCGACATCACAGCCAGAATCAACTCCATCAAGACGCAGATCGAGGAAACCGATTCTGAATTTGACAAAGAAAAGCTGCAGGAGAGAATGGCTAAACTGGCCGGCGGCGTAGCGGTGATCAAGGTCGGCGCAGCGACAGAGACGGAACTGAAAGAAAGAAAGCTGAGAATCGAAGACGCACTGAATGCAACGAAGGCTGCGGTAGAAGAGGGTATCGTTGCCGGCGGCGGCGTAGCACTGTGCGGTGCAATTCCGGCTGTTAACGCCTACGTGGAAACCCTGGAAGGCGATGAAAAGACCGGTGCAAAGATTATCGCAAGAGCTCTGGAAGAGCCGGTAAGACAGATTGCGGAAAACGCAGGCTACGAAGGCAGTGTTGTTGTTGCTGAGGTCAAGAACCAGAAAGCGGGATACGGCTTTAATGCAGCGACAGAGGAATATGTAGATATGATCAGTGCCGGTATCGTAGATCCGGCAAAGGTTACCAGATCTGCTCTGCAGAACGCAGCTTCGGCATCGGCTATGCTGCTGACTACAGAAGCAGGCGTTGTCGATATCAAAGAGGATGCTCCGGCTGCTCCGGCAATGCCAGGCGGCGGCATGGGCGGTATGATGTAATCGTACTTGCAGCAAAAAGGGATAAATATACAAGGCGGCTCGAAAACGTTTTGAGCCGCCTTTTGCAGCAGCAGGCACCGTGGTTTCTTCACACTGCCTGCAGGCTGCCCGAGACGGTGCTGTCTGTGAATTGTCTGCAGCGGCGGTGGGTGCAGCGGCATTGCTTTACGATGGTGTTGCTACAGACGATGCTGCCTGTGATGACGTTGTTTATGACGGTATTGGGCGTGATGACGCTGCCTGTGACGGTGCGAGGCATGACGGTACTGTCTGTGATGGCGTTGTCTGCAACGATGCAGTTTAAGATAGTGCGGCTCACGACGATGCTGTCTGCAAACGCGAGGCTTTGACGTTTTAAGCATTGTGGATTTTGAGGCTATAGTCTGCAGACTTTGCCCAGCGGCATCTGCAGCCGGCATCTGCAGATGGCAGCTGCGGCCGTTCACATGGATGTTGTGCTGCGTGTCCGGGAGATTATCCAGGCGGTAATTTCTTTTCTGCCTTGCTTTTTCCTGCGGTGCGGTGAACAAGAAGAAAGCGTTTTGAAATCTTTTCTATCTCTGCCAATTAAATGCAGGGTTTTCCGTCAAAGGCGATCGTTCTCCGGCGCGTTGAAGAACAGGTTAAAAAAGTATATATATAATAGGAAAGAAAAATTCAAAAAGACGAAAGCAGCGGAGCATAAGCAAAAAACAGAAAGATAGCGATGAACAGCAACGTATGTAATATTTGCCATATTATTTATTTCTAATTATAAATACAGAATAAATACGGAAAAATTGGCACTTATGACGGTTAAATAAAAGACGAATAAAAAATAATTTTCAAAATTTACTCGGATTCCATAATTTACTATTGGAAAAGAAAAAATTTTATGGTATAATGTGGACAAATGAAGTATTAGTGCATAATGATGCATGAGTTTCTCTGAGCAGATTGTGTGCCCGTACATATACAAAACAGGCTTTCAAGGCATCTTCAAGCCTACATTATGGCAGCGGTGTTACCATAATCTTGTAGAAGTCGGTCACAATCTGGGAGGCGGAGATTCATACTCACCGTGAACTATACTTTGT
>CALXJA010000231.1 GCA_944388465.1 uncultured Emergencia sp.
GATGAGAGCCAGGCAAAGCTTCAGGATTCCATGCAGAAGATCGTCAATGAGACAAACGGCGGCCTGGAGTGCATTATCATATGAATCCCGGGGGCGGTCCCGCCCCCGGCAAAACAGAACATTTTATTCGGCCAGCGTTTCCCACAGTTCATAACGCCGGGCAAGCCTCGCTTCGTTTTCGGCATGTTCAGAAGCCAGTTCCTGGCATCTGACGGAGTTGGAATAGACTTCTTCGAGCGTCATCTCGTGATCGATCCGGGCATTCTGCTCCTCCAGAAGACTGATCTCCTCTTCGGTTTTTTTCAGATCGTTTTTTCGTTTGCGTTCACGGGCCTGCTGTTCTTTCTGTTCCTGCCAGCTCAAACGGGATGTGCTGTCTTCGTTTTCACGGGCAGATGACGGGCTTTCGCCGGCTGCCGGGGACAGCTCGTCTTTCTTCTCCAGATAATAATCGTAGTTGCCGATATAATTTACAAATGTCCGGTTGACAAGTTCCAGGATCCGGGTGGCTGTGCTGTTGATGAAATAACGGTCGTGGGACACGTAGAGCAGGGTTCCGGTGTAATTGTTGAGCGCCTCTTCCAGGATTTCTTTGGAGGCGATATCCAGGTGGTTTGTGGGCTCGTCAAGGATGAGCAGATTTGCCTCCGAGAGCATCAGCTTCGCCAGGGAAACCCGTCCTTTTTCGCCGCCGCTTAAGGAACGGATCTCCTGGAAGACTTCGTCGCCTGTAAACTGGAATGCGGCAAGGGTATTGCGGATCTGTGTGTTGTTCAGTTCCGGATAGGCGTCCGAAATCTCATCAAAGATCGTTTTTTCGTCATGGAGGACATGGTGCTCCTGATCGTAATAACCGATCTTTACTTTGGCGCCAAGCGTAAAAGATCCTTCGTCGGCAGGGACGACCTGGTTCAGGATCTTTAAAAGCGTTGTCTTGCCGGTGCCGTTGTCACCGATGACTGCGACATGCTCCCCGCGCCGTATCTCAAAATTCACATCCCGGAACAGGAACTGTCCGTCAAACTGCTTGGATAAATGTTCAACCGAAAGGACGTCATTTCCGCTGACACAGGAAGGCTCCAGTCTGAAATGCATTTCCGGCGCGGCGTCAGCCGGCTTTTCCACAGGCGTGATCTTTTCCAGCATTTTTTCGCGGCTCTCGGCCCGGCGGATGGATTTTTCCCGGTTAAAGGATTTCAGTTTATCGATCACGGCCTGCTGGTGACGGATCTCCCGCTGCTGATTGAAATATTCTTTCAGCCGGGCGTCCCGCAGCTGTTGCTTTTTAACGGAATAGGCTTTATAGTTTCCGGCGTACATGCGGATCCCGCCGTTTTCGATCTCGATGACTTTTGTTACCACACGGTTCAGGAAATAGCGGTCATGGGAAACGATAAATACAGCGCCCGGATAATTCGTAAGATAGGATTCAAGCCAGGCGATGGAATTCAGATCCAGATGGTTCGTCGGTTCGTCCAGAAGCAGGATGTCAGGGCTTGTGAGGAGCAGACGTCCGAGCGCGACCCGTGTTTTCTGGCCGCCGGAAAGGGTGTCGGTCTTCTTCGCGAAGTCATCTTCAGAGAAGCCGAGCCCTTTGAGCACCCCGGCGATCTCGCTTTCACATGCGTAGCCGTTCTTTGCTTCAAAATCCGACTGGAGACGGTTGTAGGTTTCCAGTCTGGCTTCAAGCTCCCGGCCGGACAGCGACTGGAGTTCCAGTTCGATGGAGCGGATCTGCTGTTCCATTTCAAAAATATCCGCTTTCGCGCTTTTCAGCTCCTCATAGATCGTACCGCCGGGAAGCAGGCTCTGATGCTGGGCGAGATAGCCCAGGGTTTTTCCTCTGGAAAGCGTGATCTCCCCGCCGTCAACGGGTTCCTCACCGATGATCATTTTCAGTATGGTGGATTTCCCCGCGCCGTTAACGCCGACGAGCGCGGCTTTTTCTTTCTCCTCTATATGAAAAGAACCCTTTCGGACGATCACGCGGTCGCCGAAAGATTTATCAATATTATGGCATGCAAGAATCATTTTCCTTCTCCTCTCAGATATCCATTATATCGGAAACGAAAGAAAATACAAGAAAAAACAGCGTCGCGCAGCGCCTGTTTTTAAGCGCGTACAAGGCAAAGTAAAAATTGACAGGATATTAACTATTCTATATAATAAAACCGAGTATTAATTGGATGGTGGTAAATTTGGAGCACAGAAAAATATCCCGTGCAGTTATATCAAGACTGCCGAGGTATTACCGGTTTCTGGGGGAATTGCTTGATGCAGGCGTAGAGCGGATCTCTTCCGGGGACCTGAGCAAGAAGATGCATGTGACTGCATCCCAGATCCGGCAGGATCTGAATAATTTCGGCGGATTCGGCCAGCAGGGATACGGATACAATGTGAAGAACCTGCATTCCGAGATCGGCAGGATCCTCGGCCTTGACAAGACCCATAACTTTATCATAATCGGTGCGGGAAATCTCGGACAGGCGCTTGCCAATTATGCGTCTTTTGAGAAAAGCGGATTTATACTGAAAAGTCTTTTTGATGTAAATCCCCGTCTTGAAGGAATGTCGATCAGAGGCGTCCGTGTAAGGATGATGGATGAACTCGTCGGTTTTCTTCAGAGCAGCGATATCGAGATCGCGGCGCTTACCATACCGAAGTCAAAAGCGGTAGAGGTGTCCGATGTCCTGGTAAAAAACGGCATCAAAGCAATCTGGAATTTCGCACATACGGACCTTACCCTTCCCAAAGACGTGATCGTAGAAAATGTACATCTTTCTGACAGTCTGATGCAGCTTTCATATAATATCAGTCAGCGGGAAAATGTGCGGAAAAAATAAGTGATGAAACTGACCCCGCAGCCTGCTGCGGGGTAT
>CALXJA010000232.1 GCA_944388465.1 uncultured Emergencia sp.
CAGTTTAAGAATATCTTTAACTGCTTTGATGAATTATCAATTTGTTGTGTAAATGTAACGGAACAGGTTTTACAGAGCCATCTCTGAGACCCGGATTTTGTTTTACCATTTCTAACACAATTACCGCTACAAACAGGGCAAATTACATGTTTCATACATCTTCCTCCGAAAAATGCTCTTTCTTAAGAAGACATATCGCTGACATACGTTGAAATTTCAATCCTTTTCAGCTATTTAATCAACACTTTTTGTCCACCCTGTAAGTTTTCAAAAACAACTTAAAGCCGCTGTAACCATTGAAATTTCAATGGTTACAGCGGCTTCCATCAACACTTTTTGTCCTATAACCCCAAAACTGCTTATCCATTCAATTCTTCCACTGCATGTATCAGCATATCGATAGCTGCCGGAATCGCATCCTCGTCCAGATCGAATTCTGCATTATGTACAGGCTGGGTAGTATCCGTACCGATGCCGGCATAGGTAGCTGTGCCTCCGTTTTCCTGCACTTTGTTCATCATGACAGATGCATCGTCCGTACCACCGATACTGCCGTCAAAATAGATCTTCGTGAACCACGGTACTTTTTCCGCCGCCCTCTGCACGACCTCCATCATGGCTTCATCACTTTGCGCCGCCGGTATCTCGCCCAGATCGTCAACGGTATAATCCAGATCGTAAGAACGAGCTGCGCCTTCCAGCACGTCGAAGACCCGCTTGCGGGCATAGCGGGAAATTTCCTGCGTCTGCCCCCGGTATTCGATACTCATAAACGCATTGGGCGCTATAGTGTTGACGACGACACCTGCTTTGAGAATACCTACGTTAAACCGGCACAGTCCCGCTTCATGCGGCGCTATGGTGTGGATATTCAGCGCTGCCGTACAGGCAGCCAGAAGCGCGTTTTTCCCTTCCTGAGAAGCTCCGCAAGGATGCGCCGCCCGGCCGTTGAAGGTCACATCCAGCTGGCAATCACTGAGAAAATCCCGGCATCCGCAGCAGATCGTATGCGATGGCAGCGGTCTTCCCTCCGCAGTGAGCGCCATATGGATCGAAATAAAGTTGATAACATCGTCGAGGTGTCCTTTGTCTACAATGGCCTGCGCACCATTGTACCGTTCCTCTGCCGGCTGGAAGATAAAGCGCAGTTTTCCTCTGAGGCTCTCCTTTTTCTGCAGCATTGCTTCTGCCAGGCCTATACCGATAGCTGTGTGTGCATCGTGACCGCAGGCATGCACCCGTCCCTCATTACAGGAAATATAGCCCTCTTCAAAAGGGCGGAAACCCGGCTTGGACGGCTCCTGATACGGAAGACAATCAATATCAAAACGAAACGCTGTCACCGGTCCTTCCTTCCCGGTATCCAGCTCGGCGATGACGCCGGGATATCCTTCAGTACGCTCCACATACTCCGGCCTCGCGCCCTGCTGCAAAGCGCGCTTTTTTTCCGCCTCCTTCTCCTCGTCGGAAAGTCTCTCGAACGCGATGGTCGGCTCATGAAGCACATCTGTCCCCATCAGACAGGTATAGCCCATCTCTTCCAGGATCTCTGCTATTCTGGCGCTTGTTCTCAGCTCTCTCCATCCCAGCTCCGGATAATGGTGAAACTCTCTCCGATATGCAATAAACTTATTCATTTTTCTCCCTCCTGCATTCATCCAACACTTCGCCTAAAATCGCTGTTCCCTGAAGAATCTGTTCTTCTGTCGCACGGGAAAAGCAAAGACGCACGTGTCCGTTCTTTCCCTTTTCCTCCTCGTAAAAGCACCAGCCAGGCACAACGATCACTCCTTTTTCTGCCGCCATCCGGCAGAATCTGCGTTCGTCGATCTCTTCGTCCAGCGTACACCAGACCAGAAGCCCGCCTTCCGGATCGCGAAAAGCAAGGCCTTTGCTGCGAAGCTTTGCCAGTTCCCCGCAAAGCAGCTGCAGCCGGCGGCAGTAAACCTCTCTCATGTTCCGCAGATTTCGCTCATAACTGCCGGATTCTATATAATCATTGAGAAAGTATTGTCCGATGCCGCCGACAGCCGTTTCGTCTACTTCCAGCGCATAACCCAGCATATCGATAAAATCCGCCGGACCGACGGTGTAGCCGATCTTCATCATGTAAGGAAAGGTCAGCGTAAAGGTGCTTACATAAATGACCAGTCGGTTATTGTCCAGTGCGTACAGGCTGGGCGGACACTTCTGCGCATAATCGAAATCCCGATGGTAGTCTTCTTCAATGATCGGCACATTGTAGACATTTGCCATATCCAGCAGCCGCTGCCGCTTTTCCACAGACATGGTGATGCCGGTAGGATTATGATAATTGGGAATCGTATAAATAAATTTCGGCTTCCATTTTCTTACCGCATCCTCCAGAGCATCCAAACGGACACCGTCTTCTTCCATCGGTACGGTCACCACCTTGATCCCCCGATTATAGAAAATACTGAAATTGTCCGGCACCATAGGTTCCTCGGCAATAACGCAGTCCCCTTCCCGCATATACAATGTTGTCAGATAACTGATGATCTGATTGCTTTCTGCCAGAATCTGAATGTTTTTCGTCGTAACATAGATATGCTGCTGCGTCAACAGGCCGCAGATGTTTCTTCTAAGTCTTTCGGTCTCCTGGTTCAGAGCGGTAATCGTACCGCCGTTTCCCATATGAAAGATCCGTTTTACTGCGCCTTCCATATTTTCCACAGGAACGATGCTGCTGTCCATAACCATTCCGCCAAAGGAAATGCAGCTCTTTTCCTCCGACTGCCAGTAAATTGCGTCAAATTCCTTTTCTGCCCGGCGATGCTCGTAACGAAAAGCCTTCTCTAACGGAAAAAAGCGCTTGCCAAACTCCTGACCCTCTGCTACAGTCCGAACAAAATAACCCTTGGGACTCTGACTGGATACCGCCACTATACCAGCTGCAATCAGTACGTCGTATGCCTTGATCACCGTATTCCGATGCACGTCGTTTTCCATCGCCAACCGGCGTTCAGAAGGCAGTTTAAATCCATCCGGCAGTCTGCTGCTGCGAATCATATATTCAAGTCCGCGGGCAAGCTGCTGATAAAGGGGTATGCGACTGTTTCGATCAATAGGCAGTTTCATGGTCATCACCTCATATTCCGTTCTCTGCGCTTTAAATCTGTTTCTTTCTGCGAACGAAATTTTCCCATACGCGCACCATCATGATACCGACAATCATGATCACGGCGATGGCAATAAAGATATAACGGTAGCCGTTTTCTCCAAAAGCGTCCAGCGCGCTCCCCGCACAGAACGGCACGATAATCTCCGGCAGATAACCTACCGTACAGACGAAGCCGCAGGCTGTACCGGAAACCTTCAGCGGGATTCCCCCTTCATCCATCATAGAAAAGACCATGGTTGAACCGCCGTACATTCCGGCATAGGTCAGAATGCACAGGATAATGAAGACGGCCTGGCTCATGCCCTGCATGAAAATCATCAGCAGTGCCGGAACAGCCATCAGCGTAAAAGTCACATACATAACCTTGGATCTGCCGATGCGATCGGCAATAATGCCGCCGCCAAAAGAAGCCACCGGGCGGACATACTGTGCAGCCATGGTAACCACCGCCCCGGCAGCTGCCGCCATGCCAAAATGAGATGTGGCGTATGGCGTAAAATAGTAAAAGGCCAGGTTCATGGTATAGGTGCAACACATGATCAAGGAAAGCAGCCATATCTGCGGCATTTTTACCACTTCGATCACCTGCTGCAGGGTAACTTTTTCCTTTTCTTCTTTCATCGTTTCCACCGTCTCCTGCTTTTCCTTCATCAGAAAGAAAAGCAGCACACCGAGGCCAATAGCCACTGCGGAATAATAGATGATAACGCCATTGAGTCCTGCCAGATCACTGGAAACTTTGCTGAAATGGCTGAACAGAGCCAGAATGATCACGGCATCCACGGCATAAACGATACCTCTGCCGCCTTCCATAAAGCCATATGCCTTACTCTGCTCGTCAGCTCCTGCGATTTCCCGGAGGCTTTTCAGCAGGGAAGGCCAGAAAGCAAACAGGGATGTAAAGCCCCAAAGGGCGTAAATGCCCAGCAGCATGACGTAATTGGGATGCAGCAGATGGAGCAGGCCTCCCAGTCCGGTAAGCACCAGCGAAGCAGACATTAGCTTTCTCGTAGATACCATGTCGGCTACAACACCGCCGAATAAGTAAGAAATCATTCCGAAAATGCCGAACATGGATCCGAATGTGCCCATCTGCGTGTTGGTCAGATTATAGGCTTCCAGATATGCGTCGTAGAAGTACGACCGAAAGTAAGGCAATCCATAGATCATAGCACCGGCAATGGTGATAATGACCAGATGGAACATATGCCTGCGCAGTTTTGCGCTTCTTTCTGCACTCATATTTTTCTCTCCTTTTCTTGGATTCGTAGGCCGATCGTTTCCGCCGGCCTTCTTTTTTATAATACTCTGAAATTTCCAGGTTCTAAGTACCAGGAAAGAAGAAAATACGCGATTTGCATAGTCCAAGTTTTTCCCTGCAAGCCGCGGCTTGTCGGCAATGACTTGTTATACCCAACCTTATACCCTATTGTGAAAAAAAGCACGCAGGGTATAAAATTTATACTCAACCTTATACCCAACCGCGAAAAAGCACAAACAGGGGATAAGAAATCACGGTCAGGACACCGAACGACGAACCGCGAACATCGAACTGCGGCAGCCGCAAAAACCAAAAACCGCTGAAACACTTAATTTCAAGCCTTTCAGCGGTTTTTTCTGTGGAGCTCCCTGCCGGACTCGAACCGGCGACCTGCGCGTTACGAATGCGCTGCTCTACCAACTGAGCCAAGGAAGCACGTAGGGCAGACGATCTGCCCGCTATATTCTATTGTTTGATTCTCTCATAATTACAGCCCGGAAACGCCGTGTCAAACCGGCATATACTCTTATACGGGCAGTAGGTACAGGCCGATTCTCTGTCGGTCTTTTTCGGCGCGATGGCAATGCGTCCCTGCAGCAACTGTTCACAAAGCTTATGGATCTGCTGATCTATCGCCTGCTGCAGTTCGGCGAACTCCTCCTCTTCCAGAAGAACGCCCTCGGATGTCCCTTTGATGCCTTCCCGGCCGCTGCGAAGAGGAACGATATCCGAATAGCCCTGAAATTCTCCGGCGATATCCCGGATAACCCGACTGTCGTTGACCATTATACCATTTAATCGAAAAGATTTCCTCATTTCTTTGGAAATTTTTTCGGAAATTTCGTCTTCGGCACCGCTCAGTTCCACGTCAGGGTCGTGGATCAGAAAGTAGAATACACCCGCCGGTTTTCTCGTTTCTTCCTGAGCCGCTTTTAAGTATAACATAAGTTGAAGACGATATCCACCCCTTGCTTCATAAATATTAAAATTTTCTTTTCCGGTTTTGTAATCGATGATCTTGACCCGGTCGTCTTCCAAAATATCCAGACGGTCGATTTTCCCTTCAATGTATACGGTCTCGCTTCCGCACTCCACCTTTACCGGCGGAATTTCATACCTTCTGCCAAAAGCTGCCTCATAGCGGCTCTCTTTGATCTTCCCCTGACGAACCTGTTCGATCAGCGCCCAGCAGACCTGGACACAGGTGTTCTCTATGCGTTTAGCCTTGTAACTTTCCTCTCCGCTGAAAGCGAAAACACCCTCGCGATAGGTCACCGTTTCCCTGTCAATGATCTCAGCCACCATAGCCCGGCATTCCTCCGGTGTCACCGTTTCCCAGGCGTCTTCCCGATTCAGCTTTTCCGACACCCGCATGAGACACTGATGATAAAG
>CALXJA010000233.1 GCA_944388465.1 uncultured Emergencia sp.
TATACAATATTCATCTCTTACCCTCCGCTTATTCCATAGCAGCGAGTTTTTCGTTCAGCTCGCTTAACCATGCGTCAAACTTGTCTGCACCAACAGTCATACTATGATTGCTCATAGTCTCTTCTACTTCTTTCACACCACAGCCTTTAATGGTATCCATTACGATAGCGTACGGTTTGTCTCCGCCCTTTTTCGTGTTTTCCAGAGCGTCGTAGAGAGCTTCCACATCGTTGCCGTTGATTCTGACAGTTTCAAAACCAAAAGCTGCCATTTTTCCATCCAGATTTTCATTGTTGAGAACGTCTTTGGTATAACCGTCCAGCTGTTTTTTATTCCAGTCAATCAGTACAACCAGATTTGACAGCTTTTTGGCGGCTGCGAACATAAACGCCTCCCAGCACTGTCCTTCATTGATCTCGCCGTCGCCGACGATCAGGAAAGTACGGCAGTCATGATTTCTCAGCTTGTCAGCAAGCGCAATACCGCATGCGGTAGATGTTCCCTGTCCCAGAGAACCGGTTGTCATATCGATACCCGGCGTTTTGTTGGTGTCACAGTGGCTGGGGAAGTTGGTGCCTGGCTGGTTCAGCGTTTTGATTTCATCATAGGGATAGAAACCTTTCAGAGCCAGTGTAGCATATACAGCCGGGCCGGCATGACCTTTGGAACATACCAGTTTATCTCTTTCCGGCATCTTCGGATTTTTGGGATCTACCGTCATCTGTGATCCATAGAGTACCGCAAGTGCATCGCATATGCTAAGTGATCCGCCGATGTGTCCGAAACCACGAGATTTGATAGACTCAACGGCGCCGATACGGATCTGTGTTGCAAACTTCTGTAAGCTTTTCTTTAATTCAGCATCCATTTTCTTTTCTCCTTATTTTATAAATTATCTTAGATTCTGGCTACGCCAGATTTTCTAGCTGCTTCTGCTACAGCTGCTGCCACGGCTTTTCCTACGCGGGGATCAAATGCTGCCGGAAGAATATACTCTTCATTCAGCTCATCATCACTGATCAGACCTGCGATGGCGTCAGCTGCTGCGATCTTCATCTCATCGTTGATGTCTTTTGCACGTACGTCGAAAGTTCCGCGGAAGATACCCGGGAATGCCAGTACGTTGTTGCACTGGTTCGGGAAATCACTTCTTCCGGTAGCGATTACTCTTGCTCCGCCTGCCTTTGCGTCCTCCGGGAAGATTTCCGGCGTCGGGTTGGCACATGCGAAAATAATCGCGTCTTTTGCCACGGTCTTCACCATATCTGTGGTAACTACGCCCGGTGCGCTCACGCCGATAAATACGTCGGCGCCTACCAGCATATCAGCCAGGCTGCCGGATTTTTTCTCCAGGTTGGTGATCTTGGCCATCTCTTCTTTTACAGGGTTCATGCCCTCTGCTCTTCCATCATAGATCGCGCCTTTTCTGTCGCAGAGAACTGCATTCTTCACGCCTGCTGAAAGAAGAAGTTTTGTAATGGAGATGGCTGCGGCGCCGGCTCCGTTTACCACTACCTTGATCTCGTCAATTTTCTTGCCCACCAGTTTCAGAGCATTTTTTATACCTGCCAGAGTGATAACGGCTGTTCCGTGCTGGTCGTCATGGAAAATCGGAATATCGCATTTTTCTTTCAGTTTCTTTTCGATCTCGAAACATCTGGGAGCTGCGATGTCTTCCAGGTTAACGCCGCCGAAGCTGCCGGAGATCATATAGATGGTATTTACGATTTCATCCACATCTTTGCTCTTAATGCACAGCGGAAATGCGTCCACATCGCCGAAAGCTTTGAACAGCACGCATTTTCCTTCCATAACCGGCATACCTGCTTCCGGTCCGATATCGCCCAGACCCAGTACGGCAGATCCGTCCGTTACAACCAGACACATATTATGGCGTCTTGTGTATTCATAGCTCTTGTCCACATCCTTCTGAATTTCAAGACAAGGCTGTGCAACACCCGGTGTATAAGCCAGAGACAGATCCTCTTTGGTTGCAACCGGCACTCTAGATACCACTTCGATTTTGCCCTTCCACTCTCCATGAAGTCTCAGGGACTCTTTTGCATAATCCATTCTTTTTACGCTCCTTGATCAATATTTTTATTCTGCGACGCAGGGAAGTGTTGACCCGCCGTAAGGCATTGCCAGAACTTTTGCATCTTTTCCCAGTTTCTCAAAGGCACAGTCCAGCGCTTCCTGAACAGAAGGCTTGGGCTCCAGAAAGATCTTCCGTACGAAATCATCCGGCAGATCAGATACCAGATATATATCTGCATTCTCGAGAACCATGGCAATGGCTGCCGCCTTATGTCCTCCGAGCTGGAAATCCTTTTCGATTCGGGTAATCATGGATGCCGGATCCGGAGATGTGGTCATCCACTCTTCAAACACATGCTCACCCAGTCCCTCTTTGCAGGATCCGATGAGAATGATGATACCGCCTTTTTTCACAGCGTGCTTAGCGTTGTCCAGCGCTTTCTGCGTCTGATACAGGTTCAGATCTTTGGGCGCTCCGCCCTGGGATACCAGGACAATGTCCGCCCGCTGCGGAATTTCTTTTCTGTAAATCTTATCCAGGAAACGGCAGGCCTCTCTGTGAGCTTTTACCGCATCGCCCGCAGCCGCCATGATAACTTTTTTATGTTCATCCAGCACCACGTTGACGATATAATCGATACCGCAGATCGCACCGGCCTCCTCGATATCCTCCCGCACCGGATTGCCTTCCAGCCTTCCCGCGCAGGCCTCCGG
>CALXJA010000234.1 GCA_944388465.1 uncultured Emergencia sp.
GGTCATCCCTTCGCACGATACAGCAGACTGACACAGGAGATGCTGACCGGCAGCTTCGTCGCCTGCTCTCCGCGGCATCTTTCCAACACCATCTTCGCCATACAGAGCAGCCAGCTTCCGCGTCTTACCCCCGAAGAGCGCTACCTCACGGAAGGCATCGAAAGCGCCCTTACGCTGGTGAAAGCCGGTCTTGGCTATACCCTTTACCCGGATGTCCCCAAGATCCGTGATCCGCAGCTTCTCTATATCCCGGTATCCGATCTTCCGCGCATCCCATTCGGTATCTTTTACCGCTACGACGAAGAGCACCCGGCACTAAAACGATTTTTAAAACTCTGCAGCGAGAGCTGACCGATCCCGATATGCTATTCTATTAAATAAGGAGAGATAAACATGGCCTGGTTAGAAAATTATCCAAGAGAATACTACAAAAAGTACGAGAAAGTCGATGTGAAAAACGGCTGCGATTGGTACGAAGTCTACCGACTGCCGGGAAACGTATACGCCATATGCGAACCACAGCACTTTCAGGAGGTGAACATCTATTTGATCATCGGTGAAAAGCGTGCGCTTCTCCTCGACACCGGCGAAGGCTTCTGTCCGCTGAAGCCGCTGATCGACGAGCTCTACAGCGGCGAGATCTTCGCGGTCAACAGCCACTTCCACTTCGATCATATCGGCTACAACTACCTGTTTCAGCCGATGCACATTTACGACGATCCATATGCAAAAGCGGTGGCCGAAAAAGGGCTGCCGAAAGAAGCATTGGGCGCTCAGATTGACGAAGAGATGTTCCAGTTCGGTTATCCAAAGACCCTGGATCCGAACGCCTTCCACATCCCACCTTATACCTATGAAACTCTGACGGACGGACAGATGATCGACCTGGGCGGACGGAGTCTGAAGGTAATCCACACTCCCGGCCACTCAGCCGATTCCATTATGCTCTACGACGAAGCGAACAAAATCCTCTTTACCGGAGACACCTTCTACCTGGGCGCTCTCTACGCTCACTTCGACTGCCCTGAATTCGGCCGCGGCAACGTAGAGGACTACACGGCCACGATGGAAAAGCTGGTTCGGGAAATTCCTCAGGATGTACGCCTGTACTGTTCCCACAACGATTTTATCGCTCCCTGGTCCAAGCTGCAGGAAACCGCAGACGCTCTGCATAAGATTCACGAAGGAAAAACTTCCGGTGAACACGACGTTTCCATCGGCCACACCTATCTTGAGGGAGGAAAAGCTATCACCGAATATCCGTGCGACGGTTTTTCCATCGTATATAAAAAGGAGATGTAGACCGAAGGTTCTGCGTCCTGCGGCTCACGTTAACCGGACCGCCAAAATCAGAATTTCGAGCAGTACGGCCTGCTCGGAAGCTGCAAAACCGACGCTGCCCTTGAACAGGCCGTCAGGTCAAAAGAATAAGTCACGTAAAAACGCAAACCGAGGCCAGGCAGGCCTCGGTTTTTAGCGTATTCTTTTATTAAAAGCCCAGCTCTTCGCCGACGATGATCACGTGAAAATCCGATTCGATAGGCTTTTTATGGATGATCGATGTGATGTTGCAGATTCGCTTCGGACTTCCGCAGCTCGGGCATATCCCGGTCTGCACGCACGCACAGGTATCGCCGTACTTCAGGTTGTCCATCGGCGCAGCGATAAAGCGGATTCGCTCCCTGGCCGCATTTTCGTCTGGAACCAGTTTATTTACGCCGGCCACGACGATAATCCGGTCGGCGCCGTAGAGACTTCCGGCTATCCGGTTTCCCACGCCGTCCACGTTGACGATTTCACCCTTCATGGTAATGGCGTTGGCTCCGAGCAAAAATACATTGCTGGTCAGATACTCGGCCAAAATCGCTCTCGCTTCTTCTCGGGTCGGCGCTTTGATGTAACCGTAGGACTCGCTCCGGTAGCTGTGCAGGTTGAGAGCGGCAATATTGGGAATTGCTGTGCAGCCCTTCCTCCTCAGCTCGTCATCCAGATCCAGGGCGTACACAGTATGGGAATCCCCTACGCCAATGGTGGAATTGTCGGGAATCAGGCTCAGCAAAATCTTTCCTGCTTCGCTGCAATCCTCCGCGTAGTAAGCCGAAAATCCGTTTTTCTCCAGCCTCTTGACCGCGTTGAGACCTTTACCCCGGTAGAATTCTTTTCTTATCGCTTCAACATCGTAGGCCGCATCCTTTATTTTAAAGTCGTACATGCCGCTTCTCCCTTCCGTTTTTATTTACCGAATTTATTGATGAAACACTCAAACATGATTCTGGAAGCCACCGCCGTAGTGATACCGTGGGTATCGAAGGTCGGATTGACTTCTGCGATATCGAACGCGTCAACCTTGTCGTACATCTTATTGAGCATAACCATGCACTGGAACGGCAGAAGCCCGAACGGTTCGTCAGCGCCGGTACCCGGAACAAATGCAGGGTCCATCACGTCGATATCGAAGGTCAGATAGATCTTGTCACAGCCCGAAAGCCTCTCCAGAGTCTCGTCTGCAATCTTTTCCGGGTCTCCTTTGTGAACGTCATAAGCCGTATACTGCTTAATGCCGATATCCTTGAGATAGTCTCTGTACCACGGATAGTTGAATCCTCTTACACCGATCTGGACGATGTTTTCCGGCTGAACTCTCTCCAGTTCCAGAGCCCGGCGAATCTCACTGCTCTGGGAATATTTACCCTGCAGATGGTTTTCATCCACCAGATCCAGGTGAGCGTCAAAGTGGATGATACCCACCTGACCGGTGCAGGTATCGTGGAGCGCCTTGATGATCGGATAGGAAATGGAATGGTCTCCACCGATGATAAACGGGAATCCGTCTTTTTCAATGATCTCCTTTGTTGACTGATAAGCGTTCTGGATGGTCTGCTGTTCATCGTAGGCCACAATGTCGATATCGCCGTAGTCCAGAATCTGATCCGCGTTGACATTGTAGTTCTTTCTGGACTCTACATGATAAACCTGTTCGTCCTGGATCCGTCCTTTGAACCAACCGAAGGCCTCTCTTACTTCTTTCGGGGCGTATCTTGCTCCCGGGCGTCCCAGAGAAGCTCCGCCGTCCCACGGAAATCCTAAAATACCAAAGTGTTTTGCTGCCATTTTATGTCACCTCTTCTTTATTATTATGCAGGAAATATCGTTTTTCGATATTTCCGGAATATCAAAGAAAATACCTTACTTTTCTTTAATATAGATATCCTGTTTTCTATAAATCGCGTAAAGCACTGCGCCTACTGCCGCCCAGCCGATCAAAAGCACATATTCCACCGTACCGATGGAAATCAGCGTACCCGGTATCAGCATCAGCACGATCAGCGCGACGCAAATGAAAATCGCCAAACCGATAACCGCCTTTCCTCCCGGTACGCTGAACGGCCGCAGAGCGTCAGGCTCCACTTTACGATAGCGCATATCCGACAGAGAAACGAACAGCCATGCGATCAGGAAGGCCAGACCTCCGAGGGTAATCAGCGGCGCCAGCAGTCCTCTTCCCAGGAACATTCCCGCCGTAGAAATGACGGCAAGGAGCAGGAGCGTCTTCTTCGGCATTCCGGTTTTATCGTCGGTCTCTCCCAGGCTCTTTCCGAGGAATCCCGCTCCGGCAAAAGCGCTGATCAGCTTTGCGCCAGCCAGGAGAAAGCCGTTAAACGTAGTCAAAACACCCATCATGGTGCCAATGATCATGATCACAACCAGCAGTTTGGAACCGGTGGCATTTTCATATGCGGCTACCAGAGGCAGATCGCCCAGGTTGACCTGATCCGCCGGCGACATGACCAAACCTGCACAGACGATAACCATGAGATAGATGAAGCTTCCCAGCAGAATCGTACCCACCAGCGCCTTGGCCAGACTTCTGGCGTTGATATTCTTGTCCGACTCGTCCGCCGTCTTTGGAATGGTATCAAATCCGTTCATGAAGAAGATCATAGACGCAATGGCCAACATGATTCCGTTGATCTTTCCTCCCTCGGAAAAGGCCGGTTTCAGGTTCTCCGTATTTCCGGCTGCGAAACATCCGATGAAAAAGATGGCGAAGGTCAAGAGCAGCAGCGCCGTAGCCACGTTCTGAAACTTCTTCGAAGATTCTACGCCGCGTATGTTCAGATAGGTCAGGCCCCAGATCATAATCAGGCCTATGATTACCTCCGGCAGATAAAGAGTGTTGTCCAAAACCGTATACAGCGGTATCTCCCGAACCTGCGGGAACAGATAGGCCAGCATGGACGAAACCGAGAGCACCACCCAGGGCAGCATGGTTACATAACCCAGGATCAGTACCCAGCCGGTGCAAAATCCGGGCAGTCTCCCCAAAAATCGATAAGTATAGGCGAATTCACCGCCGATCACGTTGACACTGGTACACAATTCCGAATAAACAAATCCAATAGGTATAACAATTAGTGCAGTCAGAATCATCCCGATTACCGCTCCGGCGGATCCGGCGTTGCTGATCCACAGAGGCGCGGAAACAACCCAGCCGATACCGATCATGCTGCCGAAAGCCAGCGCGAAATAATCCTTTCCTGTCATTCCTTTCTTTTCCATATTATTTTTTTCCTCTCCTTAATTGCAGATCATGATCCTGACGAAACATTCTTAAAGTACTTTTGTGATAATAAAAAGCAATTCCCATGCCAAAATAAAAGACGGAGACTGAAAGTAAAATTTCGATCTCCGGAGATGTATTTTTACAATTTTAGAATAGTTGTTTTCTTTGGAAAATACAGAAAAGAGCCTTGGTTCAGAACGCCTGTCAGGATTTTCCCGGCTCTGAGCAGGCATGCCCGTCTCCTGTTCTCAGATTTTCGACTGTATATATTTCTATAAAATTTTATGGATCTTCATATTTTTTTCTCAAATTTCATACTTTTTCAGCTTGTAATAGAGAGTCTGTTTTGGTATACCCAGTTTCTGTGCCGTCCGAGAAACATTGTACCGACAGCTCCTGAACGCTTCTTCGATCAGGGACTTCTCTATCTCTGCAAGCTTTTCCGGAAGAGTGTCCCCTGTGACGCGGGAAATCGGATCAGAAAGCGCTTCTGCATCTCTGCCTGTACCTTCTTTTCTCTCTTCCTGACGGTTCATGTACTCGGGAAGATCGCAGGCAGCCGCGATGCCGCTGTCTTTTACATTTACGATATACTCCACCACGTTTTTCAGTTCCCGCACATTTCCTCTCCATCTGTTCGCCGCAAAGATATCCTTCACCTCCTGATCAAAGCCGGTAACCTGTTTGTCCATCACTGCATTGTAATACTCCAGATAGTACTCCGCCAGCACCAGGATATCCCCTTTTCTCTCCCGCAGCGGAGGAATGCGAAACTCTATGGTATTCAACCGATAATAAAGATCCTCTCGAAACTGCCCCGCTCTGACTTTGTCCTCCAGACTTTCGTTGGCCGCGGCAATCACCCGCACATCGATATCCCTCGGCTGATTTTCACCGACCCTGTTGATCGTTTTGTTTTCAATAGCCCGCAGAATTTTTCCCTGCAGTTCGAGAGGCATGGAATTGATCTCGTCGAGAAAAATCGTTCCTCCGTCGGCCGCTTCAAAGATACCCTCCTTATCCATCGCGCCCGTAAAGCTGCCTTTTACCGTACCGAACAGGATACTCTCCATAAGCGTAGCGGGAATCGAAGCGCAGTTCTGGATGAACAGAGGCTTTTCTCTCCGGCGGCTGGCATCGTGCACCGCGTGGGCGATCAGTTCTTTACCGGTGCCGGTCTCCCCGGTGATCAGGATGCTGGAATCGTTTCCGGCAATCTTCTTCAGCCTGCTGAGAGCCTGATTAAACGCCTCGTCCTCTGTAATAATATCGTCAAAACTGTATCTGGACAGCAGATTCTTCTTTTTTCTGCGATCCTCTATCTTATCGTCGAGTTCGATGGAAACAACCAGTCCTCCGATAACCTTTCCGTTACTGATCAGGGGAAAAGCCGAATTTAATGCTTTTTTTACCCGTCCGTCTATGGTAAGGAGCTGATATTCATTGAGAATTGCCCGGCGCGCTTTCATCGCTTTAAACACAGTGGGTTCTTGCTCCTCAAAATAAGGATACAGTTCAAGAAGGGACCGGCCTACGATACTGTCTATCGACTTGCTGATAATTGTATCGTTATAGTCCTCATAGTACATTACCCGTCCCTCTGCATCCACTATAACCAATACGTTAACATTCTGCATTCTGTGTTTTAAAGCGTTCTTCATCGGCTCCTCCCGTCTTCCCGATTTGTTTTGTACATTTTATCATACCTGTTCTGTCCGCGCCATGGAAAAGTTCTTCTCTGCCGCTGCAGAAAACGGACAGGCATCTTTTTGCCGGAATCATATTCTTT